>JAWOIV010000134.1:0-31679 GCA_046484465.1 Gaiellaceae bacterium
CCGTCGCGTCGAACACACCGCCTCCCGAGACCTCTAGGCATGCGAAGCCGGCCTGGTCGAGGATCTCGGCCACGCGCAGCACCTCCGAGGTCGGCAAGCGACCCGCGAGGGGCTCCTGCGAGAGCAGGCGGATGGTCGTGTCGACGAGCTTCGGCACGGTGCTGGACCTTAGCGACCCATCCTTCGACTCGGGTGCCCGCCCTCTAAGAACTCGAATCGGAATGACGCTTCGCCGCCGGGGCGCGCCCGGGCGAGTGCGATGCGAGGACGCAGGGAGCCCCGATATGAGACATATCGGGGCGACTGAGGACAAAGCAGCGTGCCGTCCGGCGCGTTCCGGCGGCTCAAGGCTTCATTTCGATTCGAGTTCTAAGCGGACGAGCGATCGATCCCGGTCTCCGTGCAGGAGCCGGAGCTCTCGCAGCGAGCAAGCCGACGCCCCGTGCCGAGCCGACCCGTCGGCGGACCCCGGACGCGACGGCGACGGCGACTGAGGCACACCCGCCCAGGGCCGGGAGGGACATGCCGGAAACGGCGCCAAGTTACAACTTGCAACTTGGGATGAACAGCCGCGCTCACGGCTAGAACGTCCTACCTGCACCGTCCTCGAGGCGCGAGAGCGCCCAAGTTACAACTTGTAGCTTGGGCGGCGCGTACGCAGGCGAGTCGGCTCTTCGTGAACGCGGCGCTCGGGGAGACACGTCTCCGCGGGCCGCCGAGTCCCGGACTCACGCCGACGCTCGTGGGATGTCAGGCGCGCGAGATGTAGCGGCCGTCTCGCGGATCGACCTTCACG
Source organism: Gaiellaceae bacterium (assembly GCA_046484465.1). Lineage (GTDB taxonomy): Bacteria > Actinomycetota > Thermoleophilia > Gaiellales > Gaiellaceae > GMQP-bins7. The sequence goes on from JAWOIV010000134.1 coordinate 797, forward strand.
CGGTCGCCCGTGTCGACGAAGAGCGGGACGCTGACGACGGCGCCCGTCTCGAGCGTCGCGGGCTTCGTCACGTTCGTGACCGTGTCACCCCGCACGGCAGGCTCGGTGGCGGCAACGGTGAGCTCCACCGAGCCCGGTAGCTGCAGGCCCGCAGGCTTGCCGTCCACTGCGAGCATCTGCACGGAGCTCGAGGGCGCGAGGTATGCGAGCTCGGCCGCAACCTCCGTGCGCGGTAGCCCGAACTGGTCGTACGTCTCCTCGTCCATGAAATGGACCTCGTTGCCGTCGTCGTAGAGAAACTGCACGCTCTTCACCTCGGTGTGCACGCGAGCGAACTTCTCGCCCGCGCGAAACGTCTTGTCGACGACGGACCCGGACTCGAGTGACTTGAGCTTCGTCCGCACGAACGCGCCGCCCTTCCCGGGCTTGACGTGCTGGAACTCGACGATGCGCCAGACGGAGCCTTCGAGCTCGATGTGCATCCCGTTGCGGAACTGATTGGTGGAGACCGTCTCTGCCATGCCGCGCGAAGTCTAGAGAGAGCGCAGCCGACCGCTGCGGACGTCGTACACGTACCCGGAGGACCGGAAGGAGCTCGGGAGGAGCGGGGACTCTCGAATCCGTCGCACACTCTCGCGCACGCTCTCGTCGAGATCGGCGAACGGGAGGAAGTCGACGTCCTCCCCGCTTCCGACGAGGTCTCGCAGGTCGGCGTTCGAGGTTCCGTGCAACCCGCATTCCGTGTGCCCGATCACGATCGCCTCTCGCGTTCCGAGCACTGCATGCGAGACCGCCAGCGAGCGGAGGACGTCGTCCGTCACGAGCCCTCCGGCATTGCGCAGGACACTTGCGTCTCCGATCTCGAGACCGAGCAGTGCGAGCGGGTCGATCCGTGCATCCATGCACGTCACGACGACGACGTTGCGTTTCGGCTCGCGCGGCAAGGTGCCGAGATCGAACCCCGACGCGTATCGCTCGTTCGCCTCGAGGATGTCACGCTCGCCGCTCACTCGACGCTGAGAAGCTCCTTCGTGAACCGCGTGAGCCGCTCCCGCCCGTCGTCCGTGACGAGCACGAGGTCCTCGATGCGCACGCCCGCACCTTCCTCCGGAAGGTAGACCCCGGGCTCGACGGAGACGACGTTGCCCGGCTCCAGCACGTCCGTGGACTCGGGTCGAAGCACCGGCGCCTCGTGAACCTGCAGGCCGACGCCGTGCCCCAGTCCGTGCCCGTACGCCCAGCCGAGACCAGCCGCTTCGATCGGCACTCGGGAGGCGGCGTCCGCACTCGCACCGCTGACCCCGGGCCCAACCGCGTCGAGACCGGCCAGCTGTGCCTCGAGGCAGAGCGCGTGGAGGTCACGCAAGCGGTCTCCTACCTCCCCGACCACGAAGGTTCGCGTGCAGTCGGAGCAGTACCCGTTCAGGACGCAGCCCGCATCGATGGTCACCAGCACGCCCGCCTCGATCACGCGATCGCCGGGCACCGCGTGCGGCGACGACGCCGTCGCGCCGGCCGCCACGATGGTCCCGAACGCGACTCCGTCGGCCCCCGCCTCGCGAAAGCTTCGCTCGACCCACCATACGAGCTCGCGCTCGGTTCGTCCGCTGAAGCGCTCGGCAGACAGCGCTTCGAAGATCTCGTCCGAGAGCGCACCGGCGCGCCCCAGCGCATCGATCTCGTCGACGTCCTTGACCGCTCGCAACGACTCCACGAGCCCCGACCGGGGCACGGCGTCCACGCCCGCGTCGGAGAGAGCGTGAAACGCCGCATACGGCAAGTGCGCAGCTTCGAACCCGATCCGCCGGCCCGCCAGCAGCTCTCCGATCGCCGGCAGGAGCCCGCGCGGCGTCTCGACGACGTCAACTCCGCCGATCGCGCGAGCGCGGCCCGCGTACCGGAAGTCCGTGTACAGCGTCGCGCTCCCGCCCGGCTCCACGAGCACCGCGGCATTCGAGCTCGCGAGCCCCGTCAGGTAGCGCACGTTGACCTGGCCCGTCTCGACACCCGGCGGGCCTGCGACGAGGAGCGGCTCCTCGAGGAGCGCCGCGAGTCGCGCGATCCGGCTCACTCGCGCTCGCGCGCGAGGATCTCGAGCGCCTCCCGGTACCCGTCGGGCCCCTTCCCGACGACCCGGTCTGCGAGCAGGCCTTCGAGCACGGAAAGCCGACGCCACTCCTCGCGTTCATCCACATTCGACAGGTGCACCTCGACGACGGGCACCTCGAGCAGCTCGACGGCGTCGCGGATCGCCCACGAGTAGTGCGACCATGCCCCCGGGTTCACGATCACGCCGTCCGCCCAGTCGAGCGCGTCGTGACACCAGTCGACGAACTCGCCTTCGTGGTTGGTCTGCCGGCAGCGCACCGTGCAGCCGATCTCGGAGGCCCACTCGTAGATCCGCGTCTCGAGCTCGGACAGCGTGACACCTCCGTAGAGAGCAGGATCGCGGCGGCCGAGCGCGTCGAGGTTGACGCCGTTGAGGACGACGATGCGCACGCCTCGACCCTATTCGATGAGGGCATCGAGAGCCGCACGGACCTCGCGCTCGTCGGCGCGCACGCCGCTGCGCGGCTGCCCGGGGGCAGTGAGCAGCACGAGCCGAAGCTGCCCGCGGGCCGCCTTCTTGTCTCGTGCGAGCGCGGCCCACGCTGCCTCGCGGTCGACGGAGACCGGGCGTGCGTCGAGCAGTTCGCCGACCTCGTCCGCCTCACCGGCGAGCCCCGAGAGACGAAGCGCGGCTACGAGCCCGAGCGCGACTGCGCGCCCGTGAGAGAGCCCGTATCCGGACGCCGCCTCGAGCGCATGGGCGAACGTGTGCCCGAGGTTGAGCTGTGCGCGCTCACCTTCGTCAAAGGGGTCGCGGAGACAGATCGCCGCCTTGAAGGCCGCGCAGCGCCGAACCTGCTCCGCGGTCGGAAGCTCCCATAGCCGCTCGCCGGCGAGGAGGCCCATCTTCACGACCTCGGCCAGCCCGTGCGTGCGCTCCTCCTTCGGGAGGGTCGCCAGAAGCCCGGGGTCGACCACCACCCGAGCTGGCCAGTGGAACGCGCCAACGAGGTTCTTCCCCTCGTCGAGATCGATCGCAGTCTTCCCCCCGATCGCGGCGTCGACTTGCGCGACGAGCGTCGTCGGAACCGCAACCCAAGGCACGCCCCGGAGATACGTGGCCGCGACGAACCCGGCGAGATCCATCGTCGCTCCACCCCCGAGGGCGACAATCGCTCCGTTCCGGTCGAGCCGTAGTGCAGACCACAACCTCAGGGCGTTGTCGGCGGTCTTCGCGGCCTCGCCTGCGGGCACGACGTGGGTGGCCAGCAGGCGCTCTCCGAGCGCTTCCCGTGCACGCGCGCCGTGCAGGGGCTCGACGTTCTCGTCCACGACGAGCTCGATCGCACGTCCCTCGGGGAGGAGCGTGGCCAGCGCACTCGCCGCCCCCTCCTCGAGGTGGATCCCCGCAGCGGCGAGGACGACGTCCTCGACGTCGCGGGCCTGGACGTCGGCGACCGATTCGTAGAGCGCGCGGCGCTCGGCGAACAGCGCACGAAAGGACTCGCGATCCTGCGCGAGCGGCCGCGCACTTCCTGCAACGCGCTCCCACGCCTCCTCCACCGAGACCTCGAGCAGGATCGTGAGCGCCCCGCCCCGGAGAGCATCGCGCGTGCGCTGCGACGCGACCGCTCCGCCGCCGATCTCGACCACCGCCGGCTCCCGCCGCCAGAGCGCATCTGCGACGGCCTCCTCCTCGAGCTCACGGAACGCCGTCTCCCCCCGCTCGGTGAAGACCTGCTCGACGCTCATGCCGACGCGCTCCTCGACGAGAGTGTCGGTGGAGACGAACGCTCTGCCCAGACGGTGGGCGAGGCCGTGCCCGAGCGTCGACTTGCCGGCGCCCATGAAGCCCACCAGCACGACGTGGCGGCCGATGGCGTTCAGCGCTCGCGAGGCCAGCGGATCCGCTCCAGGTACGCGGCGTGCGCGCCCAGGAAGTCACCGAGCGCGTCGCCACCGAACTTCTCTCGGGCCGCGCGCGCGAGCTCCCAGGCGACGGCGCACTCGGCGACGACGGCCAACGGCTCCACTGCCTGGACGTCGCTTCGCTCCACGAGCGCATCTGCCGGCTCGCCCGTCGCGAGATCGACGGATGAGAGCGGGCGCATGAGAGTCGGAAGCGGCTTCATGGCCGCACGGATGACGACCGGCTCGCCGGTCGTCATCCCCGCTTCGATCCCACCCGCATGGTTCGTCGACCGCCGCAGGCTCGCCTCGATCACGTCCTGGGCCTCGGAGCCTCGAGCGCGCGCGAGCGTGAAGCCGTCGCCCACCTCGACCCCCTTCACCGCGGGGATCCCGACGAGCGCGGCAGCGAGGCGCGCGTCGAGTCGCGTGCCCTTCTCGGCCTGCGACCCGAGCCCCGGCGGGACACCTTCGGCGACCACCTCCACGACGCCGCCCAGCGTGTCTCGCTCGCGTCGTGCGGCGTCGGTTGCAGTTTCCCACGCCTCGGGATCACCCTCGCCTCCGATCTCGACGACGCGGCTGCCGACGCTCACGCCGATCTCCGCGAGGAGGGTCTTCGCGACCGATCCGACCGCGACGTCGACCGCCGTCTGGCGCGCGCTCGCGCGCTCGAAGGCGTTCCGGACGTCGTCGTGACCGTGCTTCAACGCACCCGGCAGGTCGGCATGGCCGGGGCGCGGGAGCGTCACCGGCGCAACGCCCTTGCCGCTCGGCTCGCCCTCCGGCGGCCACGGGCTCATCCCCCACGCCCAGTTCTCGTGGTCGAGATTCCGAACGAGCAGCGCGAGCGGGGTGCCGAGCGTGCGGCCGTGGCGCAGTCCCGCGAGGACGCTCACCTCGTCGTCCTCGATCCGCTGGCGCGGGCTTCTCCCGTAACCGACTCGCCGTCGCGCGAGATCTGCGTCGATCGCACTGCGGTCGAGGCGTAGCGCGGACGGCAGGCCGGTCACGATCGCCACCAGCGCTGGTCCGTGCGACTCGCCGGCGGTCACGACCTCGAGCGACATGCGGCTAGCGTAGACGCCCAAGTAACAGGCTGTTACGAAGCGCTCTCGAGCCCGACGGCTCGGCGCATCACGTCCACGGGCGCGGGCACGCCCGTCCAGAGCGCGAACGACGCCGCACCCTGCGCCACGAGCACCTCGAGACCGCCCACGACTCGCGCTCCGGCCGTCCGCGCGGCGGTGGCTGTCGCCGTCTCCGGGTACGGGACGTCGACGAGCACCTGGCCGCTGGCGAGCTCGGCGAGGACGTCGTCGCGCTCCGAGGTTGCGTTCACCACGAGATCGGCATCCGTCACGTCCGGTGGCCACTCTCCGCGGCGTGAGAACGCTCGTGCGTGGGGGAGCGCCTCGAGGAATGCCGTCGCGGCGCCGCCGCCGCCGAGGACGACAGGTCGAGCAGTCGGAAGCCCGTCGAGGATCGCTGCATCGGTCGAGAAGCCGGCCACGGAGTCGTCGCGCGCGACGAGCGTGTTCACGGATCGTGCATCCGTCTTGCAGAGCTGCACGACGGCCAGCTTGTGGGGCGCCGTGACGTTGGCGCCGGCGAAGCCGAGCGCGGCAAGCCCGCGCACGGCGTCAGCGAGGTGCTCGGGACGCGTCGGGAGCGCGACATACGTCCAGTCGAGGTCGAGCGCCGCAAACGCAGCGTTGTGCATGCCCGGCGAGAGCGAGTGCTGCACGGGCCACCCGAGGATGCCGACGAGCCGCGATTCCGCGGAGATCTCCGTCACGGCCGGAGTATTGCCGCGGGCGGGTGGTTCGAGGTCTTCGCAACGAGCTCCGGTTGCCCTCGCCGCTCAGCCGCTCCCCAACCACCCCCATGGGAACTCCCGTTCCCTGCGGTCAGCGTATCGGCGATCTGATCACAGCTGGGACACGGCTCCGTGTCGACACGTGAACGATCTGCCCACGTGACGCGAGCCCCCCTCCTCATCCCGAACGGGAATGCGATTGTCTCGGCCAACCGGTCAGCAGCCGAAGCCGAACTCGCACTTCTTGCGGAAGAACTCGGACTCGCTCGCGGTGAAGAAGTGGCGCACGCTGTCGGGCTTGCGCACGAAGTAGAGATAGTCGACACGCGCCGGGTTCGCCGCCGCCCGGATCGACGCAAGCCCGGGGTTCGCGATCGGCGTTGGAGGGAGCCCGACGCGGTTTCGCGTGTTGTACGGGTCGTCGCTCTCCAGGTCGGACCGCTTGAGCGACTCGGTCCCGGGGACGTTGCGGCCGTAGCGGATCGTCGCGTCGATGCCCAGGGGCATGCCGGCGCGGAGACGGTTGTAGACCACCGCGCTCACGAGTCGGCGCTCCTCGGCGACGGCAGCCTCCTTCTCGATCATCGAGGCGATGATCAGCACGTCGTACGGCGTGAGGTTCTTCGACTTCGGGTAGCGCAGGTCGACCGTGTCCCACATCTCGCGGAACGTCAGCAGCTGCTGCCGAACGAGCTTCGTCGAGGGTGTCAACCGGTTGAAGTCGTACGTCGCCGGAAACAGGAAGCCCTCTATCGACCGTGCGGCCCAGTCCTTCCGGAACTCGAGGGGAGGCTTCGCGGCGGCACTCGCGCCGAGGTACCCGGAGCGAGTCAAGCGGGGCGTCACGCCGCGGCGTTCGATCGCGATCTCGCGGACGGCCCCGACTCGATCCGCCATCTCGCGGCGCGTGAAGCCCTCGGGGAAGATGATCCGGAGCCGCTCGAGCGGGGGTTGCGTCTCGGGCGGTGCAGGCGGCGGAGGATCCTCGGAGACGAGCAGCGTGGCGCCGGCCCATCCTGCGGCGCCGAGCGCGGCGGCGAGCACAGCGCCTACCGCGACGCGTCTGGCCCGGAGACGCCGCCGCGTGGGTGTGCCTGGGGCCCCGCTCACCTCGCGCTCGTGCTCGACCACTGCACGTACCCCTCCAGCAGGTGTGCCGCCGCGCGCGCATCCTCGGGCGCGCTGCTCGCAGGGTCGGCTGCCGCGAGGACAGTCGTGAACCGCTCGTCGTAGGTCTCCACCGGCACGTCGAGCGCGGCGCGCAGCAAGAGCACGAACTCCTCCGTCACCCGAACCTGCTCACCACGCTCGCCCCGGAGCGTCAGCGGGAGGCCGACGACGACATGCTCGATCTCCTCTCGCCGAACGATGTCGACAATCCGCCCGAGGCCGGCCTCCGTCGCCGCGCGCTCGACCACGCCGAGCGGGCGGACGATCGTGCCGGTCGCGTCCGTCACTGCGACCCCGGTGCGCGCGGCACCGTAGTCGAGACCCATGACCTTCACAGGGCGTCGACGATCAGGCGCTCGGCCTCCGCCAGCGCGTCCTCCAGCTTCTCGGGATCGCGCCCTCCTGCGCGGGCCATCGTGCGGCGCCCCCCGCCTCCCCCACCGACGATCGCAGCCGCCCGGCGCACGACGTCCGAAGCGCTCACGCGATCGGCGACGGACGCGTCGAAGTTGGCGACGAGATGCACTTTCCCGTCCTCTCGTGAGCCGAGCACGACCGCCGCCGGCGCGTGACGCTGCTTGAAGCGATCCGAGAGCTCCAGCAGCGTGTCGGCATCGATCCCGTCGACCGACTGCACGATGACGTTCACGTCGCCCTCCACCTTGACCTCTGCGGTGATCTCGGTCGTCGGAGCGACCGTGGCCGGGCGCTGCTTCGCCTCTTTCCTGACGGCCCCGAGCTCCTGCCGCAGCTCGTCGAGCTCACGTGAGCGCGCCTCGAGGTAGGCCCACGCGTCACCGGAGGTGAGCGCCTCGACCCGGCGAACACCCGCTCCGACGGATCCCTCCGAGAGGATCACGAACGCGCCGACCTCGGCGGTCGATCCGACGTGCGTTCCCCCGCAGAGCTCGGTCGAGTATCCAGGCACCTCGACGACGCGAACGGTCTCGCCGTACTTCTCTCCGAAGAGCATCATGGCGCCGAGCCGACGTGCCTCGTCGATCGGCGTCTCGAAGACGTGCACCGGGAGCGCTTGGAAGATCCTCTCGTTGACACGCCGCTCGACCGCCTGCCGCTCCGCGGTCGTGAGCGCCTGCTCGTGCGTGAAGTCGAAGCGGAGCTTGTCGGGGCGGACCGCAGACCCGGCCTGCCGCACGTGCTCGCCGAGCGTCTCCCGTAGAGCGGCATGCAGGAGATGCGTGGCCGTGTGGTTCGCCATCGTCGGGAAGCGCACGCTCCACGGCACGAAGGCGCGGACGCGAGCGCCCTCCGTGAAGCCCGATCCCCGGAAGAGGAGCACCTGGTCCTGGTCGAGGCGGTAGGCGTCCACGAGCTCCGCTCGGGCGCCGGAGCCGTCGTCGGACTCGAGCACGCCGTTGTCAGTCACCTGGCCTCCGCCCGCGGGATAGAAGGGCGACTCGCGGAGCTTCGCCAGGAAGAGCTCGTCCTCGAGCTGCTCGAGCGCGCCGATCTGCGTGAGGACGTCGACCTTGCGGTCTCCGACGAACTCGGTCGTGAATCCGGCGCGGCGCGCGAGCTCCGCGGCCCGCTGGATCTCCACGCCTCCGGGGACACGTGAGACCTCGCGATGCCGCTCCATCTCGGTCGCGTAGCCGTCGACGTCCACCGCCTGGCCGCGCTCCTCGGCGAGCTCGACGGTCAGCTCGAGCGGGAACCCGTACGTCGCCGCGAGCTGGAAGGCCTCCTCGCCGCTGATCGTCTCGCGCTCCGCGAGCTCCTCGAAGAGCCGCATCCCGCGCTCGAGCGTCTCGCCGAAGCGCTCCTCCTCGATGCGGACGACCCGGTCGATCTCTTCCGCGCGCTGCACCAGCTCCGGGTAGGCCTCGCTCATCTGCGCGACGACGACGCCGGTCAGCCGGTGGAGATCAGCGAGCCCGATGCTCCGTGCCTGCTGCACGGCGCGGCGGACGATGCGGCGCAGGACGTATCCGCGCCCCTCGTTCGACGGTGTCACGCCGTCGCCCACGAGGAACGTCATCCCCCGCCCGTGATCGGCGAGGATCCGGTGCGCCTTCGTGGCAGCCGACGAGTCGCCGTACGCGACGCCCGACTCGGTCGCGATCCACTCCATGATCTCGCGGTAGCCGTCGGTCTCGTACACCGACCTGACGTCCTGGAGGATCGCCGCACCGCGCTCGAGGCCGAGGCCGGTGTCGATGTTCTGCTTCGGAAGCGGCGTCAACGTCCCGTCGGTGTGCAGCTCGTACGACATGAAGACGAGGTTCCAGAACTCGAGGAACCGATCGCAGCGCGTGCACGCGGGCGCGCAGTCCGGCTCGCCGCAGCCGTGCTCGGGGCCCCAGTCCCAGTAGATCTCGGAGTCGGGCCCGCACGGCCCCGGCCCGCCCACGGACCAGAAGTTCTCGGATGTCGGGAGCGGGACGATGCGCTCCGTCGGCATCCCGACCTTCTGCCAGAGCTCGATCGCGACCTCGTCGGGCCCGAGCCGGAGCAGCGGATCGCCGGCATGGACGGTCACCCACACGCGATCCCAGTCGAGCTTCATGTGCTCCTGGACGAACTCGCGTGCGTACTCGATCGCCCCCTCCTTGAAGTACTGGCCGAACGAGAAGTTGCCGAGCATCTCGAAGAACGTCAGGTGGTGCCCGTCCAGCCCGACCTCGTCGATGTCGACGGTGCGGAAGCACTTCTGCGACGCCGTCGTGAATGGTGCCGGGGGCGCCTCGAGGCCGAGGAAGAACGGCATCTGCGGCTGCATGCCGGCGGTGGTGAGAAGGCTCGAATGATCATCCGCACGCGGCACGAGCGATGCGGAGGGCACACGCAGGTGCCCCTTCTGCTCGAAGAACGCAAGGAACCCTTCGCGCAGCTCGGCGGTCGATCGCATGCCTGGATTCTACGAGCGCCGGTCGGCGGCCCCGACCCGGTTACGGGGTCGGGGGCTCCCCGTCGGGCGCCTGACGACCCGCGGTGCGGAGCTCCTCGTCGAGCTCGGCCTCCCGCCGCGCCGCTGCTTCCTTCGCCACCTTCGTGGCCTCGCCCACGTCGCGACGCGCCCGGAATGCCGCGAAGCCGTGCGAGACGGCGGCCGAGAGCCCCGTCACCTTCTTGACGGGCGTGGTGATCGCCGTCGAGACGGCCCGTACCGCCGTGTCGGCGTTGTCCGCCATCGAGACCGCGCTGTCGGTGACGACGTCGAGCTTGTCGAGCTGGTCGTTCACGCGGTCGACGGTGCCTCCGGCCTTCACCACCACGGGGAGGAAGTCACGCTCTGTGCCCTTGACGAGCGATGTGAGCCGCGCAAACGTCCCCCCGAGCCGGACCAGCATGTACGCGAGCCCCACGCCGCTGGCGATGAAGAAGACCGCCAGCGCGTAGTTGAGGATGTCCCCGGAGGTGGATGCGAGCGTCATCGCAAAGATCCTAGATGGTCGCGGTCAGGTGGCACGCGTGATCACGCCCGCCCCGACGACCGCTCCCTGTTCATAGAGAACCGCAACCTGGCCCGGAGCAACGGCCTCGGCAGGCTCATCGAGCTCGAGCGAGAGGTGCCCGTTCGATGCGAGCACGCGCGCAGGGAGAGCTTCCGACCGGTAGCGGAGCTTGACCCCGGCCCGCTCCACGGGGACGTAGAGGCGACCCTCGACCTCGACGCAGGTCGTCGCAAGCGCCTCGCGAGGGCCGACGACGACCGTGTTCGTCGCGGAGTCGGTGCCGAGGACGTACAGGCGTCGCCCTTCGGCCAGGCCGAGGCCGCGACGCTGTCCCGGCGTGAACCGCCAGTACCCGTGGTGTCGCCCGACCGGCTCGCCGACATCGTCGACAACGCGGCCTTCGCGCGTCGACAGGCCCTGCCGAGCGAGAAAGCTCCGGTAGTCGCCGCCCGCGAGGAAGCACGCCTCCTGGCTCTCCCGCCGGCCGGCGGCGGCCAACCCTGCCCGGGCTGCCTCCGCGCGCGTCTCCTCCTTCGACTGGTCGCCGAGCGGGAAGCGCACGCGTGGGAGAAGCTCGGGATCGAGCGTTCCGAGCATGTACGACTGATCCTTGTGGCGATCCTTCGCCTCCGCGACGAGCAGACGCCCGTGCCGCTCGACGATGCGCGCATAGTGGCCGGTCCACAGTGCGGACGCGCCCGCGCGCTCCGCGAACGCGAGCAGCGCGTCGAAGCGGAACGCTCCGTTGCAGCGGATGCACGGGTTCGGCGTCGTGCCGGCCGCGTATCCGTCCCGGAACGGCGCGACGACCGCGTGGCGGAACGCGTCGCGGAGGTCGAGGGTGACATGTGGAAGGCCCAGTCGGTGGCACGCGTCCCGCGCGGCCGCCACCGCCGCGGGGGAACAGCACGCGCGCTCCGCCGAAGGACCGTCCGGGTCCTGCCAGAGGCGGAGCGTCACTCCCAGCGCATGCGGGCCGGCGCGAAGAAGCGCGACGGCGCTGTCGACGCCGCCGCTCATCGCGACGGCCACGCGGCTCGGGTCGCAAGCGGCGACGAACACCTGGCCGAGTGCAGCCGCGAGAGCCTCGACGGCCAGCGGCTCCCCACGAGCTCGTGCCGCCTCGAGCAGCGTCAACCCCGGCAGAGACAGATCGATCCCCGGAGCGTCGGCCTCGACGATGCGGTCGCCGTCCACCGTGAGCCGCACGAGGGCCCACTCCCCGTCGCGAGTCACATCGCCGGCGACGTCCACTCTGGCCACGTCGGTCAGGCTAGTACACGCGTCCGCATGTACGGGTGTGTGCCTGACGGCCCCCAGACACTTCGCATTCCGTCGTCCTCGGTCGCCCCGATACGGCCGGTATGGGGGCTCCCTGCGTCGTCGGACTGCTCGGTCTGGGAACCGCCGATCACGACCGAGCGTACGGACGCGTGTACTTGCCGTATCGGCTCGACCAGCCCGTTGCGCCGTGAGGAGACGAGCACTCCCCCGGCGACACGGTGGTGCGAGACGCAACCGGGAAGGAGTTGCCCGACCCTGCTGCTGACACTCCGGCCTGTGCGAACCTGGACTTGCCAGGTGGGTGCCGTGCGGAGCGTCGGCAGTGCCTGACTCCGACACCGGCTCCCTTCGCGGTTGTGTTGGTTCACGTATGGCCGAAGCCGCGAACAGGGTCGAGCACGCTCATCCTATCCGCTCGCCTCGGTCGCGAAGCGCCACTCGAGCTCTACGGTGTCCTCGACTCCGAGGAGCTCCGCAAGCGCCTCGGTGACCTCGAGCTGCCGCCCGGGCTCGACGAGCGCGTTGTCGATGACCTCCGTGAGAACCTGCTTCCGATCGTGGCGGAGCACGAGCTTCGTGCCGCACGGCAGGACCGCGTGGGTCACGCCGAGCGACTCGGGCGCGAGCACCTGCCCACAGGTCGTCCTCTGCGCATCTCCGGTGGGGCCCCGGGAGCCGGCGAACGCCGTCGTCCACGTGACCGGCCCGCGCGCTCCTGCGAGCATCTCGGATGCCGTCGGCGTCGAGCGGCGCTCGACCACCGCGAGCGCCGACGTCGCACCGAGCAACGCGACGGCGGCGAGAACGATCAGGCGCTGGGCGAACGACTCCATGGTGGGCGTAGTGTGGTCGACGAGGCGGCTACCCGGGCTCGTCGACGAGGCGGATGCCGAGCTCGACGAGCTGGGCGTCGGTGACCTCGGACGGGGCGCCGCTCATCGGGTCGCTGCCCGCCTGGTTCTTGGGGAACGCGATGGTGTCGCGGAGGTTCGCCTCGCTGGCGACGACCATCATCATCCGGTCGATTCCGAAGGCGATGCCCCCGTGCGGCGGCGCGCCCATCGCGAGCGCGTCGAGGAGGAAGCCGAACTTCGCCCGCTGCTCCTCGGGCGTGAGTTGCAGGACATCGAAGACGCGCGCCTGGAGCCCGGGTTCGTGGATCCTGATCGACCCTCCTCCGATCTCGTTCCCGTTCACGACGAGGTCGTATGCGAGCGCGCTGGCCCTGCCCGGCTCGGCGTCGAAGCCCTCCTCCCAGTCGGGGGACGGACGCGTGAAGGGGTGGTGCTTCGCACTCCACCGTCCGTCGTCCTCCGACCACTCGAACATCGGGAAGTCGGTGATCCAGACGAACTCGAAGACATCGTCGGGGACGAGCTCGAGCTCCCGCGCGAGGTGCTCGCGGAGCGCCCCGAGGACGCGTGCAACGGTCTCCTCCTCGTCGGCGACGAACAGCGTGGTCGAGCCCGGCTCACCGGACAGCGCAGCCCGCTCGCTCTCCGAGAGGAACTTCGCGATCGGCGACCGGACCTCGCCAGCCTCATCGCGAACGAGGTATGCGAGCCCTTTCGCACCACGCTCCTTCGCGAACGTCTCCAGCGCGTCGAGCTCCGCGCGCGAGAAGACGCGCGGCGCTGCCAGGTACCGCACGATCGGCGCCTTCGCGAACACACCGAATTCGGACGCGCGCGTCTCGTCCGTCGCGTCGTGGATCTCCAGGCCGTAGCGGAGATCGGGCTTGTCGGTCCCGTAGCGGAGCATCGCCTCGGCATACGTCATGCGCCGGAAAGGCGGCTTCAGCTCGACGTCGATGCAGTCGCGCCAGACCTCCGAGCACATCTCCTCCATCAGGCCGAGGATCGTCTCGACGTCCGGAAAGGCCATTTCGACGTCGAGCTGCGTGATCTCCTGCACGCGATCGGCTCGCAGATCCTCGTCCCGGAAGCAGATCGCGATCTGGTAGTAGCGGTCGAACCCGCCGATGACGAGCAGCTGCTTGAGAATCTGCGGGCTCTGCGGCAGCGCATAGAACCGTCCCCGCTGGAGACGGCTCGGGACGACGAAGTCCCGCGCGCCCTCGGGTGTCGGCTTGAAGAGGATCGGCGTCTGGATATCGAGGAAGCCTGCGCCCTCCATCACACGACGGATGGTCGAGACGAGCCGTGCCCGGAGCCGCATGTTGCGCTGCAGCTTCTCCCGCCGGAGGTCGAGCCACCGGTACCGGAGGCGCAGCGTCTCGTCCACGCCCTCCTCGTCGAGCTGGAAGGGGAGCGGTGTCGAGCGGGAGACGATCTCGAGATCGTCCACCTGAAGCTCGACCTCGCCCGTCGCCATCCTCGGGTTGACCGTCTCCGGAGAACGAGCGACGATCTCGCCCCGAGCGCGCAGCACGAACTCGTTGCGGATCTCCTTCGCGAGCTCCGCCGCCTCGGGCGACCGCTCGGGGTTGACCACGAGCTGCATGAGCCCTGTCTGGTCGCGGAGGTCGACGAACACGAGGCCGCCGTGATCTCGTCTTCGCGCGGCCCACCCGGACAGCGCCAGCGTCCGGCCGACATCCGTCGCCCGTTGCTCGCCGCACATCGCGTCGCGCCAGGTCACGGAGAGAGCCTCTCGAGCACGTCGTCGAGCTCGATCTCCTCGTCCCCGACGCCGGGTCTCCGGATCAACGCGTGGTCGGCGCCGACGACCACGATCGTCGTCGCTCCGAGCCGAGATGCGTGCGTCAGCTGACCCTTGAGCGAGCGGTCGGCGTAGTCGCTGTCGCACGCGACGCCGCGCTCTCGCAGATTGCTGAGCCATGAGGCGACACGGTCGCGGCCGGCGCCGCCGTCAAGTGCGAAGTAGACGTCCGTGGCCGGTGCCGGTGCTTCTACCCCGGCGTGCTCGAGCCCGAGGACGAGGCGCTCGATGCCTGCTCCGAAGCCGACGCCCGGCACGGCAGGCCCGCCGATCTCCTCGATCAGCCCGTCGTAACGTCCACCGCCCGAGAGCGTGCTCTGGGCGCCTGAGTCGGGGCCGACGAACTCCCACGTCGTCCGCGTGTAGTAGTCGAGACCGCGGACGAGGGTCGGCACGAGCACGTACTCGACACCGTACGTGTCGAGGTCTCGGCGCACGGCGGCGAAGTGCTCCCGGCATGCCTCGCAAAGGGACGCGCCGATCACCGGCGCCCCGCGCAGCGCCTCCTGCACGGGCTCGGGCTTCGCCGAGAGGTTGTCGAAGATGCGCAGCGGGCTCGTCCGGGCCTTCTCCCGCGTCGGAAGGTCGAGGCGCTCGTCGTTCTCGGCGAGCCACGACCGCAGGCTCCCCAGGTACGCGGGTCGGCACTCACGGCAGCCGATGGAGTTCAGCTCGAGCGTGCGCTCGGTGACGCCGAGGCGCGCGAGGAGGGCGTGGTAGAGCTGGATCACCTCTGCGTCGAGTGACGGGTGCTCGGAGCCGAGCGCCTCGACGGAGAGCTGCCAGTGCTCCCGGTACCGGCCGCGCTGAGGCGCGGAGTACCGGTACATCGTCCCGACCGTGTAGGCCTTCACCGGCTGCGGCAGGCGGTGCATCCCGTGCTCGACGTACGCGCGGCAGATGGGAGCGGTGGCCTCGGGCCTGAGCGTCAGCGACCGCCCGCTGCGATCCTCGAACGTGTACATCTCCTTCTGAACGACGTCCGAGCCCGAGCCCGACGTGCGCTCGAAGAGCGCCGTGTCCTCGAAGACGGGCGTCGCGATCGGTCGGTAGCCGTAGAGCCCGCAAAGCCGCTCGGCCTCGTGCACGATCAACCGCCACAGCGGCTGCTCCGAGGGAACGACGTCATGAGTACCACGCGGGCGCTCGATCCTCGAGGCGCGGCTCACGTCTCCCGCTCCGCCCGGAGCTCCGCGAGAAACGGGTTCTGCGCCAGCTCGCGACCGAGCGTCGTCGTGGGGCCATGGCCGGGATAGACGACGGTCTCGGGCGGCAGCAGCGCGACCAGTGACGCGATCGACGACATGAGCGTCTCCCAGTCCGCCCCGGGGAGGTCAGTGCGCCCGACCGACCCCGCGAACAGGACGTCGCCGGAGAAGAGGCACCCGTCGGTCGCGTACGCGACGTGCGCAGGCGAGTGGCCGGGCACGGAGTGCACGTCGAACCGCATCTCCGCGATCTCGAGCGACTCACCACCGCGCAGCAGCACGTCGGGCGTGTACGCCCGGACCGTGATGCCGGGCGGCGTGAACGCCGCCGGGTCCTCGAGCAGCGTGCGCTCTCCTTCGGGCATGTGGACGGGCGCGCTCGTACCTTCGGCGAGATCCGCGACGCCGACGAGGTGGTCCCAGTGGCCGTGGGTCAGGAGGATCGCGGCGCACCGCGCGCCGAGACGGGCGAGCGTGAGCCGGAGCTCCGTCGCGTCGCCGCTCGGATCGACGACGACGGCCTCGTCCGCGGACGAGTCACGACGGACGACGTAGCAGTTCGTCCCGATCGGCCCGAACGGGAGCTGTTCGACGCGGAGCGCCATCGCCGCGGAGTGTTTCAGCTCCCGCGATCGCCGGACGCGCGCTCGGCCCGCGCGAGCCGGCGCTGGTACGAGCGCCAGAAGACGTTGTCGAGCAGGAAGCTGAACGGGATGAAGATCCCGACGATCAGCGCCGTCTGCAAGAGCTGCTGCGCGAGCGTGAGACCGCCCGAGAGCAGCATCACGGTCACGAACATGATCGGCGCGAAGATCGCGCCGCGCTTCAGCGTCCGGCGCCAGGAGGGAGCGAGCGGCTCGCGCCCGCGGCGTGTCGTTCCACGCCCTTCCTTCGACTTGGGCGGCTCACCTCGAGCTTCGCGCGGGTCGAGCTCGTTGCCCTCCTCGTCCTCCCAGACGTATTCGTGCCGGTGCCCCTTCGCACGGCGCCGGCGCTGCTTGCGAGTCGGCATGGAGCGATTATGCCGGGCGGCGCCACACCACCCGGCCGCCTCGGATCACGGTCTCGACCACGGGGCCGCCGAGGTGGTAGGCGAGATGGCGCCAGTCCTCGGCTCCGAGCAGGACGAGGTCGGCGCCGAAACCGGGAGCGAGGCGCCCCTTCCGATCCGCGTGACCGAGGACGTGCGCGGCGTTCGCCGTGCATGCCGTCAGAGCTTCCTCGGGAGTGAGCCGAAGCTGCGTGCACGCCAGGGACATGACGATCGGCAGGCTCTCGCAGAACGCACTGCCGGGGTTGAAATCGGTGGCGAGCGCGATCCCGGCGCCCGCATCGACGAGCGCCCGGGCGGGCGGCATCGGCCGGCCGAGGAAGAGAGCGCTCGCCGGCAGCAGCACCCCGGTGACGTCGCTCGCCGCGAGCGCGGCGATGCCCACGGGGCCGGTCGCCTCGAGGTGATCCACGGAGCGCGCCGAGAGCTCGACGGCGAGCGCGATGGCGCCCGACTCGGTGAACTGGTCGCCGTGAAGGCGCAGCGCGAGGCCTGCGGCACCACACGCCTCGAGATAGCGCCGCGCCTGCGCGACGTCGAAGGCCCCGCGCTCGAGGAAGACGTCCGCCGCCTCCGCGACGAGCGCCGCCTCGGGGAGCACGTCGTCGAGGAGATAGTCCACGTACGCCTCTGCCGACTCGTGCTCGGGCGGGACGGCGTGCGCCCCGAGCCAGGTGGGGACACCGCCCGCCCGACGGATCGCCCGCAGCTGCGCAAGCTCCGTGTCGCGATCCAGCCCGTAGCCCGACTTCGCCTCGAACGTCGTCGTGCCGGACTCCAGCATCCAGCCCGCGTGGCGCTCGACGGCGGCCGTGAGCGCGTCCTCCCCGGCTTCGCGCGTCGCGCGCACCGTGGAGAGGATCCCGCCACCCGCTGCGTGGAGCTCCTCGTAGGAGGCCCCACCCGCCCGCAGCGCGAACTCACCGACGCGATCTCCTGCAAAGCACGCGTGCGTGTGGCAGTCGACGAGCCCCGGCACGGCCGAGAGCCCGCGCCCGTCGACCTCCTCGACATCGCCGGCGATCGGCTCCAGCTCCGACATGGCGCCGACCGCCGTGATTCGCCCCTCCTCGGAGAGGACGTACGCGCGCTCGACCACGTCCACGCGTCCCAGCTCACCTCGGCGGAGCGGTGCCACGCGCCCGGCGGGCGATGCGACCTGTGCGAGATCTCGGATCAGGAGCTTCGGTGACGGGCCCTCCGCCTCCACGCCGACATCGCTGCTCGCGGCTCTCACCGGATCACGCCGACGGCAGGTCGAGCGCCGTCGCGCGGGCGACGGCGAGCGCGTCCTCGTAGCCCGCGTCCGCATGACGCATCACGCCCGTCCCGGGATCGGTGGTCAGCACGCGCTCGAGCCGCTCCGCAGCCGCCTCGGTCCCGTCGGCGACCACGACCATCCCTGCATGGATCGAATTCCCGATCCCGACACCGCCGCCGTGATGGACGCTCACCCACGTCGCGCCGGCCGCGACGTTCACGAGCGCGTTCAGGATCGGCCAGTCGGCGATGGCGTCCGACCCGTCACGCATGGCCTCGGTCTCGCGGTACGGAGATGCGACGGAGCCCGAGTCGAGGTGGTCGCGCCCGATGACGACCGGCGCCGAGACCCGCCCGTTGCGGACGAGCTCGTTGATCGCGAGCCCTGCGCGCGCACGGTCGCCGTACCCGAGCCAGCAGATCCGCGCGGGCAGGCCCTGGAACGCGACCCGCCCGGGAGCCAGATCGAGCCATCGCCGGAGCAGCACGTCCTCCGGGAAGAGCACGCCGAGCTCGGCGTCGATCTCGGCGATGTCCGCCGGGTCTCCGGAGAGCGCCGCCCAGCGGAACGGGCCGACACCGCGACAGAAGAGCGGTCGGATGTAGGCCGGGACGAAGCCCGGGTACGTGAAGGCGTCCTCGACGCCCCCGTCGTGGGCCTCCCCGCGCAGATTGTTGCCGTAGTCGAAGACGTGGCACCCCGACCTGGCGAGCTCGAGCAGCCCCTGGACGTGCGCCACGATCGACGCACGCGCTCGGCGCAGGTACTCGTCGGGGTCGCGCTCCCGTAGCTCGGCGCCGGTCTCGACGTCGAGCCCTTGCGGCACGTAGCCGGTGAGCGGGTCGTGCGCAGCGGTCTGGTCCGTCACGAGATCGAAGTGCTCCCCTCTCGCGGCCAGCTCGGGGATCACGTCTGCGGCGTTCCCGCGCAGGCCGACCGACAACGCCCTCCCGTCCCGCGCCGCTGCACGCACCCGCGCGAGCGCGTCGTCGAGCGTGTCCGCGACCTCGTCGAGGTACCGGGTCTCGAGCCGGCGCGCGATGCGCGACGGGTCGACCTCCACACACAGGATGGCCGCGCCCGCCATGGTCGCCGCGAGCGGCTGAGCGCCCCCCATCCCTCCGAGCCCGGCAGTGAGGATCGTCCTGCCGGCGAGGTCCGGGGCGCCGAAGTGCGCCTCGCCGGCGGCGGCGAAGGTCTGGTACGTGCCCTGGAGGATGCCCTGTGTCCCGATGTAGATCCAGCTCCCGGCCGTCATCTGGCCGTACATCGTCAGACCCTCGGCCTCCAGCCGCCTGAACTCGTCCCACGTCGCCCAGCGCGGCACGAGCAGCGCGTTTGCGATCAGCACACGAGGCGCCGCCTCCGTCGTCCGGAAGACGCCGACCGCCTTGCCCGACTGTACGAGGAGCGTCTCGTCGTCGCGCAGGCGCAAGAGCGTCCGGACGATCGTCCGCAGCGCATCGTGACTGCGCGCCGCCCGCCCGGTTCCTCCATAGACGACGAGCCGTTCTGGATGCTCGGCCACCTCGGGATCCAGGTTGTTGAGCAGCATCCGCAACGGCGCCTCCGTCTGCCACGAGCCGGCATGCAGCGCTCGCCCGCGCGGCGCCTGGATCCGCGTCAGGTCGCCGCAGAGCTCCTCGACCACGGCGTCGGACGACGCGAGCTCGGTCACGCCAGCGCCCCGATCTCCAGCTCGGCGGCGGCAAGGATCTCCCCTGCGCGAATCGCAGCCGCGACGCGCTCGATGTCGGGTGCGAGCGAGCGGTCCTCGTGCAGTCGCGGCGAGAGGCTGCGCACGACGTCGTGGACGGCACGGACTCCCCGGCCCGGGCGGAGCGGCGCGAGGAACTCGATCGCCTGCGCTCCGGCGAGGAGCTCGATCGCGAGCGCGTGCTCGGTGTTCTCGAGCACGCGGAGCGCCTTCAGGCCTGCCGCGTTGCCCATCGAGACGTGATCCTCCTGGCCCGCGCTCGTCGGGATCGAGTCGACGCTGGCGGGATGGGCGAGCACTTTGTTCTCGGACACGAGAGCCGCGGAGACGTACTGCGGGATCATGAACCCCGAGTTGAGGCCGCCTTCCTCGACGAGAAAGGGCGGGAGCCCCTCCGAGAGGCTCGGGTTCACGAGCCGCTCGACGCGGCGCTCCGAGATGCTGGCGAGCTCGGCGACGGCCATCGCGAGCACGTCGAGCGCGAAGGCGAGCGGCTGGCCGTGGAAGTTCCCGGCCGAGACGATCTCCCCCTCCTCGAGGAGCACGAGCGGATTGTCGGTCGCGGCGTTCAGCTCGATCCCGACGGTCGTCTCGACGTAGTCGAGCAGGTCGCGGCAGGCCCCGTGCACCTGCGGGGCGCAGCGAAGCGAGTAGGCGTCCTGCACCTTGTCGCACCAGCGGTGCGCCTCGATGATCGCCGACCCCTCGAGCAACCGCCAGACGTTGGCTGCGGCCTCCTGCTGGCCCTTGAGTGGACGGCTCCGGTGTACGGCCGGGGCGAAGCTCGTCCTCGATCCCTGGAGCGCCTCGAGCGAGAGCGCGCACGCGAGGTCCGCCGTCGACGCCAGGCGTCGCGCCCGCACGGCGCCGAGCGCGGCCATCGAGGCCATGAACTGCGTGCCGTTCACGAGCGAGAGCCCCTCCTTGCTCGCGAGCCGGATCGGCTCGAGGCCCACTCGACGAAGCGCCTCGGCGCCGGTGACCCGCTCGCCGTCGACGAACGCCTCCCCCTCGCCGACGAGGGGCAGCGCGAGGTGGGCGAGTGGGGCGAGGTCACCGCTCGCGCCGACGGACCCGCGCGCAGGAACGACCGGCACGAGCCCGCGGTTCAGACATTCGACGAGGAGCTCGACGGTCTCGACGCGGGCGCCGGAGTACCCCTTCGCCAGTGTGTTCGCGCGCAGGAGCATCGCAGCCCGGACGACGTCGTCCGGGTACGGCTCCCCCACGCCACACGAGTGGCTGCGAAGAAGGCGGAGCTGGAGCTCCTCCGCGAGCTCGTCCGGAACGTGCTCCGAGACGAAGCGGCCGAAGCCGGTGTTGACGCCGTACGTGTGCTCGCCGTGCATCGACTCGAGCAGCTCGCGCGACGCGCGCATGCGCTCCGACGCCTCCGGGGCGATCTCCGCCTGCGCGCCGTGGACGGCGGCGTCCCAGACGTCGGCGAGCGTGAGGGCCTCTCCGGAGAGGGCGATCCTGGCCGGCACGGCCCGAGTCTAGAGGCTTGACTCCGCGAGAACGCGCTCGAGAACCCGTGACTCGTCCACCCCCGGGATCTCGCGGCCCGTGGCCTGTGCCGCGGCGAGCACGCTCTCCGGCACGAGGCCGACGAGCTCGCCGCCGACGACATCGATCTCGCGCTCGGCGGCGAGTCGCCGCACCTCCGCGACGACCTCGTGCAGCGGAGAGCGCTCCAGGTCGAGGACATTCATGCTGACCTGGACGCGACCGGAGCGCGGGAGCAGGAGGCCGATGGCCTGCACGCCCGGCATGCCGCCGCTCGACTCGCGCACGGCGGAGGCGATCTGCCGCGCCGGGGCGACGTCGTGCGTCGCGAGCTCGACGTTGTACGCGACGAGTGGCGGGCGGGCGGCGACGAGGACCGCGCCCGACCGAGGCGAGATCCGCGACGGCCCGGCATGCACCTCGAGCTCGCCGGACTCCACGCGACGAGTGAGCTCCTCGAGCCCACCACGCCGGTAGTCGGCGGGCCGCTTTCCACCACCGAGCTGGCCGTAGAGGAAGACGGGCACGCCGAGCTCCGTGCCGATCCGCTCGGCGAGCACGAGCGCCGACTCGTTCGCCACCTCCATGAGCTCTCCGAGGATCGGGACGAGCGGGACGACGTCCACCGCTCCGACACGCGGATGCACACCATCGTGGATCCGCAGGTCGATCGCCTCGAGCGCCGCAGCCGTACCCGCGACCAGAGCATCGAGCAGGGAGCGCGGGTCGCCGGCGAGCGTGAGCACGGAGCGGTGGTGATCCTCGTCCGAATGGACGTCTAGCGGACGTGCGGCGCCGTGCGTGAAGGCGGCGCCGATCCTGTCGATCGCCGTTCGGTCGCGCCCCTCCGAGACGTTCGGCACAGCCTCGAGCACGATCCGTACCCTACGGCGACGTGACGAGTGAAGAGGGCGACGCGAGCGAACGAGAGGTGGGGCGCGGGCGAACCTTCGTCCGCCTGCTCGGGTTCCTTCGCCCCTACCGCACGTCGCTCCTCGTCTCGACCGGGCTCGCGATCGCCGCGCAGCTCGCAGGCATCCTCGTCCCCGTTGTGTCGGGGGCGTTCATCAACGAGCTCTCCGCCACCGATCCCGACCGTCGTGCTCTTACCTTCGCGATCGCGGGAATCGTCGCCCTCGGGCTCGTGCGGGCGGCTCTCATGCTCGGCCGAAGGATCATCTCGGGACGACAGGCTCTCGGAGTCGAGTACGACCTGCGCGACGAGCTCTACTCCCACTTCCTCCGGCTGTCCTTCGGCTTCTACGACCGGAGCCAGACGGGGCAACTCATGTCGCGGGCGACGATCGACCTCCAGGCAGTGCGCTTCTTCCTCGGATACGGCCTCATCTTCTTCGCGCAGCACGTCGTCACGATCCTCGTCGTCGCCGCGGTGCTCTTCGTGTACTCGTGGAGGCTAGCGCTCGTCGCGCTCGCGATCACGCCGATCATCATCCTCACCGCGTACCGGTACAGCCGCGTCTCCCACCCGGTCCTGCGAGACGTCCAACAGAAGCTCGCGGACGTCGCGACCGTTGCCGAGGAGTCGATCGCCGGCGTCCACGTCGTGAAGTCGTTCGCTCAGGAGGAGCGCACCGGCAGGCGGTTCAAGCGGGCTGCCGACGCCGTCTTCGAACGAACGCTCGTCGCCAACCGGCAGCGCGCCGTCTACGTCCCGCTGCTCACGTTCCTCCCGCTCGTCGCACAGGCAGCGGTGCTCCTCGCCGCGGGCTGGATGGTCGTCGAGGGCACCCTCACGCTCGGGGCGTTCTTCGCCTTCAACCTCCTGCTGGCGATGATGGTGATGCCCCTGCGCATGCTCGGGATGTGGATCGGGCAGGCGCAGCGCGCCACGGCGGCGGGCGAGCGGATCTTCGAGGTGCTCGACGAGCCCGAGGAGATCGCCGATCGGCCCGACGCGATTCCGCTGGCGCCCGGGCTCGGAGAGGTTCGCTACGAGAGCGTCGACTTCGCCTACGAGCCTGGCCGGCCGATCCTCGAGGGAATCGACCTCGCGATCCCGCCGGGGCGGACGGTCGCGCTCATCGGCCGTACGGGCTCCGGGAAGACGACGCTGGCCGCGCTTCTCCCCCGGTTCTACGACGCGACCGGCGGGCGCATCCTCCTCGACGGCGTGGACGTGCGCGATCTCGAGCGGCGCTCGTTGCGACGGGCGATCGGCGTCATCTCCCAGGACCCCTTTCTCTTCTCGGCCTCGATCCGGGACAACATCGCCTTCGGCATGCCCGATGCGCCGCAGGAGGCCGTCGAGGCGGCGGCGCGCGCCGCGGAGGCGCACGAGTTCGTCCTCGAGCTCGCACAGGGCTACGACACCGTCGTCGGCGAGCGCGGGATCACGCTCTCCGGCGGTCAGCGGCAGCGCATCGCCATCGCGCGCGCGCTGCTCATCGATCCGCGCGTCCTGATCCTCGACGACGCGACCGCGTCCGTCGACGCGACCACCGAGGCCCGGATCCGCGCGGGGCTGCGTGAGGTGATGCGCGACCGGACGACGATCATCATCGCGCACCGCCTGTCGACGATCGCGCTGGCGGACGAGATCGTCGTGCTCGACGGTGGCCGCATCGCCGCGCGGGGGACGCAGGCGGAGCTCCTCGAGGAAAGCCCGCTCTTCCGCGAGATCCACGAGCACGGGCTGCTTCAGCAGGTGGTCGTGGGATGACCACACGCCGCGAGCGAGCCCGGCGACTGCGGCCCGGATCGACGCACTCTTGGCACGAGGACGTATCCCAGGCGTCACGGGTTCGGCGATATGCTCGCAGTGGGTGGTGGGCCGGGGTGCCCCGTGAGGGGAGCATCCGATGAAGGTCTGGCAGGCCGGCACGCACCTGACGGATCAGCGAGGAGCCCGGGTCGATGACTGGTCCTGGCGGCAAACCCGTCGGCGCCTCGCCGTCCTCGTCCGCCTCGCTCTCCCGTACCGTGGGCGTGCGGCGCTCGCCATCGTCACGTTGCTGGCGTTCACCATCGTGGCGCTGCTCCCGCCCTACCTCGCAAAGCTCGCCGTCGACGACGGCATCACGGAGGGGGATCTCACCGCGCTCGCCGTCGTCGTCCTGGCGTTCCTCGGCGCCGGGTTCGCGACGTTCGGCCTCTCGTCCGCGCAGACGTACTTCACCGGCTGGGTCGGGGAGCGCGCGCTCGCCGACCTCCGCATCCAGCTCTTCGACCACCTCCAGCGCCTCTCGCTCGGCTACTACGAGCGGAACCGCACGGGCGCGATCATCAGCCGGATCACGAACGACGTCGAGGCTCTCGACCAGCTCGTGACGGACGGCCTCTCCAGCCTCGTCCAGAACACCCTCCTGCTCGTCGGCACTGCGGCCGTCCTGTTCCTCCTCGACTGGCGGCTCGCGCTCGCGACGCTCATCGTCCTGCCGTTCATGGCCGGCGCCACGGTGTGGTTCCGGACGCGCTCGAACCGTGCCTACCGGCGCGTCCGCGAGCGACTTGGTCTCGTCACCGCGAGCCTCGCGGAGGACATCTCGGGGATGCGGGTCGTTCAGTCGTTCACACGGGAGCCGACGAGCCAGGCCGCATTCCGTGGCGTGAACGAGCGCTACCGCGGCGCGAACTACGAGACCGTCATCCTCAACGGGCTCTACTTTCCGGCTGTCGACGTCCTCTCCGCGATCGCCACCGCCATCGTCCTCGGGTTCGGCGGTGCCCTCGTCCTCGACGGCGACATCACGATCGGGACACTGCTCGCATTCACGCTCTACCTCGGAAACTTCTTCGACCCCGTGCAGCAGCTCTCGCAGCTGTACAACACGTTCCTCTCGGCAACGGCAGCGCTCGACCGGATCACGGCGGTGCTCGACGAGGAGCCGGAGACGGCCGACGCTCCGGGCGCGATCGAGCTCACACGCACGCGCGGAGACGTCCGCTTCGAGCACGTCCGCTTCGGGTACGGGGATCTCCCCGACGTCCTTCACGACTTCGACCTCGACGTCCCGCACGGGACCACGGTTGCGCTCGTGGGCCACACCGGAGCCGGAAAGTCCACGATCGCGAAGCTCCTGGCGCGCTTCTACGATCCGCGCGACGGCCGGATCCTTCTCGACGAGCACGACCTCCGGGACGTCACCCAGAGCTCGCTTCGGAGACAGCTCGGGATCGTCCCGCAGGAGGGGTTCCTGTTCGGAGGGACGGTGGCCGAGAACATCGCGTTCGGGAGGCCGTCGGCGCCCCGCAGCGATGTCGAGCGTGCGGCAGAGCTCGTGGGCGTGGACGCGTTTGTGCGCGACCTTCCCGACGGCTACGACACGCACCTCGGAGAGCGCGGCTTCCGACTCTCTCTCGGTCAGCGCCAGCTCGTCGCGTTCGCACGCGCGCTCCTCGCCGACCCCCGCATCCTCATCCTCGACGAGGCGACCTCATCAGTGGACATCGGGACCGAGCGGATGATCGAGCGTGGCCTCCGCACGCTCCTCACCGGACGCACCGCGTTCGTGATCGCCCACCGGCTCTCGACGATCCGAAGCGCGGATCTCATCGTCGTCCTCGACCACGGCCGAGTCGTGGAGCGGGGAACGCACGACGAGCTGATGAAAGCCCGAGGGGCGTACACGCGTCTCTACGGCGACTGGGCCTCCGACGCCGCCTGAGCGAGGAGCGGCATCTAGAGTCCGCGGCGAGCACGCGATGACGACAGAGGGAGATCAGGAGCAGCAGGCGATCGAGGAGTCGCTGGCGCTCGAGGGCGCGGCAGAGGCCGCGATCCGCCTCACGCCGACGGAGGCCGTCGACGCGATGCGGCTCCGCGTCCCCCCGCGCGGCAACCGGAAGCTGCGCAAGCTCCTCGAGCAGGTCGAGGCCGATCGCCAGATCAAGGCGTGGTGGCACGTTGCCAACGTGAACGCCGTGATGCGCCTCGAGATCAACGACCACTCCTGGGTGCACATCCAGATCGTCACGAACATCGCCCTCAAGCTCCTCCGTCAGCTCACGCGCCACGGCGTCCAGCCTTCGCTCGTCTCGGACTTCGGGCTGACGCCGGACGACGCAGAGGTTGTCGTCGTCCTGGCCGCGCTCCTGCACGACACGGGCATGTCCGTGCACCGGCGCGACCACGAGGATTGGAGCCTCTTCCTCGCCGAGCCCAAGCTCCGCGAGCTCCTCGACGACCTCTACGAGGAGCCCGACCGCACGGTGATCGTCTCCGAGGTGCTGCAGGCGATCACGAGCCATCGAGCGGACGGCGAGCCCCTCTCGCTCGAAGCCGGGATCCTGCGCGTCGCCGACGCGCTCGACATGTCGAAAGGGCGCTCGCGCATCCCCTTCGAGCGCGGCTCCGTGACCATCCACTCGCTCTCCGCCGCAGCGATCGACGAGGTTCGCATCGTCGACGGCGAGACGAAGCCGGTCATGGTCGAGATCGTCATGAACAACTCGTCGGGCATCTACCAGGTGGACGGCCTGCTCAAGGCGAAACTGCGGGGCTCCGGGCTCGAGGAGTACGTCGAGGTGGTCGCGCGCATCGACACCGAGGCGGAAAAGCGACTGGTCCCGGTGTACCACCTCGACACCGGCGAGAGCAGAGGCCCCCGGGGCTGATTCATCTACACTGCCCTGCGCCGTTGCGGGGTCGTCTAACGGTAGGACGCCTGGCTCTGGACCAGGAAGTTGGGGTTCGAATCCCTGCCCCGCAGCCTCGGAGGCGCCCTCGGGGATAGCAGGTCCAGTCGGGCGGTAGCCACGGGGCTCGCGCCCGCTTGCGCACCTCGGCCCCGATTCCGCACCAGGGCGGTCGTTGTCCCGTGCGGTTACGCTCGTAACACGCTTTTTGATCAATTTGTAACGATTCCCGCTCTCCCTCGTGCAACTTCGTGTACCGTGCCCGGATCGAGCGACACGAGCGGCGTCTTTGCATGCGCCGCGCCCCTGTCCCCGACCAGGAGGTATGGCCCTGAGAGCTCTCTTCGTCTGTCTGTGCGCACTCGCTCTTCTCACCGGAGTCGCGTCGGCGCAACCGCGCGAAGCGCAGGCTCCCCAGCGACCCGAGGTCGAGAAGGCGCCTCAGCGAACGGGAGCTACGAAGACCCGTACTGCAGCCTCGCTGGAAGCGCGACTCTCGTCCGCGCGGGACGCGGCCCGGAAGCACCGCGGCACGCTTCGCTTCTTCGAGAATCGACGGGAGCTCCTCCGGTCGAGCAAGCATCGAGACACCGCCCGCGCGGCCGTTCGTCGCGCCGAGCGCGGCCTCGCCCGCGCCGAGCGGGAGATCACGAGCGTCCGCAAGGCGCTCCGTGCACGGGAGGCGAGACGCCTCGCCTCACTGCCCCCGAAGGCCGCGATCTGCAAGGTCTTCGCCCGCCACTGCACGCAGGCGCTCGACGTGGCCTGGTGCGAGTCCCGGTTCGACACGAACGCGCGGAATGGCCAGTACCTGGGGCTCTTCCAGATGGGATCGAGCGAGCGCAGACTGTTCGGCCACGGTTCCACCGCGCACGAGCAAGCTCGCGCGGCGCACCGGTACTTCGTCCTCTCGGGTCGCGACTGGAGCCCCTGGGGCTGCCGCTGGGCCGCCTACTAGACCTCGATGTTTTCGTCGCAAAGTGCGGTCCGCGTTCGCGTCCTGGGGTTCCCATTTTGCGCCGGGTCTGCTAGGTGTCCGAGTGCGTGTGGGGACAGCGGAAGCGTGATCGCCTGCGGCCTCTGGACGAGGCTACTGCGTATGCGCGCTGCCACGGAGAGCGCGCTGAGAACGTTCGCCTCGTGAAGCTCCCTCCCCGCCGCGTTCGCTACGACTCCGTGCTCGCGAGCGGCGAGGCGATCCGGCTCGGCTTCGAGGAGAAGCTCGAGACGCGCGATCCCGAGCCGAGTATCTGAGTCCTCAGCGGCGAATGAGGATCTCCTCGAGCGGCTTCCGCTCGAGGTCGGGCACCGTGCAGCCGTCTGCCGGGTGGCCGACGGCGACGAGCACGTACGGTCGCTCGTTCTCGGGGCGGTCGAGAAGCTCCCGTAGAAAGCCCATCGGGCTCGGCGTGTGGGTGAGCGTTCCCAGTCCGGCCCGATGGAGGCTCGCGAGCAGGAGCCCCACCGCGATCCCGACCGACTCTCGCACGTAGTAGTGCTTCACCTTCGTGCCGTCAGGCCCGAGCCCGTACGCCTGCTCGAAGACGACGACGAGGAACGGCGCGGCCTCGAGGTGCGGCTTCCGCCAATCGGTGCCGAGCGGCCGCAGGGCCTCGAGCCACTCGTCCGGCATTCGCGACTCGTAGCTCCGCCGCTCCTCCTCCTCGGCGGCCTCCCTGATCCGACGCTTGACCGCAGGCTCGGACACGACGACGAAGGTCCACGGCTGCTGGTGCGCTCCAGAAGGCGCCGTGCCTGCGGTGGTGATCGCGTTCTCGACGAGCTCGAACGGGATCGGCTCGCGCGAGAAGTCGCGCACGGTTCGACGTCGCCGCATGTCGGCGAGGAACGCGCGGGAGCGCGCCAGCTGCTCGCTCTCGGGTACCGGCACGAAGTCGAGCGGGACGAAGCGTGGCTCGTCGGGCACCGCGAAAGTATGCGCACGGTTGCGCTACCCTTCTCGACCCGGCCCATTCGTCTAGCGGCCTAGGACACCGCCCTCTCACGGCGGCGGCACGGGTTCGAATCCCGTATGGGCCTTCGGCCGGTACATGCTGCACTCCCTGCAAGCCCCGCTACGGCGGGGTCTTGCGCTTCGGTGGGCGGGCTCTAGCGGGGAACCGGCATCGTGGCCGAGCCAAAGGGGAACCAACTCCCGTCGCACCTGGTGATGTTCTCCTGATCACCGAAGAGGTCGCCGCCGATGCCGACTCGCTCCTGCCAGGGAAGGCAGCCCTCGTTCTCGATGGTGAAGGCCAGCAGCACGACCGCGAGCACGATGATGACGACGGGGATCATGAACTTCACGAGAAACAGTGTCGCAGCACGGGGCTGAGACCGCTACGGCCGGTGGTGCTGGTTCTCGCGAGTAGCGCCGCCGCAGATCGTCGTCTTCCGTGAGCACGTTCGAGCCAGAGCGAGCCCGAAGGCGCTCGCCCGGTCGGCGCACCGAGCCGGAAGTGATGCCCACTCAGCAGAGGAGTCCAAGCCCTGGATGGGCGTTGGCGGCGTACCTGGGGGGGCGCGGGCGGAGCGAGGAGGGCGGCGTCGTACCGCTCTCCTCGCGTACCGGTCTACTTCGAGCCGTTCGCGTTGTTGTCGCGCGGGATCGTGAGGACCGTCGGCGACCCGTCAGGCCCACGCGTGTACCAGGCAGACTTCGGATTGAGGTCCTCGCCCCAGATCTGCTTGATACAGATCGAGCCGACTCCTCCCTCGTTCTTGTCGATTGGCCTCACGGCTTGCTCGAGGAAGTTCGCCTCCGAGCCCCAGAACTCCTTGTTCGCGTCGGTGAGTAACTCCCAGACGTTACTGGCGACCTCCTCGACAGTGAGCTCTTGCCACTCACCAGCCGGACAGCCGGCCTTTGGTGCCGCCGACGCGCCGACGGTCAGCGCGAGCGCAGCCGTAGCGGCAACGATCGCTACCCACACAGCTCGGATCCACGTCATCGAAACCCCTCCCTGTGTCGATTGCCGCATGCGGCGACGATACTGACACCTCGTCAAAGGAAGGTCAACGAGCGCTCAACGCCGACGTCGCGCCGGCGGAAGGGGCTAGCGCTTCTTGGCGGGCCCGGGCGCGATCCGGATGAGGTACGACCGCTTCGACTTGACGCCGAGCTGATCCGTGACCTCGAACACGACGCGGAACCGTCCGGGAGTCCGGGGAATGCCGGCGAGGACGGCCGTCCTGCGATCGAAGCGGACGCCTCTCGGGAGCCTGCCGGCGACCCGCCACGCTCTCGGTGCGACGCCGCCGGTCGCGGCGATGCGGGCGCGATACGGCCTTCCGACCACGCCCGGCCGGAGGGCCGCGGGGCCGGTGATCGTGAGCCGCGCAGCCACGTTCAGCGCACCGGCGAACGTTGCGACCTGTCCGCCGGTGTCGGCGACCGACGCGGTAAAGCGGTAGATCCCTGCGGTGAGCGGTCGGCCCGCGATGAGACCCGCAGCCGTCAGAGCGACGCCGTCGGGAAGCGCTCCGGCCGTCAGCGACCACGTGTACCCGGGGGTACCGCCCGTCGCGCCGAGCGCGATCCGCACCGGGACGCCGACCTCAGAGCGCGGGATCGCGTCGGGCGGAACGACGGCGAGCAGCGTCTTGACCTCGATCGAGAGCGCCTTCGTCGCCGTGCGACCGTCGGAGAGCGCCGCTCGCGCTGTGAAGGCGTATGTGCCGTTCGTGGTCGGTGTGCCGGAGATCACGCCGGTGGCGGTGTCGAGCGCGAGGCCAGGGGGAAGCTCGCCCTCGACAGACCACGTCGGGGCGCTCGGGAGCGGCGCCGTTGCGTCCGGGCCAGTCTTGGAAGCTGCGCCGAGTGTCAGGGAGTACGCAGTGCCGGTGAGGGCGCCGGGGGCGCTCTCGGTCGTCACCACGAGGCCGGGCTGGATCACGATTACGTGCTCGCGCTCCGACTTGTTGTCGCCGCCACACCACGCGTATCCGCCCTGCGCCGGGAGGAGGTCGTGGATGATGATCCAGAACCGTGCGATGCCCGCTGTGGTCGGCGTGCCGGAGATGAGCCCGCTCGACGTCAGCGTGAGACCGGGCGGCAGAGCACCCTGAGGGTTCTCCCACCAGTACAGATCGCAGCCCCCTACGCCGGTCAGCTGCAATGCGTACGGCTTGCCGACCTCACCGCCCGGGCACACGAGCGCGGGATCGCTCGTCCCGGGGTGCGGACACGGCGCGGAGTCGTTGAAGCTGGCGGCGGG
>JAWOIV010000157.1:0-16325 GCA_046484465.1 Gaiellaceae bacterium
CCCGCCGCCAGAGCCGCCTCCTCGCTCGAGCGCCCAGCCGCGATCGCCCGCCAGAACCGCTGCCGCTCCTCCACGTAGCGGGTCACCGTCGCCGGGTCGGGTCGAGTTCCTGAGCGAAATAGACGGAGGCGTCCTCGTACGTGTTCGCGACGACGCGCGCTCCAAGCGCACCCCCTCGTTCGTTGGGAGCCTTCGAGGCGGGGCTCCTCGAGAGGCGTCTCCTCGACACGACTCTCAGCCCCGAGCTTGGACTGCGTCGTGTGCGATAGCCCCGTGCCAGGGAGCCCGCCCGCCGTACCTCGCGGCGCGTTTTGACCGAGAGCTTCGCCCTGCGAGCGCCACTTCCGTGCTGACCCACTCTGGGTCACACTGCACGGACGGACGAGCTCAGCACCCGGCTCGCGCTTCGAGACGCGGCGACGTTCGATCATCTCGGCACCTGCACCGTGCCGGCACCGGTCGAGGTCGACGACCTGGTGGCGCTCGAGCACGGGGAGTACCGGGTCGTCGACGTCGTGGTGAGCCCTCCCGGCTATCCGATCGAGGCGATCGTCAAGGTGCGTCCGGTGCGGCTCTCGGTCACCTCACACTGAGATCCAGCTCGGCGACGTCGTGGCTGGGGCCTGCCGCCGGACTCTCCCTCCCACGATCGCGCTAAGAACTCGAATCGGAATGACGCTTCGCCGCCGGGGCGCGCCCGGGCGAGTGCGATGCGAGGACGCAGGGAGCCCCGATATGAGACATATCGGGGCGACTGAGGACAAAGCAGCGTGCCGTCCGGCGCGTTCCGGCGGCTCAAGGCTTCATTTCGATTCGAGTTCTAAGGCGTCGTTGTGGCACAGACGGCAACAACGTTCAACGCCCACGAGTTGGGTTGAGGAGTAATCGCCGCAGCAACTCCGATCCAGCCCGTTCCACCCTGCAGCGGGGAGGAGTTTCGGATCGCCGTCCCGGTCGTCGAGCCGGTGGTGAAGGCGCCTCCGCCAATCACGCGCTTTCCGCCCGGGCAGTTCGCCTGCGTCGCCTTCGTGGGAGTCGCGTTACTTGCCGTCACCACGCTCTGGTACGAGACGCCCGAGAGGCCGGGTGCTCCCAGTTCGCCAGGGTCGCCTTTGGCGCCCTTGTCGCCCTTGTCGCCCTTGTCGCCCTTCGCACCCGCGGGAAGCTGCCCGGACTTGAAGTCGGCGGCAAGGAGCGAGCCGTTCAAGACATGACCTGTGCGGACGGCGTTCGGAGCGAGCTTTGCCGGCTTGACGGCGTCTCTCTTGAGCTCGGCCGTTCCGACGCTGTTTCTCGGGACGCTCAGGACTGTGGCGTAGCTCGTTCCTGTCAACGCGACGAGCAGCGCGATGCAGGCGACGACGAGCGCGGGAGAGGGTCGGCGCACCTTGGGCCTCCTTGGTCGATTCGTTTCACCGTACTGCACCGAAGGCGAGGGGGGCATAAGAACATACGTTCTTGCCAGCGCAGGCCAATGCGCACGTTCGCTTCCGCCGAGCAATCCTCCGGCGACACCTAGCGCCGCGTCTCGATGCCTCGGTAAGGGTCGTACGCCGTTCGCGGACAGGCTTTCCAGAGCCCCACCCGCTTCGTCCTCGCACGCTTCGCGAGCGCCTCGAGGCGGGCGGCGTACCGGCCTCTCCGTCCGTCGTAGAAGTACGGTGGCGCAGCTCCGACGGCGACCAGGCGCAGGTTCACGTTCACACCGTCGGCGCGGATGAAGTAGCGAAGGAGCCGCCCGTAGTCGTCCACGCGGTCGGTTGCTGGTTCGGGCAGGAGGCGTGCCCGAGTTCCGGCTGGAAGCAGGCGCTTCGTCGGGGCCTGTAGGCACCGGATCCAGAAGCCCTCTGACACCATGCAATCCCTGCTCAGAGGGGTAAACCTGGGATGGATCCGGCTAGCGCGGGAACCCCTTCACCCGCTTCGATTCCAGGTGCGCCCATCCATCCACCCATCTCCCCATCTCTCGAGTCGAGGCCCACGGCATGCGGCTCGTCGAACCCGCCGGACCGCCGTTCGCACGCATCGTGGAGCCCTGACATTGGCAGCGTATGGCACGAACGCGCGAGCCGTTGCGTCGGGCGCGCGCACGCGCGACGCCGTCGGCAGCGCCGGGGCGTCGCATGGTTCGCGGCATCAGTAGACGACGAGGCGATCGCGATGCACGACCTCGAGGCCGCGAGCGCGCTCGGCGAGCTCCGAAACGGGCACTGAAGCCAGGCCCTTCGCGAACACGACGCCGTCGGGCCCGACCAGCTCGACGGCGTCCCCCGGCTCGAACGAGCCTTCGCACGAGACGACGCCGACCGCAAGAAGGCTCCGCCCGTCGGCCTTCACCGCTCTGACAGCGCCCTCGTCGACCCACAGCCTGCCGGTGACCGGCCTCCCGAAGCGGAGCCAGAGCTTGTAGGCGGAGAGCTCCCGGTTCGATCCGCGGAAGCGTGTCCCACGCGGCTCTCCGGCGAGGATGGGCATGAGGACAGAGGGTTCGACGCCGCCTGCAATCACCGTTGGAATCCCGCTTGCAGCGGCCATCTCCGCCGACAGCACCTTGCTTTGCATACCTCCGCGACCAAGGCGCGTCGGCTGCCCGAGGGCTGCCTGGGTGATCTCCGATCCGTCACCCACGAGCTCAGCTCCCGGAGTACCGGGCGCGCGGGTGAAGACCCCGTCCACCTCGGTCAGCAGGACGAGGAGCCGAGCGCGAACGAGGATCGCCACCTGAGCCGCGAGCGCGTCGTTGTCACCGAAGCTGATCTCGTCGGTTGCCGTGGCGTCGTTCTCGTTGACGATCGGTACGACACGCAGCGCGAGCAACGCCTTCAGCGCCCTCCTGGCGTTGACGTACGCCGACCGGTCCGCGACGTCTCCGGCCGTAAGGAGAATCTGCGCGGCACGGAGGCCCTCCCGTGCGAGCGCCGTCTCCCAGGCCCGCTGAAGACGCGCCTGCCCGAGGGCCGAGGCCGCCTGGAGCTGCGGGAGCGAGCGCGGACGCCGGTCGAGCCCGAGAAGCGGAAGGCCGAGCGCGATCGCACCGGAGGAGACGACGACTGCCGGCTCCCCTCCGTTGACCACGGCCGCGAGCTCACGCGCCCGGCGCTGCAGGACGCTCCTCCGCACGTTCCCCCTGGGGCCGACCACGAGACTCGTCCCGAGCTTGACGACAACGGTCATCGGCGCTGCGTGCCGTCCCCGACGACCCGGTACTGACGCAGCCAGAGATCGTGGTACGTGACCGGCCCGCGCGGCCCCGGAACCCAGTCGACGTTGATTCCCGTCTCGGAAGAGCCCGTGAGCTCGAACCCGTCCGCGAAGCGCGTCGTCGCGTTCCAGAACGCCGTCGTGCCCCGGTAGCCGTCCAGGAACGCCTCCGCGGCAGCCGGGTCCTCCGCGACGATCGCGGCCGCGAGCCCGGACGTCTCGTCGTTGGCGATCCGGACCGCGGCTTCGAGCCCGTCTACCTCGATGACGGTCACGGTCGCGACGCGCTCCGGGTCGTTGGCCCACTCGTACCCCAGTGGACGATCGAGCGCGACCGCACCGTCCACCGTGCCGCGCACCTCGAGTCCCTTCCGGGCGAGGACGTCGAGCAACCGCGGACCTAGACCGTCCGCACCGCGGTCGACGAGAAGGAGATTCAGCCGGTTGCAGACACCGAGCCGGTCGAGGCTCGCATCGACGATTGCCAGAGCCTTGTCGGCCGACGCGGACTCGTGGACGTAGAGGACTCCTCCCCCCTCGGCGTGGGCGAGCGTCCTGACGCCGCTCTCGGCGGCCAGACGGCCGAGCGAGGCCGTCGTCTCGCCGCTCCCCCGGAGAATCACGAGCGGAATCAGCCTCGGCAGCGACACGAGGATGCGAGCGCCTTCGCGGTCGGGAGAGCGCACGAGCCCGACCGCGCCCGGCGGCAGATCCGCCGCTTCGAGAGCGGGACGGAGCACGTCGTCGACGAGCGCGGTCACCGTGTTGAGCGCTGCGCCTCCGGTGCGCAGGATCACGGTGTTCAGGCTCCTCAGCAGCTGTCCGGCGACGTCGAGGGCGACGTTCGGCCGTGCCTCGAAGTTCGCACCCACGGTTCCGATCGGAATCCGCCGCTCGCTCACACGCAACCCGTTGGAGAGCGTCCACGAGGCTCCCTCGCGGTCGAGCGGCTCGACGTCGGCCATCGTCTCGACCTGGCGGGCAAGGCCCTCGAGCCGCACCTCGTCCAGGCGTAGCCGATCGAGCATTCCTTCGTCGAGACGGCCCGCCCATGCGTCACAATCGGCCGCATTCGCGCCAAGAATCGTAGAGCGTCGCTCCCGAACCAGCTCCGCCGCACCTCGGAGTGCGTGCGTGACACGATCGTCGCTCAGCAGCACGTTGGCACGATTCGCGGCGAGAGCCTCGCGCTGGATCTGATCGAGGAGTGTCAACGTCCGTATTGTGCATCCGGCTGTCGATGCGCTGGAACGGTCCGCCGTGCTCCAGCTCCGCACGATCGGTCCCGGCGTTACGCCGAGATCGCCCGGCACGTCCCCTTTTCACGACCGGTGTTGTCGTCGGAAGGGAGTGGTCAGCACACGGCGAAGGAAGGCTCTCGGCCAGGTCGGTTCATGGCGTCCCTTCTCCTCCCCCTGACTGGGGCGCGGATGGGTGGCCGGCCTGGCCGCTCCACCTCCGAGGCAACGCTGCTACCCTCCCCGGGCCCGGTCGCGCTAGGTGGGGAGTCAGCGGTTCCCTGAACCCGAAATCCGCTCCATGCGGGGCCGAACGCCGTCCGAGGGACGGTTCGTCGGGATTGGATCTGCGCACGCAGCGTTGACAGATCGGGTCCCGCGCACTGGGAGCGTCCGAACCGCGTCAGGTCCGGAAGGAAGCAGCGCTAAGGACTCCCTCTCAGGTGCCGCGGTCTCGCCCGATCCGAGCCGGCGACGCAGGCACCTCCGGTGATGCCGCTCTCGACGACGGAGCGCGCGACCGGGCGTTTCGACGCTCAGCGCTTTCGCGCGACGACGTGGAAGAGGTGCCAGTGCTTGGGGTCGCCGACCGCCGTCGTCCCGTCCTCGTCGACCTCGTCGAGGTGCTCGACCTCGAGCTCTTCGAGCAGCGAGAGCACGTCGTCACGCGAGTGGAACGACATGGCCGGAGGAGACGCCCAGTCGCGCGCCGACGCCCTTGATCGTGATGCCCACTCGTCCCTGTCCCCGAAGAGCTGGCCGCTGAAGCGCCCGCCCGGCCGCAAGGACGCCACGATCCGGTCCCAGACGACCTCGAACGCGTCGGGAGGGCAGAACGGCAGCGCGAAGCTCGAGTTCACGAGATCGGCCGTCGGCCACGACGCGTCCTCGAACCTCGCGACGAGCGTCTCCAAACGATGCGCACCAGGGGTGCCGACGAGACGTTCGACGAGCCGGTCGATGCCCGCGGGCTCGGAGTCGATCGCGAGGACGCGCCAGCCGCGCTCGAGCAGCTCCGCGGTGTCGCGTCCCGAGCCGCAGCCGAGGTCGACCGCGAACGGCTCGCCCGATCGCGCGGCCGCCTCCTGCTCGAAGCGGTCGAGCGCCTTCACGAGCGTCTCGCGCGGCTCGTCGCCGACGGCGTCGTAGTACCTCGTCCAGGTCTCGCTCATCGCGCGTGCACGCTACCCGCCCACGGCGGCTCAGGTGAGCGGCTCGAACCGCGCCGTGAAGTGCCGGAGCTCAGGCGGTTCCTCGACGATGCGGTAGCCGCGAAGCTCCTCGGCACGCGCCGCGACCGCGGCGCACACCTCGATCGCGTAGTCGACGTGGCTCTGTGTGTACGTACGTCGAGGGATCGCGAGCCGCACGAGGTCCATCGCCGCAGGCTCCTCGTGCCCGTCCGGATGCCTCCCGAACATCACGGTTCCGATCTCGCATCCCCGTATCCCGCCGACCTCGTACAGCGCCACGGCGAGCGACTGCCCGGGGTACTCGAGCGGCGTGACATGCGGTAGGAAGGAACGCGCGTCGAGGTACACGGCGTGGCCGCCGAAGGGGTGGACGACGGGAATGCCGGCCCGATCGATGCCCTCGCCCAGATACGCGGTCGAGCGCACGCGATACCGCAGGTACTCGTGGTCGACCGCCTCGCGGAGCCCCTGGGCGATCGCCTCGAGATCGCGCCCTGCAAGCCCTCCGTACGTCGGAAAGCCCTCGGTCAGGACGAGCAGGTTGCGGCACTGCTCGGCCAACGCGTCGTCGTTCAGCGCCAGCCAGCCGCCGATGTTCGCGAGCGGGTCCTTCTTCGCGCTGATCGTCATCCCGTCGGCGAGGCTCGCCATCTCGCGCACGATGTCCGCCACGTCGCGGCCTGCGTGCCCCTGCTCCCGCGTCCGGATGAACCAGGCGTTCTCGGCGAACCGGCAGGCGTCGAGGAACAGTGGGATGCCGTGGCGGTCGCACACCGCCCTCACCGCGCGCAGGTTCTCGAGGGAAACCGGCTGCCCGCCGCCCGAGTTGTTGGTGACGGTGACGAAGACGACCGGGATGCTCTCGGCGCCCCGCTCGGCAACCAGCGCCTCCAGCGCCGGTACGTCCATGTTCCCCTTGAACGGATGCTCGCTCTCCCGATCCCACGCCTCCGCGATCACGAGGTCGACCGCCTCCGCTCCGGCGTGCTCGATGTTCGCCCGGGTCGTGTCGAAGTGCGTGTTGTTGGGGACGACCTTCCCGGTGGCGCCGAGGATCGAGAAGAGGATGCGCTCCGCGGCCCGGCCCTGGTGCGTGGGGATGACGTGCTCGAACGGGAAGAGCTCGCGCACGGCCTCGAGGAAGACGTACCAGGACGGCGATCCGGCGTAGCTCTCGTCCCCGTGCTGGATCGCCGCCCACTGGTCGCGAGACATCGCCCCCGTCCCGGAGTCGGTCAGGAAGTCGAGCAGGACGTCGTCCGCGTGGAGCCCGAAGAGGTTGAAATCGACCGCGCGGATGGCGGCGCGTCGATGTTCCCCGGTCGTCATCCGCAGTGGCTCGACCGAGTGGATCCGGAAGGGCTCGATGATCGTCTCGAACATGGTTCCTGTCCTAACCGGCGGGATCGAGCGACGCATCGGGGATTTCGCGGAGGCCACGTGCGGCCGGAACCGCGCACCTGATTGAATCCGACGGGTGACCGCCCTCTACCGCAAGTACCGGCCGCAGAGCTTCGACGGCGTGGTCGGGCAGGAGGCGGTCGTGCGGACGCTCCGGAACGCGATCGAGCACGACCAGGTGCGCCAGGCCTACCTCTTCGCCGGCCCGCGCGGAACGGGAAAGACCTCGATGGCCCGCATCCTCGCCAAGGCGCTGAACTGCGCCGGGACGATGACACCGACGCCGACGCCTGACACGACCTGCCACGTCTGCGTCGCCATCGCGAACGGCACCTCGCTCGACGTCGTCGAGATGGACGCCGCCTCCCAGCGCGGGATCGACGACATCCGTGAGATCCGCGAGCGCGTCGTCCTCCAGCCGGTCGAGGGTCGCTACAAGGTGTACATCCTCGACGAGGCGCACCAGCTCACGGACGCCGCCTGGAACGCGCTCCTCAAGCTCATCGAGGAGCCTCCGCCCCACCTTCTCTTCGTCTTCTGCACGACCGACCTCGGGAAGGTGATTCCCACGGTTCGCTCGCGCTGCCAGACGTTCGTCTTCCAGCGACCGCGGCTCGCAGAGCTCGTGACGGTCCTCCGCAGGGTCACCGACGGCGAGGGCATTCAGGCGCCCGATGCGGCGCTCTCGCTGATCGCACGAGGTGCGCGCGGCTCGTTCCGCGACGCCGTCTCGACGCTCGACCAGCTCGCCGCGGCCACGAACGGCATCGTCGACGCGCAGGCGGTGCTCCAGCTCGTCGGCGCGGTCGAGGAGGAGTCCCTGCTCCGCCTGTGCGACATGGTCGTGGACCGGGACACGGCGGGCGCGCTCGTCTTCGTCGAGGAGCTCGCCGAGCAGGGCCAGGACCTCGGACGACTCGTCACCGACCTGCTCGAGCATCTCCGGCACCTCCTGCTCGTCCAGCACATGGGCCACGTTCCCGAGTCGCTGCCCGTCACCGAGGAGACGAAGGAGCTCCTACGCGAGCAGGCGAACCAACTCTCCGAGCCGACCGTCCTCCGTCTGATCGACCTCCTGGCGGTCGCCGTCGAGGACATGCGCCAGGGCGCCGACCCGCGGCTGCCCCTCGAGCTCGCGATCGTCAAGGTGACGCGGCCGCAGGCGGATCTCTCGCGCGAGTCACTCGCGCATCGCGTCGAGCTCCTCGAGAGCCGCACGGCACCGCCGCACGCGCCGAACGCCCCCGTGGAGCGAGCTTCTTCGGAGCCCGCACGACCGGCTCCCTCGACGCACGACGAGCCGCAGGTCGACGCCGTCGAGGCGACCGCCCCGGACGTCGAGCTGGAGCAGGTCGCCGACGCGTGGCAGCGCGGCATCGTCGAGGCGGTGCGCGAGCGGTCGATCCCGGTGGCAAGCCTCCTCGCCGAGGCGCGGCCGACGGAGCTCGCGGACGGCACCCTGACGGTCGCATTCCCGGCCGGGGCGGACTTCCACCGCCGCCAGGTCTCGGAGCCCCAGAACATCGGGATCCTCCGCGAGGCGCTCTACGAGGTCACGGGACGCAAGCTCGCCGTCGTGCTCGAGGCGGGTGAGCACGCTGAAGCCACCGCCGCGACGCACGACGAGCCGCTCTCCGAGGAGGGCGTGATCTCATTGCTCAAGGACACCTTCGACGCCCAAGAGGTGGAGGGAGAGACCGAATGAACTTCGACATGAACAAGATGCTCCAGGAAGCCCAGCGCATGCAGGAAGGGCTCGCCAAGGCGCAGGAGGAAGCGGCGACCGAGATCGTGGAGGCCTCCGCCGGCGGCGGGATGGTCACGGTGAAGGCGAACGGCGCCGGCGATGTCCTCTCGATCACGATCGATCCGCGCGCGATCGACCCCGACGACCCCGAGCTCCTCGCGGACATGGTGCTCGCCGCCGTGAACGAGGCGCTGCGCTCGGCGCGCTCGCTCATGGAGTCGAAGATGTCGGGGCTGATCCCGGGCGACCTGGGCGGGCTCGGCGGGCTTCTGCCGGGGAGCTGACCACGAGAGCCAGCCGGAGGCAGCCGGGGTAACCAGGCGCGCCGCACCGGTACGAGGTCACGACCCTCTGCTGCGCCCGAAGATCGTGACGCTTCCCGCTCGCGTGATCGGCACGAAGCCCTCGCGCTCGAGCAGCGCGAGGACGTCCTCGGGCGTGCCCTCGTACTCGACGGGAAGGTCGCCCTCGCGGTACGCGACGTACTCGACGCCCTTCGCCCGCTCAGCGAACTCCTCGTCCGTGAGCGGGCTTCCGATGTCGAGCGGCAGGAACGGTTCGGGCAGCGCGTAGACCTCGACGCGCTGACTCAGCTGCGGTAGGAGGTGCGTCGACGCAGCGACCGGCGCTT
The DNA here is from genome assembly GCA_046484465.1 of Gaiellaceae bacterium. Classification (GTDB taxonomy): domain Bacteria; phylum Actinomycetota; class Thermoleophilia; order Gaiellales; family Gaiellaceae; genus GMQP-bins7. The sequence continues at coordinate 9,412 of JAWOIV010000157.1, forward strand.
CCGCGGGGATGATCGCGAGCGCGGCCCTCGTCGTCTCTCGCGGTAGACGTATGCCCTCCGTCCAGTGCGCGTGTGCCCAGGTCCCCGCGGCGACCGCGAGGATCACGGCCAGGGCCACCCCGGCGCCGGCGCCGATCCGCAAGCCTCTCCCCGCCGACTGCAGCCGCGAGACGCCCACCGCAGCCGCGATGAAGAGCCCGGTCATCGTGAGCTGGTGGTAGTGGAAACTGAGGAGATGCTGGGGCTCGTAGGCGGAGAGCGCGTTGTGTGCCGCCGTCGGGAGCGCGAGCAGCATCCAGAGCGGCGCGAGGAAGGCGAGCCCCCCGGTCGCGATCACGAGCAGCGCGAGGTAGAAGAGGCTCTCCCGCGCGATGTCTCCGGCCGCCGAGAGCGGATGCTGCGCGATCCACAGGAGCGCCTCCGGCATTGAGTCGCCCCGGTCTCCCGCGAACCTCCGTCCGAACGACTCGAGCGATCGACTCCCGCTTCGAACGACCAGCGACGCGCCGACGAGCCAGGCAGTCGAAGCGGCGGCAACGGCGACACCGACCCTCCGCTGGCCGCGGATCACGAGGACGGCACCCAGCGCCAGGTACGTGAGCGCAACGTCCTCCTTCAGGCTGACCGCGAGAACCGCCGTCACGCCCAGGAGCCAGAGGCGACCCTGGATGGCGAAGAGCACGCTGAGCACGAGCAGCACGGAGACGAGCGCCGTCGGTCGGAACTCCCACAAGTTGAGACGGGCGACGAACGGGCACGCGATCCACAGGAGCGCAGGCACGGCGGCGAGTGCCGGACACGCGCCGGACGCGCGAGCGAGTAGATAGAGCGCCGGCCCGGTCGCCGCGAGCGCGACGGACTGAACGACGAGCAAGACCGGCACGCCGCCCCCCAGCCAGTACAGCGGCGCGAACAAGGCGAGGCCGGGCTGAAAGTGGTCCGCCAGCATCGGTTTCGAGACGACCGTCGAGAACGGCTCGTGGCCGTTCGCGAGCAGCCAGAGGAGCTGGTCGTAGAGAGCGGTGTCGAACCCCGTGACGAACGAACGGTGGGCCGAGACCGACTCGCTCGAGAGGACGACCACGTAGACGAGCGCGGCGACGACAACGGAGATCGGCGCGGCGCGGTCGCGAACACGCTCCCATGCGCGATGGAAGGAAGGAGAGATGACTGATTGCACCTGCACGAATCTTCGTGCTTCCACGTGCGTCGTGCCGCTCCAGACCCTCTGCGAGCCGCGTCGATCTGCAGGCGGCGAAGCGACGCCCCGATAATAGGAGCGAGACCCGCGCGCACGGTCGCCCGAGGTCGGCCACCCTCTCACCCCTCGTGAACGCCACCCGGATATCCGTTGCCATCCCGCTCCACGACGAGGCGGCCGTCTTTCCCGAGTTGATGCGGCGAGTGACCGAGGTCGTCGACGCTCTCCCGGGCGGTCCCCACGAGATCGTGTTGGTCGACGACGGCAGCGAGGACGAGACGTTCGAGCTCGTTCGAGAGGCTGCCGCCCGAGACGGTCGAGTGGTCGGCGTGCGGCTGTCCCGCAACTTCGGCCATCAGGCCGCCCTGACCGCCGCGCTGGAGGCCGTCTCCGGCGACGTCGTGGTCGTGATGGACGGTGATCTCCAGGACCGGCCAGAGGAGATTCCGCGATTCCTCGCCGAGCACGAGCGCGGCTACGACGTCGTCTACGCGCAACGAACACGGCGGAAGGAGGGCCTCGCTCTTCGCGCCTCGTACTACCTCTTCTACCGATTGCTGAACCGGCTGTCGGAGCTCGAGGTCCCCGTGGACTCGGGTGACTTCGCACTTCTCTCGAGGCGTGTGGTAGACGAGCTCAATCGACTGCCCGAGCGTCACCGCTATCTTCGGGGTCTCCGAACCTGGGTCGGGTTCCGTCAGACGGGGGTGGCGGTCGAGCGTGACCAGCGTGCCGGGGGCGATCCCAGCTACACGACGGGCAAGCTCCTCAAGCTCGCCTTCGACGGCATCTTCTCGTTCTCGGTCAGTCCACTCCGCGCCGCCTGGATCCTCGGGGCGGTCGCCTCGGCGGCGGCGTCCGTCTATGCCCTGTACGCGATCTTCCAGCGGCTCTTTCTCGGCGGCACTCCGCAGGGCTTCACGGCACTCATCGTGGCCATCACCTTCTTCGCCGGCATCCAGCTCCTGTTCCTCGGACTGATCGGTGAGTACCTGGGAAGGGTGTACGACGAAGCGAAAGGTCGCCCGCACTTCGTGATCGTCGACGTCGTAAGGGGAGACGGCATGGAGCGCGCCCCCGCAGATGCATCCGGCGCGACCGCCGATGCACGCTAGCGCGACCGGCCTGCGGAAGCGGGCTTGAGAGGCATCGCTCCATGCTTTCGAAGCGCGACCGCCGTCCCCATCGGATCGAGCGCCGATGCCCTGAGGACATGGAGGAACGCCGATCGATACTCGCGCAGCCGCGCGGCGCTCTGGATCGCCGCGAAGAGGTGGAAGCCCGCTCTCGCACGCCGCTCCAGCGCGGTTTTGCGCGCCTCTGGATGTCGCTCGAAGTACCGCCTGACGACAAGCTCGTACCCCTCGATGCCCCTGCGGACGTCGCGGCTGTTCATGGCCTCGTGCGTGCGGTAGCGGGTCGCCACGCGCTGGTCTCCCCGGACCTCGGCAACCTCGAAGGCTCGTAGCGCGTAGTCCCAGTCCTGCGAGACGACGATGGAAGGCTCCCAAGGCCCGATCTGCTCCACGATCGTGCGCGGGAAGAGCAATGAATGGATCGTCGTGTCGAAGCGGCCGAGCAGGCACTCCTCGGCAACGCGGCCCTGGGACGAGGAGGTGATCGTCGAGACCGGGCGAAGCTCCCTGTCGCACACGACGGTCGCTCCGTACGTGACGACCCGGTCGTCCGCGCCCGCCAGCGCGAGCAGGTGAGCCGTGCTGTCGGAGACGATCACGTCGTCGTGGTCGATGAAGCGGAACCACCCACCACCGGCGGCCTCGATGCCGGCGTTGCGCGCACGGGAGACGCGTCCATGGGGGACGCGGAGGACGCGCATACGCTCGTCCTCGACGTCCGCCAGGAGCTCGGCGACGGGAACCTCGCAGCCGTCGTCCACGACGACGAGCTCGATCGCGCACCCCGTCTGCCCGAGCGCGCTCCCTACCGCCGCGCGCAGCCAGTCGGGGCGCGGTTGCCACACCGGCATAATCAGGCTGACGAGCGGCGACGCCCCCGTCACGCTGCAGCACCTACGACGTGAGAATCGCCTACGTCATCTCCGCCTACCGACGACCCGAGCACCTCGCCCGGCTGGTGCACCGGCTCGCCGACGACGACGTCCGCTTCTTCGTGCACGTCGACAGCAAGACGGACGACTCGACGTACCGTCGCATTGTCGCGGGGGTCGACGACCTCGACACGGTCGCCTTCCTGGAGCGCCACGCCTGTCACTGGGGAGGCTTCGGTCATGTGCAGGCCAGCCTGAAGGGCCTCGCCGCGATCGTCCAGGGCGGCGTCGATCCCGACTACGTGATCCTCCTCTCGGGCCAGGACTACCCGATCAAGCCGAACCGGGCGATCCGCGAGTTCCTGCGCGAGCGAGACGGCCGCTCGTCGTTCATGCACTTCCCGCTCCCGACGCCGAACTGGGCGGGCGGTGGTGTCCCGCGCTATCGCGACTGGCATCTTCGCTGGCGCGGTCCCCACGTCCGACTCCCACTGCGCCGGGGGCTCCCGCTCGGGCTCACGCCGTGGGGCGGAAGCGCGTACTGGATCATCTCTCGATCCGCGCTCGAGACCGTCCACGACTTCGTCACGAGGCATCCCGAGTACGTCCGCTTCTTCCACCACGTCGACATCCCGGACGAGCTCTTCTTCCAGACGATTCTCCTCAACTCCGCCGTCGCCTCGGAGTGCGACGACATCCGCCTCCACTACACGGAGTGGGGACGGACGCCCGCCCCGGCGATCCTCATCGAGGAGGACTACCCGCATCTCGTGGAGTCTCCTTGCCTCTTTGCGCGGAAGTTCGATCCCGAGGTCGATGCGAGGGTTCTCGACCTGATCGACGAGAACCTCCTCGCGTGGAAACCCGCCGGGGGGTCATGAAGCGCCTGGCACGCGCGCTTCCCGCCTGGCTGCGAGCCTCCGGCGTGCGAGCGGTCGAGCTCGGGCTTCGCCTGTCGAGCCGACGAGCCGGCATCGTGCTCGTCTACCACGCTCTCGGCGAGCATCCTCCCGATCTCGAACGGGATGTCGTCCCCGCGCACCACACCGCCCTCTTCGAGGAACAGCTCCGCTACGCGAGCCGGCGCTACCGGATCGTGCGTGCCGGGGAGCTGCTGGAAGCGGCTCGACGGCGCAGACGGGGCGAGCGCTTCCCCCTGGCGGTGACCTTCGACGACGACCTCGGTTCGCACGTACGCGTGGCGATACCGATCATGCGCCGGGCCGGCGTCCCGGCCGCGTTCTTCCTGTGCGGAGCGTCGCTCGACCGACCGTTCGCATTCTGGTGGGAGCGGCTGCAGCGTGCCGCTGAGCGGGATCTCGACCTGACGCCCGTCTCGGGAGCACCGATAGCTGCCCACGACCTGGCGCTGCGCATAGAAGAGGCCACGCCGGACGTCCGCACGGACTTTGCGGAGCGGCTGGGCCGGCTGGTGGGCGACGATCCCGCGGACGCTGGCCTGCGGGCGTCCGACGTCCGGACGCTCGTCGACGCCGGGTTCGACGTCGGCTTCCACACCCTGCGCCACGACCGCCTGCCTCCACTCTCCGCCGACGAGCTGACGACCGCGATGGTCGAAGGCCGAGCCCAGCTCGAGGCCGTTACCGGACAGCGACTCGTGGCCATCGCCTACCCGCACGGCCGCGCAGACGAGCGCGAGGCGCGCGCGGCCCGCGAGGCGGGCTTCACGATCGGCTTCACCGGGACGGGGAGCGCGGTGACCGCGAGCTCGAGCCCGCTGCTCCAGAGCAGGATCGAGCCTGCGTTCACGGACGTGCGCGCGTTCGCAGGGCAGCTCGCGTGGGCGCTTCGCACGGCTCATCGGTAGAGGTCGAGCCAGCGAGGCTCCGACGCAGTCCCGTGCCCGGCGGTGTCCCTTCGCGGCACGCGTCCGAGAACCGCGCTCCCGGCACGCATCACCCGAGGACCGAGCATGGCTCCCCCGGCGCGGACGACGTTCCCGACGTTCCTCGTGCCCCTGAGGTACGTCCTCGCAGCGGCTCGCCGTCTCCCGGCCCTGAGGTGACCCGCCGCGACCCAGCGGGCGAAGAGCACTCGATCCGGCTTCACGCCGAACCGCGCCTCGGCGTCGGCGTGCCTGGCGACCAGACGATCGAACTCCACGAACACGTCACGGCGGTCGACGAGGAGCATGCTCTCCCGGTGCATCACCAGGGCGACGAGGACGTCATCGACGGCGGCAGCGGGGCCGGCGAGCGCGAGCCGGATCCAGAGATCCCAGTCGCTGAGCTGGAAGAGCTCCTCGTCGAAGCCGCCGAGCTCCCTGAGCAGGTCGGTGCGTGCGATCACGTTCGAGCAACCACCCCAGACGACGTTCCAGCGAAGCAGCGCGGGGGCGAGCGCAGCAGGATCGGGGAGCGCGTGGCCATGGAGGAACCGAAGCTCGTCGTCGACCCACACGGAGCCGGCGAAGACGAACACCGCCGAGGCTGCCTGTGCCGCATCGATCTGCAATCGCAACTTCCGCGGCGACCAGAGGTCGTCGTCGTCGAGGAAGGCGACCCATTCGCCGCGCGCAGCGGCGATCCCCGCGTTTCGCGCCTGCGCGACGCCTTTGCCCTGCTCGTGGCGCACGACCCGCAGTCGTGGCTCGTCGAGCTCGGCGAGCCGCTCGGCCGTCCCGTCGCTCGAGCCGTCGTCGACGACGATCACCTCGTGCTCGACGTCCTCCTGGCCGAGGGCGGAGCGGAGGGCGGTTCGAGAGAGGAGCTCCCACCGGTCGCGCGTCGGAATGACGACGCTGACCTCGGGGCCGCCGACCGATGCGCGGTCCTCCGTCACCCGTAGCGGGCAAGCCAGGCCGGCGGCACGAGCGGGGCAGGCGCGTCGGCGCCGTCCGGCGGGGCGATGGCGTGCAGCAGTCGACGGCCCGACGAGACCGGCACGATCGCCCGCAGTGCGAACCCTGCCGCCAGCCCGACGTCGCGGACGCGGCGATTTCCGAGACCGCAGCGCAGGTAGACGCCGGCCGCCCGGAGCCGCCGCCCTCGCCGCAGATACCCCCAGGCAACCCAGTGCATGAACGTCACTCGGTCGAGCTCGACACCCTGTGCCTCCCTCGACCTGCGGTGCTTGTCCCGCAGGTGGTCGAACTCCCTGGTCACGTCGCGGTCGTCGGTGAGGAGCATGTTGGCGGGATGCTCGACGTAGCCGACGAGGATCTCCTCGCAGGCAGCTGCCGGTGCCGCCTGGGCAAGCCGTATCCAGAGATCCCAGTCGCTGAGCTGGAAGAGCTCCTCGTCGAAGCCGCCGAGCTCCCTGAGCAGGTCGGCGCGAGCGACGACGTTCGAGCAACCAGCGGGGAGCACGGATCGGGAGAGGATCTCTTGCACAAGACCGTCGGGGTCCGGAAGCGCGAACGCGTAGTTCACGGTGCCTTCAACGTCGACCGATACGACGCCCGCATAGGCGAATCCGGCATTCACCGCACGCGCGGCGTCGAGCTGCACCCGCAGCTTCCGCGGAGACCAGAGGTCGTCGTCGTCGAGGAAGGCGACCCATTCGCCCCGGGCGGCGGCGATCCCCGCGTTTCGCGCCTGCGCGACGCCTTTGCCCTGCTCGTGGCGCACGACCCGGAGCCGGGGCTCGTCGAGCCCGGCCTCCAGCGGTCAGGGTAAAAACTCCAGCTCGTTCTGTCCATACAGGTCATCGCCCACTATAAAACTGCCCACCTCCGAGTGGCCG
>JAWOIV010000090.1:0-2723 GCA_046484465.1 Gaiellaceae bacterium
AAAAAAGACCGCACCATCATCAGCACCAATGCCGGCGACGGCGGAAACGCCCACAGCGAATACCTGGGCCCGCTTTCGGAATCGGGTGTTTTGGGTCAGAGCCGCACACACGTTCCACATCGGCCGATCGTCGAATCCGTCGAGGAATGCCTCGACCAGGTGCAGCTCGCCGGCTGCGGCCGCAATCCGAGAGGGCCACACGAGGCCATAGCTTCGCCAGCCCGATCCTCGTGTCAGCTCCTCGAGCTCGACGACGTAGTCGAGCGCCGTTCGACCGTCACCATTCGCCGAAGCGACGAGTGCAGCCATGGTGAGACTCGGTATCACGACCTGCGGATCACCGCTGTTCCTGGCGAGAGGCACGAACACGGCGACGTGCTCGGTGGCCTGGTCGACCGCCCCGGAGTGGACGAGGACGTCGGCGAGGTAGAGGCGCGCGAAAACCTCCATCTGCCCTCCTCCGTGGCTTCGTACCCAGGCCAGCACTTCGCCTGCCTCGCGCGTCAGATCGTCCCACTCGCCGAGGTGGTAGAGGGCGCGCAGCCGCTCTCCGCGTTCCCACATCTCGGCCTGGCTCAGGCCACGGGCCTTCGAGAACTCGATCGCCTCGTCCCAGGCGCGCCGCGCAGCCCGGATGGACTCGAAGTGGGCGCGCGCGTCCGCGAGGTTGTTCATGGCAATTGCCGTCGCTCTCCCGAGACCGAGACGAAAGCCGAGGTCACGCGCAGCCTCGGAGTCCTCGAGACATGCCGGGTCGCCCGAGTACCCACGGACGGTTGCGCGTGCCATGACGAGGGCCATGACGTCCTCGACGCCGAGCTCTTCCGCAAGGGACAGGCCCTTCTCGATGAGAGCGGTCGCCTCCTCGAATCGCCCCCCGATGGCCCCGCGATGCGCGGCGCCACCGTACGCGGCTACCAGCTCCGGACCGGGGCTCCGCTCCAGGATGGAGATGGCCTCGTCTCCGAGCTCACGCGCGACGTCGACCTCTCCCTGGGCCCACATCGCCTGCCCGAGGAGCCTCAGCGCAACGGCCGCGGCAGGCGGATCCTCGGTGCGGAGCACGGCGATGGCGTCGTTGAATGCAGCCACGCCCTCTTCGCGCTCGCCACGCTGCACGAGAACGTTAGCGAGCTTCGTCAGAACGGTCGCCCGGGCGACCTCGTCCACGCCCTCGAGCGCCAGCGCGCGACGGTAGTGCGCCTCGGCTGCCTGCGTGTCGAGGTCGAATGCCCGATCACCCGCCAGGACGAGGTTGCGGGCGAGCGCGCTCTCGACGTCGGGGCGCACGTCTCCTGCAGCCCGTGCCAGCTCCAGGGCTTCGCCGTAGTGGTGGACCATGATCTCGGCGTGGTCGGCGACGCGCTCGGCGGCCGTCTCCTCCACCCAGCCGGCGGCAGCTAGGTGCTTCTCCGCACGCGGGCCGCGCGGGATCTGCTGGTAGGCGACGTCGCGGACGAGGGCGTGCCAGAAGGCGAACTCGTCCTCGCCGTCAATCGAGGAGACGCGGACGGGGCGGATGAACTCGCGATGCACCAGCTCGTTGAGCTCGCGACGCGTGGCGCTGCGATCGCGCTCGCCGATCGAGGCGACCGCGCCGCTCCAGAAGATGCGGCCGACAACGGCAGCGTCGTAGAGCAAACCCTTCTGCTCGGGCCGGAGCGTGTCGAGCCTCGCCGCCATCAGCGCGTGAACGGTCTCCGGGATCGCAAGCTCGCTCGCGTCGCCGTGCTCGGCCAGCATGCGCGCGAACTGCTCCGCATAGAGCGGGTTCCCGCCCGCACGCTCGAGGAGCAGCGCCTGCGTCTCGGCAGGGAGCACCGTGCGGTCGAGGAGGACCTGGAGGAGCCGCCCGGACTCCGCCGTCGAGAGCGGCAGGAGCGAGATCGTGGTCGCGTTCCGCTTCCCCCCGCCCCAGCTCGGCTGCCGCTCGAAAAGCTCCGGTCGCGTCGTGCAGAGGAGGAAGAGCGGAACGGGCATGCTCCAGTCGAGCAGGTGCTCGAGGAACTCGAGCAGCGCGCCGTCCGCCCAGTGCAGGTCCTCGAGGACGAGAACGCACGGCCGGCGCGCTGCCATGGCTTCCAGGAACCGCCGCCAGGCGGTGAACGACTCCTCCCGACTCGCACCGGCCCCCTCGCCGGCGCCGACGAGGGGGCCGAGCCGCGAGATGACCCATGTGCGCTCGGTGCCGTCCTCGAAGAGCGTGGCGACGCTCGTCTCCAGCTTCGCGGCGACCACATCGGAGTCGTCCGACTCGAAGATCCCGGCCTCGGCCTTCACGATCTCTCCGAGCGCCCAGAACGTGATCCCCTCGCCGTACGGGAGACAGCGGCCGTGCCTCCACGTGACGATGTCTGGTCGCTCGTCGAGCGCGGTGCGAAGCTCGGTCACGAGCCGGCTCTTGCCGATCCCTGGCTCGCCGACGACCGTGACGAGCTGCACCGACGCCTCGCGCTCGGCGCGCAGGTACGTCTCGACGAGGAGCGTGCGCTCGTGCTCGCGGCCGACGAACGGCGTGTGCGTCGCCGCCTCCGGCTGCCCGACGCGGCTGCGCGCGCCGACGACGCGCCAGACCGGGATCGGTTCCGCCTTCCCCTTGGCCTCGACCGGCTCGAGCGGCTCGAAAGTGATCGCCGATCCAGCGGCGCGCACCGTCGTGTCGTCGACGAGCACCGAGCCGACGAGTGCCGCGGACTGGAGGCGGGCAGCCGTGGTCACGTCGT
>JAWOIV010000118.1:0-12323 GCA_046484465.1 Gaiellaceae bacterium
GAGACCCGCACCGGACGCACCTTGACGATCGCCTCGATCGGATAGCCGGGAGGGCTCACCCCGACGTCGACGACCCGGTACTCCCCGTGCCGGCACCGGTCGAGGTCAACGACCTGGTGGCGCTCGAGCACGGGGAGTACCGGGTCGTCGACGTCGTGGTGAGCCCTCCCGGCTATCCGATCGAGGCGATCGTCAAGGTGCGTCCGGTGCGGCTCTCGGTCACCTCACACTGAGATCCAGCTCGGCGACGTCGTGGCTGGGGCCTGCCGCCGGACCCTCCCTCCCACGATCGCGCTAAGAACTCGAATCGGAATGACGCTTCGCCGCCGGGGCGCGCCCGGGCGAGTGCGATGCGAGGACGCAGGGAGCCCCGATACGAGACATATCGGGGCGACTGAGGACGAAGCAGCGTGCCGTCCGGCGCGTTCCGGCGGCTCAAGGCTTCATTTCGATTCGAGTTCTAAGCCCGCGTTTCTTCTCGTCGGACACGGTCTTCATGACCCGAGAGTAGCGCCGCGATCGTCTTCCATCGGCGGCGCTTTCGACGGAGACGAGCACCGCTCCGAAGACCATGATCCTGGGCGGTGTTCGGACTGCTGACCGAGTAACTCGAGCGAGAACTGGCGCACACACTGGCGCACAGCGCCCGATCAGGCTTGGTTGAGCCGAAAGCTCCGCGCCTCCAAAAACCGGGGGTTGCAGGTTCGAGTCCTGCCGCCCCTGTGTTCCGCAGGCCGGGAATCCGCGAACGGACTCCCGATCGCGAGGATCCCTGAAGCGCGGGCACTGCGTGCTCGCGGATGCGGGTGCTCGTCCGTAACGCCGCAGCCCTTCCCCTCGGACCCGGTCAGAAGCTCTGGTCGATAGCAACCTCGAAGATCCCGGCCGAGGTGCGCTTCCCCTCTCCTGTGCTCGGGGACATCGCGTCGAGTGCCGCATGGGCACGCCTGGCGTCGTCCTCCGTCTCGCAGAAGGCGATCCCGATAGCGGCTCCGCCCTCGCGATCGACGAGCTGCACGAACCGCGCGATCGTGTCCATGAGCGTCTGCAGCTCCTCGGGCGCTCCGTCGGGCAGCTCCCCCGCCGTCGTCGCTGCCATCGACGTCTTGATCTCGGCGATCTGCGCGTCCATCGCCGCCGGATCGACACCCTCGAAACGGGCTACACGTGCGTACATCCGATCCTCCTTCGGTCACGGGCCGGACACCGGCCGTGAGGGGCAGCGTACTGCTCCGCGATCACGCGGCTCGTTCGGCTACCCGAGGTGAGGCCGGATCAGCGCGTCGATCTGCTGCCCCGTGGCCCGCCCCTCGAGCCTGCCGACGATGCGGCGATCCTTGATCACGACGAGAGAGGGGATCATGCGAACGCGCAGCCGCTCGACGAGCGCCGGGCTCCGCTCGGCGTCGACGTCGACCACGCGGAGATCACGCTTCTCCGTCACCTTGACCCAGGCGACGAGGCTCTCCATCCGCCTCGACAAACCGCAGCGCTCACGGCGGAAGAAGACGAGAGTAGGCAGCTGACGTCGAGGTTGGTCTTCGTGCGCCTTCACGTTGCCGAAGTTCCCGGCCGAGCGTTTCTCCAAACCCCTGTTTCGCGGCCGGAGAGGACGGGAACACGTCGTTCGCCGTGCCCGAACAACGACAACAGGAGGATCTCATGCCACACACGACCGTTCGCGAGGCCATGACGCCCTCGCCGACCACGATCCCGCACGACGCGGACGTCACCCAGGCCGCCCGCACGATGATCGCCGAGGACGTAGGCTCGCTGCCCGTCGTCGACGGAACCGCCCTGGTCGGCATGGTGACCGACCGCGACCTCGTCGCCAACGTCGTGGCCAAGAACGTCGATCCGGTCAAGACGACGGTCGCCGAGGTGTGCACCGAGAGCCCGGTGATCGTGTCACCGGACGAGCCACTCGACACGGCGCTGGCGCGAATGGCGGACGCGCAGGTACGGAGGCTCCCCGTCGTCGACGAGGGTCGAGTCGTGGGCATCCTCAGCCAGGCTGACGTCTCCAGGGCCGCAGAGCCGAGCGAGACCGGTGCGCTGGTCGAGCAGATCTCGCGCGATCCAGTCCGCGATTAGTCAGAGCCGCTCAGGTCGGCGCGAGAGGCTCAGCACGAGCCACTCGCGCCCCTCGCGACGCGTGTCGTCGACCGCGTCGACGAGCTTGGCGAGCACGTTCAGGAGGGCGCGATCGTCAGCGGTGCCGTCAGCGAGCGGCCCAACCGACACCTGGACGGTCTCGTCGGCGATCTCGATCTCGATCGTGACGGAGTCCCCTGCGGCGGCCCCGAGCGCCGAGAGGATCCCGAGCTGCAGGTCGTCGGTCTGCTCGTACGCGAGGTCGAGGCGGCCTCCCACGCCGCCGAGGACGAGGCTCGCGACTCCCCGGTACGGGCTCGCGGTGGGGAGCGTCAGCGAGATCCGGTCCAACAGGCGCTCGTTCATTTCCCCATCATCGCCGAGAGACTCGATGTGAGTTGTGGGTACGGACGGGGAGGGACCGCGCGCAGGCCCCAGCAGCGGGTGCCCACAGCTGCGCCAAGCCTCTAGACTCGCCGGGGATGACCGGAGCATCGGGTGAGCTCGAGGTGAGTGTCGAGGCTGGTTCGGCCGACTCGACCGTCGTACGCGTGAGCGGAGAACTCGACCTGGCGACCATCGCGCGCCTCGAGGAGGCGCTCGGGACGGTCGGTCTCGACGGCGAAACGATCATCGACCTCACGCATTGCACCTTCCTCGACTCGTCGGCGGTGCATGTCCTTGCGAACACGTCGCGTGCGGTCGACGAGGCCGGCGGGACGCTCTCGCTCGTCGCGTCCAACCCCACGATCGTGCGCGTGCTCGAGATCGCGGCCGTCGACACGATGATGCCGGTGCATCCGACGCTCGACGCAGCCCGTTAACCGTCTTGCACAGCCGCGAGCGCAGCCTCCCGCGACTCGTCGAGCGGAAAGACGCGGTCGAGGAGCGTGATCTCGAACACCCGCCGGATCTCCCGCCGCGGGACAACGAGTCGCACCACGGCCCGGCGTGCGCGAGCGCGCTTCCCCGCTCCGACGATCACGCTCAGCGCCATGGAGTCGACGAACGTGACACCGGAGAGATCGATGACGACCTTGTCGGCGCCGTCGACCGCAGTCGTGAGGCGTTCCCGCAGAACCGAGGCGACATGGAGGTCGACTTCGCCGACCACCGAGACCACTGCGACGCCCGCTGTGGGACGCTCGCCCTCGACGTCGAACTCCACGGGTTTCTCAACCGGGCCTCGGTTGCTCATTGGTCGAAACTGCCTCATTATCGAAGACGCGATACCCGCATCCCGATGATCCCAAACACGGTCACTGGCAGATCGCCGCGTGACGGAGCTCGTGCCGTAGGCTGCGCGGCCGTATCGGGTCCGCAGACGTGACGAGCTTCGGGCTCGACCAGCGCGAGATTCGTGAACCCGCAGCGCGTCACGTCGCACTCGTCGGAGAGCTCGACCTCACGAACGCGGGCGAGCTCGAGGCCGCTCTCGTCGATGCCTCCGCCGACGGCGTTCCGCTGGCCCTCGACCTGAGCGCGATCACGTTCGTGGACAGCGCCGCGCTCCACGTCCTCTTCCGCACTTCCCGGAGGCTCGGGCAGAACGGATTCGGCCTCGTCGTGCCACCGGCGTCGCCCATCGCACGCACGTTCGAGATCGTCGGGCTCCGGAGGCTCGTGCCCGTCCGGCCCAAGCTGGACGAGCTGCTCGAAGCGCTTACGACATGGAGCTGACTCCCGCATGAGGTTTCCGCGAGCGGCGGGGCGGGTATCGACGAGTGTCGGCGCGTCGAGCGTCGGCGACGACTCGAACAAGGAGGAAGAAGTGGGCATCAGCATCAGCATCCTGTTCATCGCACTCGGAGCCATCCTGACGTGGGCAGTCTCCGCGGAGGTATCCGGGATCAACATCAACGCCGTTGGCGTCATCCTCATGATCACGGGCGCCATCGGGCTGCTCGTCTCGATGATCTTCTGGTCGAGCTGGGGCGGCTTCGGCGGTAATCGTGACGCTGCCGGCGGCAACCAGACGAACGTCATCCGCGAGGACTGACGTTGGGAATCATCGGCTGGGTCGTCCTCGGCCTCCTCGCTGGAGTGATCGCGAAGGCGATCATGCCCGGCGAGGAGCGGGGCGGCTGCTTCGTCACCATGCTGCTCGGGATCGTCGGCGCGTTGCTGGGAGGCTTCCTGGCGACTGCCCTCGGTCTCGGTGATCCCGTCGACGAGTTCTTCGATCTCAGCACATGGGTCGCGGCCGTCGTCGGGGCGTTGATCATCCTCCTCGTCTGGAACGCGATCCGCTCCCGGCGAGCGTGAACGGCCCGGCCCCCACCCAGGGGCGCGGCTCGTCTTGTCGATGCGACTGCTTTGCTGTGCGGGCTCGTGCATCGAATCCGGGTTGAGATCGAGTCCACGCTCCCGGTCGTGGTCGCGGAGGGGGAGGTCGACGCCTTCGCCGCGTCCGACCTCGAGGCGGCCCTCGAGGAGGCTGGACGGCTGGGGAACGTCGTCATCGATCTCCGGCGAGTGTCCTTCATGGACTCGACGGCGCTCGGTCTCGTCGCGCGCGCGGTGCGCATGCGCGGAGAGGCCGGTCGCCTCGTGCGAGTCGTTCTGCCGCGAGGATCCGCACGGCGCATCTTCGAGATCACCGCACTCGACGGTGCGCTGCCCGTCACCCCTTCGCGCGAGGACGGGCTGGCCGAGCTCGCAGAGAAGACCTGAGGCTCAGCCGACGGCGGGTTCGAGGTACTTCGTCATGCGCACAATGGTGCCGTGACCGTCTGCACCATCCCGTACGTCGAGCTCGTCGACGACCGCCTTGATGATCGCGATACCCATTCCGCCCTCGAGCGGCTCGCCTGCGATCTTCGCGGGCTCGAGCGGGTCGCCCAACCCCGCTCCCCGATCTTCGACCGTCATCTCGATCCGCTCCGGGCCGACGAGGAACACGACCTCGACGGATCCTTCCCCGTTCCCGTAGGCGTGACGAACGGCGTTGCCGCACGCCTCGGTGACCGCGAGCTTGAGATCCGCGAGGACATCCTCGTCGACGACGACGCTGCGCGAGATGCCCGCGAGCGCGAGGCGGGCCAGCAGCAAGTAGTCGGCCTTGGCCGGAAACGTCAAGCGGACGACGGCGTCAGCCATCGGTCGTGGTCACCTCCTCGAGCCTCCCGCGCATGATCGCAAGAGAGTGGCGCAAGAGCCGCGAGACGTGCATCTGCGAGATGCCGATCTCCGCAGCGATCTGCGACTGAGTCAGCTCCTCGTGGAACCGGAGCTCCACGATGCGACGCTCGCGCTCGTCGAGCGCGTCGAGGCCGGCGGCCACGAGCGCCTCGTCCTCGACCTCCTCGAACCCGGGATCCTCGTTGCCGAGATGCTCCGCGAGGCTCTCGTCACCCGCGTCACCGAGCGGAGCATCGAGCGAGCGCGTCGAGTACGCATGCGCTGAGTCGAGCGCGTCGATGACCTCCTCCTCGTCGGCACCGGTCGCCTCGGCGAGCTCGGTGATCGTCGGCGACCGCCCCAGCTCCGTCGTGAGCTCGTCGAGTACGCGCGAGAGCCGGACGCTCAGTTCCTTCAACCGGCGCGGGACGTGCATCGCCCAGGTCTTGTCGCGGAAGTGACGGCGGATCTCGCCGACGATGGTCGGGACCGCGTAGCTCGAGAACGCCACGCCGCGATCGACGTCGAAGCGATCCACTGCCTTGATGAGGCCGATCGAACCGACCTGGATCAGATCTTCGAGCGGCTCGCCGCGTCCTGCGTACCGCATCGCGAGCGCACGCACCAACGGCATGAGCTCGACGAGCGCGCGATCGCGCGCCTCGCTGTCTCCGTCACGGTGGTAGGCCGCGAGAAGTGCGTCGACGTTCCGCTCGAGCACCTCAGTCATCCTCGATCGTGGGCGGGTAGGGGAATCTGCATCTCGAGCCAGGCTTCTCGTCCGCTGTCTCGGGTCTTGGAGCCAGGCACGAGAGCCGAGAGTACGCGCTCGCACGCCATGCGTCCTGTGGCATCGATCACGAACGGGCCGAGCTCGATCAAGAGCTCCTCCGCGGCGGGCGTGACCTTGAGCGACACGGCGTCGGAGGCGGGTGCCTGCCGGAGAGCCGTGTCGATTGCGAGCTGGAGCTCGTCGATCCTGTCCACCGTCACGTCGTGACGACCCGCGACTCCAGCCGCGACCAACCGGCATACGGCCGCAAACGCGCCATCAGCGGGTAGCTCGACCTCCACGGCACGGGGCGCCAAAGACTCGGGCCGGTGAGGCCGATCGTCGACGCCCGTCACACGGTGGTCGTACCCGCCGAATGCTCGCGCGAAACCATCCCAAGTGCCTGCGGCGCGACGGCTCCTTCGCTCGATACGGCCAACGGGGCGAGCTCAGCCCAAGCGCTGCGGGTAAAACGGCGTACTCCTCGCTCTCGTGGGCCTCGAAGAGCACGAGGTTCGACGCTACACAGACCTCGCGGCGTGGGGTTGCCGCCGCCCAGGGAAGAAACGTCCGCTTGCCGTCACCCCGAGGACGTCGAGACCGATCACCCGCGTGAAGCCGGAGTCGCCGGTGACGCTTCCGACGTGGCCCACGCACGTGCTCGCGTGCAGGCATCGCGCCTCTCTCGCTCGTGGCTCGGCTCCGAGCTCGGATGCCCACGATGCGTACGCTCAAACACCGCGCAGGTTTCGTCCGGCCGCAGGCGTGGAATCACCACCGTCGGCACGAACGCGACCAGGAAAGGAGAAAGCGCATGTACATCGGCGGAGGCGTCCTTACTCTCATCGTCATCATCCTGTTGTTGATCTGGCTGTTCTAGGAATCCGGAAGGCCTCTGAGCTGATGCTCAGGCCTCGCCTTCGGAGAGCGCCTTGGTCAGCGTGACACGGGTCCCGCCCTCTTCGGTCGAGACATCGACCGACGACATGAGCGAGCGCATGAGCTGCAGCCCGAGCCCCCGATCCGTCCGCTCGCGCGGAGGAACCCAGCTTCCCGTGTCCTCGACGACCAGCGTGACCGTGGAGTCGCTCGCACGGGCGGCCACGGTCACGTAGTCGTCCGTCGGGTCCTCCGCGTGCTCGACCGCATTCGCGCACGCCTCCCAGCCGGCGAGGACAACGTCCTGGGCGTCCGCCTGGCTGAGAGAGGCTCCCTCGAGCCAGGCTCGAAGGGAGTCCCTCACGACATCGAGAGAACCCAGGTTACGTGGCACGCGAAGATCGAGCGGCTCCGGGGCGACCGAGAAGATCCGCATCACCAGCAACGCGACGTCGTCTTCACGCTCCTCCGTCCCGAAGAGCTGGTCGAGTACGTGATCCACGAGCTTCTCCGGATCCCGCGGGCCGATCCGTACGGCCTCGCACAGCCGATCGAGCCCGTCGTCGATCGCGCGACCACGGCGCTCGACGAGCCCGTCCGTGTACAGCAGCACTACGGCGCCCGCGGGAAGCTCCACGAGATCCTGGCGATAGTCCGCGCCCTCAACCGCACCCAGAGGCACGCCTCGTCCCCCTTCGAGGAGCTCGACGCGCCCGTCCGGGTAGACGACGACGGGCGGAGGGTGGCCGGCCGACGTGAACCTGCAGAGACGTGCGACTGGATCCACGACTGCGTAGACGACAGTCGCGAATGTCGTGTCGAACACCTCCTCGGCGAGCCGGTTGAGCCTGGCCATGACGGCGGCAGGCCTCATCCGATCGAGCGAGAGCGCCCGTAGCGCGTTCCGGAGCTGCCCCATGCTCGCCGCCGCGTGGACGCCCTTTCCGACGACGTCGCCGACGACGAGCCCGAGTCTGCCCTCCGGGAGCGTGATGGCGTCGAACCAGTCGCCGCCGACGTCGAGCTGCGCGGTGCCCGGGAGATAGCTCGCAGCGAGCTGGATACCTGCGACATCGGGAAGCGAGGCCGGCAGCACGCTCTGCTGGAGCGTCTCCGCAATTGTCCGTTCGGACTCGAAGTGCCGCGCACGGTCGAGGGCCTGAGCCGCCTGCTCGACGAGAGACTCCAGGAAGCGCCGCTCCTCGGCCAAGAGCGGGCTGACGTCCTCCCAGGACACCATCACCAGGCCCGCGACGCGCCGCCCAACCCGCAACGGAGCGAAGAAGAACGACTCGTGATCGAGAGCTCCGAACTCGGCGGCGACGCGCGGGAAGGCCCGACCGAGTTCCTCGAGCGTCTCGAAGAAGGACGACTCGCGCCGATCGACCGCACGGCTGCCAGGGGCTGCAACGCCGAGGGCAATCTCGACAGACGCGACTGCGGCCTCCCGCGGGTACCCGCGCGACGCGAGGACGACGAGCGGCCCCTCAGCCTCGCCGCTGATCGCGAATGCCACTCCCGTCGCGCCGACTGCATCGCCGATCTCCTCGACCACGACCTCGGCGACGTCGAGGCGCGTTACCGCGTTCGAGAGCGCCGAGGTCATGCTCTGGAGACGCTCCGATCGCCTTCGTAGCAACTGCTCGTCGTCCAGCAGGCGACTCCGCTCGAGCGCCTGTGCGCACTGGGTCACCGCAGTCTGCAGCCATCGTCGCTCCGCCTCGTCGAGCGTCTTGGGCCTCCGGAAAGCGAGGTGCAGAGCGCCTCTGACGGCGGCCGTCGTCTTCAGCGGGATCGTCGCCCAGTTCACGTCGCCGAGGGTGCTCGCGGCGGCGAACTCGCCGACGTCGCCGTCGGCGAGCGCCCAGATCGCCTCTCCGCTGTTGATCGCCCGAGCGAACGGAACGTCCCCGTCGAGATCGAAGCCTCGCCATATCTCGAGCGCGTCGTCCTCGTACCCGCGGCTCGCCGCGAGCTCGACGCTCCGGCCCTCGCGGCGTGTGAGGACCACGATGCCGGCATCGGCTCCGACCGCCTCGAGCGCGAGCTCGATGCAGACGCTGCTGACGTCGGCGGCGGTCGCTGCCCGCGAGAGCGCCGCGGTGACCTCCTGCAGCCGCCGCGTCTCGGCCGCCCGCTCCGCGGCAAACGCCTCCGCTCGGCGCCGCTCGAGCTGCTCGAGGGCCAGGCCCGCCTGATCGGCGAACCGCCGCGCGATGAGGATCGTGGAGGGATCCGGCTCCGACACGACCTGGAACCACGAGACGACGAGCATGAGCTCGGCGTCGTCGCCGATCGCGATCGGCGTCCGCAGCGACGAGCGGACGCCGAGCGCGCGCACGAGCTCGATGCCGTCACCACGCGCCTCGTCGAGGACGTCGGACGTGAACGAGATCCGCAACGTCGTGAGCGAGTCGAGCAGCTTCGGGAAGTCTTCGAGCTCGGCGACGGTTCCTGGCTCGAGAGCGGCTCTCGCCGGGTCGGTCTTGACGAGCTCGAGACGGTCGCCTACCTGCCGCCACAACGTGGCCTGATCCGCGTCGAAGGTCGTACGGGCTTCTCGGCAGATCGCCTCGATGACCGCATCGGCGCTGTCGGCGTGGAACCGTGGCGCGACCTGGAGAATTCGATCGAGCGACTGGCGCGCCTGGCGCTCGGCCTCGTAGAGCCGCGCGCGCTCGAGTGCCTGCCCTCCGAGATCTGCGGCGATCCGCGCGACTACCTCGGCGCCCTCACGCATTCCCTGCGACCGGTCGAACAGGTAGCTCGTCGAGCCGACGACCTCCCCGGCAACGCGAAGCGGCACCGCAAGCGCCTGGCGCGTGTAGGGCGTGAGCCGGGCTACGTCCGGGTACTCGGACTCGAACGTCGCGCGGTCCTGAACGACGACGGGCGCGCCGGTCGCGATCGCCTGGGCGATCGGAGCGCGGGCCCCAAGGCTCATGCGCATACCCGGTGGATGGGTCTGCAGCGCGACCCCCATAAGGTCGGCGATCACGAGCTCGTCGCCATCGACGAGCGCGACGGCTCCACCCCTCGCCCCGAGGAGCGCTGGCGTGCGCGCGATGAGCGAGCGGGCGACGTCCGCGGGCGTGACGGCGGCAGAGAGCGCCGAGGCGAGCTCCTGCAGGGTCACCATCTCCGTCGCGGTGGCCTCGGCCTCCACCGCTGCGCTCGCAGCAATCTCCCGCCCACGCCGCATGACGAAGCTCACCCAGACGACCCCCGTGGCCACGATCAGCGCGACGGCCCAGCGGATGAGCTCCCCCTCCGCCGAAGTGTCGAGAAAGCTGTCGCCGACGAAGAGGGCGAACGCGATCGACCACGCCACGACGATCGTGACGATCCCTGACTTGAAGCCCCCGTACCAGACCGAGACGGCGACCGCTCCCACGCTGATGACGTAGATAGGCGCTTCCATCAACGGAAGAAGGGCGTACGACACCCCTACCGAGGCGAGCGCGGCCAGGATGGCGAACAGGTAACTCGCCCTCGCCGACTTGGTCGCAGGATCGTAGAGCTCGCTCACGCAGTAGGACCTATCAGAGCGCCGCGATCAACGTGCGAGCCGGGTCGGTTCGAAGCGCGTCACTCGTCTTCTCCTCCACGGGCGTCTGGCGGAGAGCCGTGCTTCGGAAAGCGCGTGGTTCGCATCCATGACAGCGCCGTGGATACCCAAGGGGAACTCCATACGAAACCTGACCTCCGTTGCGACTCCCAAGAATCCCGAGGAGCGGCGAATGATTGAAACCCGTCGGCCCCGGGTATCTCGACTCGCAGGCAGATCGACCGAAGGAAACGACACGGAGGTGACTCAAATGATGTGGTTGCTCGTACTGCTTCTCGTACTCCTCGCCATCGGCGGCGGAGTCGCGGTCTCGAAGTTCCTGTTCCTGCTCCTGGTCGTCGCTCTCGTCCTCGCGCTCCTCGGCGCGTTCGGCGGGCGCACCACGGCATAGGACATACCCGGCCCGTGCCAGGTCCGTGAACAGCGCCAGGCCCCGCCGCGGCGGGGCCTGGCGCTGTTCACGTCGCTGTTCGACTGAGGCCTACGCCGCGGTCCGATGGCCCCCGACGAGATCCTCGAACGCCGCGCGGTAGTCGAGGATCGCCCGGCGCAGTCGCTCGGTCTCATCCGAGCCGTTGGACTCGAGGACGGCGCTTCGGGCGTGTCGGTACCGCTCGTACGCGTACGGGTGGTCGAGTGCGACGTGCGGCGCGGTGTCCGCTGCGTCGTCCTCCGACGGGTACCCCCGATCCTCGAGCAGCCTGAGCACGATGCGCTCTGCTGACCGAACCGCGTCTGCGGGGTCGCTGACGAATCGACGCTCCGCCTCATGCCATTCGTCGAGATACCGCTCACGTGCCACGGGGGTGAGCTCGCGGATCTCGAGCTCCTGGTGCTCTCTTTCCACCTCACCGAGCCGGCGCTCGGCGGCTCGGGAGCCGGACTCCGAGGCCGTCCGGTAGTACTCGGGGCCGAACGACTCCGCCAGCCGCGCACGGCGGCGCCGAACCCTTGCAACGATCGCCAGCGCTGCCAGGCCGAAGATGCCAAACGCAGCCACGAGCACGACCCACTCCCAGGTAGTCACTTCCATGTTCCTCCTTTCCGATCGTGGCGTTCCCGTCCCCGCGATCGCGAAACGTGGCGTTTCGAGGGCGCCGGCGGAGGGCACTCGCTGGGTAGCCGTCCACCATCGGAAAGGAGCGAGCATGGATCGCGATCGCGTCGAAGGAAAGGTCAAGGAGACCGAGGGCGAGGCCCAGCAGAAGTGGGGCGAGGCCAAGGACAAGCGCCGCGAAGCCTGGAAGGACGTGAAGGACAAGGCCGAAGACATCGTCGGCGACGCCGACAAGAAGAAGGATGACCTCGGCGAGAAGGTCGGCGGTTCGAGCCGCTGATCAAGGCGACACTCGAACGTGCGAAGGGCCGGCCGAGCGCCGGCCCTTCCGTTCGAGGGGGAGCGCTCCACGGCATACGTACTTGCGACCGGAGTGAAGGTCTTCCTTCTCGAGAGACCTCGCTGGCCCCGACGCCGTCGACGGAACTCAGAGGACGAGCTCCCCGACGACGTCGGGCGATCCCGGAGCTAGCTAGTGGTCTCTCCGGGAAGTACGCCACCCCTTCGCGCGGCTGCGAACACATCGCATGCCGTCGTCCTCGGTCGGCCACATACCTTCTGGTATGCGGCCTCCCTGCGTCCTAGGCCTGCTCGGTTCTCGCCGGCGAATGGGCACCGGACTTCCCGGAGAGACCACTAGGCAGCGTCGACATCCTTCTCGACCCACGCGCTCGGTGGCTAGACTGTCCGGCGTCGTATCCCACCCACCCGGCGACCAGTCGTGGCGGGGGTGCCGAAGCCCTGAGCTCGGTTCCGCCCGGCCCGCCGGAGAGTTACCCTCAACCACGAAAGGGGCTGATCACGTGTCAGTCGTCACCATGCGGGAGCTTCTG
>JAWOIV010000173.1:0-19747 GCA_046484465.1 Gaiellaceae bacterium
ACCATCTCGGCCTTGCGCGGGACGCTCCCTTCACGAGGACCCCGACACCAACCTCCCTGCCAGATTTCGTGACGACGCGGGACAAGACCGTTTCGCGCTTCGCGATACCCGTTGGCTCAGGTGAGTACTTGCCAATGGCTTGCCAACCTAAGAGGCTGCCCGCCTCTCCGTCCGCCCGCACCGGAGAGCACGAACGAAGTGGGGCCGGCAGCGGCGGCTCGCCCTCCGAGCAAGCGCCCACGATCCTCGCCAGCTGGTCATCGAGCACGGACGAAGTCGACGCCGACTCCACGGCAAACCCCGGCGCTGCAGAGTGTCATTGAGGTCACTCGCCGGCACTTCGAGAGACGGGAGCGACGGGACTCGAACCCGCGCTTCATCCCCAAGGCCCCGAGGTACGAGAGTGACGCGTCGTGCCGCGGTGTGTCCTACCCGGCGCCGGCGTAGCTCAGCCGGCGCGGAGCCGGTCGGCGATCTGCGCTAGAGCGTCGTCGACACTCGCGTCGGCTCCCTCGGCCATCAGACGTTTCGTCTCGGCGGCGCCCAGGCGCCGAGTGATCTCCTCGCGGGTTGCGGCGAGGCGTGCGTCGCGCGAGAAGATCGTCGACACCGGGCACTCCGTCGCCTCCGCGCGCCCGAGCGCGAACGCCGCTTGCTCGACGACGCCAGCTGCCAACAGCACCTCGGCCGCTGCGTCGAGAGTGCGAGGCTTGTGAACTTCGTGCATCGGGAGGATCGGCATCGCCTCGATGACGTCCGCCACTCTCTCTCGCGCGGTTTCGGTCGAACCGAGCGCGGCCTCTGCGGTCGCCAGCCGCCGATTCGAGTTCGCCCAGCAGTTCATGTCGCCCATCTCCTCGAGATGCACGACCGCCTCGGACAGGTACTCGACTGCCCGCTCGCCTTGACCGCCGTGCTCGAGGATCGACCCCAAGGTCTGGAGCGCGTGCCCGTACCAGTAGGGCACCTCCATGCGCCCGAGGATCTCGACCGAGCGGACGAGATTCCCCATGATCCACTCCTCGTCGACCCTTCCCCACAGCCCGGCGCTGTCGCCGAGTGTGGCCGCCAGGAGAGCCTCGTCGCCGACTCGCTCAAAGCCCTCGAGCGCGGTCTCGACGTGCTCGAGGATCCGCTCGTCCTCCGCGGGCAGGTAGGCGGCGTAGATCAGGTTGAGCAGCGCGTGCTCCCACTCCGGCTCCCACCAGTACGGCTCTGGGTTGGCCTCCAGCAGTCGACGGGCCTCCAGAAGGTGTTCAAGGTACTCCGGATCCGTGGTCGAGTGGCGGATCGCGGCGCCGACCTGGAGCTCCATGCGACCGATGGCGTTCGGATCTCCGATGGTCTGGGAGACAGCCAGCCCCGCTTTCGCGTGCTCGATCGCCTTGGGATCGGTGATCTCGGCGCCGAGCCCCGCAGTCACGAACCACGCCTTCACCAGCCGGTTCGGGTCGGTGGTCTCGGGCGCTCGGTTCAGGCCATCGAGGAGCGTTGCGATGCCCTCGACGTGCAGCCCGAGGTGCATCCAGTAGATGAAGAGGTTGAAACAGAGGTCGAGATACGTGCCGGAGTCACCCGACTCGAGCAGGGTGTGGAGCGCGACGCGGATGTTGCTGTAGTCGGCGTCCAGCCGGCGCTCCCATGCCATCTGCTCCAGGCCCCGCGTGTGAGGCGCGGCTTCGGCGACGAACGCCGCGAAGTGGTGGGCGTGCGCCTCGAGAACGTCGTCTGACTCTCCGGCCTCGCCAAGCCGCTCCTGCGCGTACTGGCGGACCGGCTGGAGCATGCGGAAGCGAGACGAGAGGCCAGGAATCGCGAGCACGAGCGACTTGTCGACGAGGGAGTCGAGCAGGTCGAGCACCTCGGTCGTCTCGACGGGATCGCGTGCGCATACCGCCTCCGCGGCGGGGAGGTCGAATCCGCCCGCGAAGGGCGACAGACGGCGGAAGAGCGCGCGCTCCGGCTCCGTGAGCAGATCGTGTGACCAGTCGATCGTCGCCTCGAGGGTGCGCTGCCGCGGAAGCGCGGTCCGGGCACCTCCGGTGAGGAGTCGGAAGGAGTCCTCGAGGCGCTCGGCGAGGTCAGACGGCGAAAGTGAGCGCAAGCGCGCGGCCGCGAGCTCGAGACCGAGCGGCATCCCGTCGAGGCGGCGGCAGACACGCACGATGGCGTCGAGGTCTTCCTCGGTCGGCGAGAAGTCCGGCCGCACCGCGTGCGCGCGATCGAGGAAGAGGCGCACCGCGTCGGAGTCGGCAGCGTGCTCGCGATCCTCGGGGAGCGACAGAGACGGGACGCGGAACACGGTCTCTCCGGGGACTCCGACAGACTCCCGCGAGGTTGCGAGGAGCGACACCATGGGGGTCGCCTTCAACACCCGTTCGAGCAGGTGCGCAACGGTATCGAGCAAGTGCTCACAGTTATCGATGACGAGCAGCAGGTGCCGCGACGTCAGATAGCGGACCAACACCTCGTCGAGTGCACTGCCCTCGCCGGCACGGAGGCCCCAGACTCCGGCGATCTCCGAGACGACGAACTCCGGATCGGTGACGTGCGCGAGCTCGGCGAGCCAGACGCCGTCCGGATATGCATAGAGCTGGCGCGCGCCGGCCTCGGCGGCCAGCCTCGTCTTCCCCGTACCGCCTGAGCCGACGAGCGTGACCAACCGGCTCTCGGAGAGGAGTGTCGCCACCGTCTCGAGGTCGCTTTCGCGTCCGATGAAGGCAGTCGGCTCCGTGGGAAGGTTCGTCTGTACGTCCGTCGACGCCCGAAGCGGAGGGAACTGCGTCTGCAGGCCAGGGGCGTCGACCTGGAACACCTCCATCGCCTGGAGCAAGTCCTTCAGCCGATGCGTGCCGAGCGGCCGTAGCTCGAGGCCGTCCGCTAGATCCTTGCCTGCGAGCTCGTTCGTCGCCGCCGACGTGATCGTCTGGCCGCCGTAGGCGAGCGACTGAAGCCGCGCGCACTCGAACAGCGCAGGTCCGAAGTAGTGCTCTCCTCGCGATTCGACCGCCCCCGTGTGGACGGCGATACGGGCCCTGAGCTCCCCGACCTCGCCCCACTCCTCGCCCTCGAGGGCGCGCTGGATGGCCACGGCAGCGGTGATCGCATCGGTCGGGCGTGCGAACGCCCCGTACACGGCGTCTCCGACCGTCTCGAACACGACTCCCGACGAGTTCTCGATCGCCTGGAGCAGGAGCTCATGGTGGCGGGCGAGTGCGACGCCCGCCGCCGCCCGGTGTGTCTCGAGCATCTTCGTGCTGCCCTCGATGTCGCTGAACAAGAAGGTAACGACACCGGCCGGCAGGGTGCTTCCGACCTCGGTGGAGCTGTGGCCGAGCGCCTCGTTGCCCAAGTCGCCTCCGAGCGGTCGATGTGGAGCTGTGGAAGGGTCGCCGCCGGCGCATCGTATGCGACGCGGCGCCTGCGCTCCAGCGCGCGGCGTGGGGTGAAGCACGGGAGCGACGGGACTCGAACCCGCGACCTCTGGCGTGACAGGCCGCCGTCGCTACCGGTCTGCTCGCGAAGTTCGAACTGCCTATGGACTCGCGAACCCGAAGGGGCTATCCGCGGCCCAGAAGGACAACCCATCCCGAAGATCGCCTGCTCCATGCCCTCGGGGAACGGCGCGCCGGTGGGCGTGCCGAGGACGAGGTAGTTGCCGGGGACGACGATCGGCGTCGAGCGGCCGGGGCGCGCCTCGTCGGCGCCGATCACGCTCGTCCTGCGCGTGAACAGGGCAAACGCCCGAAGGTGCGTCTCGTGACTGCTTCCCCGGCAACTCCCCAGCGCCGTACGGATTCGGGCGACGCTCGCTGCCTCTGCGTCTGGAGTGTTGCGGCGCCACGCCGTAGGCTGGCGGAGTGCTGACCTGCGCGACCTGCGGCCTCGAGAGCCCCGACAGCTTCCGCTTCTGCCCTGCCTGCGCTGCTCCGCTCCAACAGGAGGAGGCCTCGGCGCGGGAGGAACGCAAGGTCGTCACTGTCCTCTTCGCCGACCTCGTCGGCTTCACGAGTCGCTCCGAGCAGCTCGACCCCGAGGACGTTCGCGCGGTGCTCGCTCCATACCACGCCCGCCTCCGCGACGAGCTCGAGCGGTTCGGAGGAACGGTCGAGAAGTTCATCGGCGACGCCGTGATGGCCGTGTTCGGCGCCCCGGTTGCGCACGAGGACGACCCGGAGCGGGCCGTACGAGCCGCCCTGGCGATTCGTTCCTGGATCGCCGACGAGCAGTCGGGGCTGCAGGTGCGGATCGGGGTCAACACGGGCGAGACGATCGTCAACCTCGCTGCGAAGCCGTCCGAGGGCGAAGGGATGGTCGCCGGCGACGTCGTCAACACCGCCGCGCGCCTGCAGAGTGCCGCCCCGGTCGACGGCATCCTCGTCGGCGCCCAGACTCACGAGGGCACGAAGAGCGTGATCGAATACGGCGAAGCGACGGCCGTGTCCGCCAAGGGCAAGTCCGAGCCCGTCCCCGCTTGGCCTGCGGTGCGGGCTCGCTCGCGCTTCGGCGTGGACGTGACTCAGACCGCGAGCACGCCTCTCGTTGGCCGAGAGGGCGATCTCCGGCTCCTCGTGGACACGCTGGCCCGTGTGCGCCGGGAGCGCTCGCCGCAGCTCGTCACCCTGGTCGGCGTCCCCGGCATGGGCAAGAGCCGGCTCGTGTACGAGCTCTTCGAGGAGGCGGATCGTGACACGGAGCTCACCACATGGCGTCAGGGACGCTGCCTGTCGTACGGCGAGGGCGTCAGCTACTGGGCGCTCGGCGAGGTGGTCAAGGCGCAGGCGGGGATCCTCGAGACCGACACCTCCGAGCAGGCGCGCGAGAAGCTCCACGGCGCGGTCCGCGCCCTCGGCGGCGAGCACGCGGACTGGATCGAGTCACACCTCAGTCCGCTGGTCGGGCTCGCGCCGGACCGGGAGCTTGCGGGCGACCATCGTGCCGAGGCGTTCGCCGCCTGGCGTGAGTTCCTCGAAGGGCTCGCGGAGCAGCGGCCGCTCGTGCTCGTGCTCGAGGACCTGCAGTGGGCCGACGACGGCCTGCTCGACTTCGTCGACCACCTCGTCGACTGGGCGGGCGACGTTCCGCTGCTCGTCGTCGCGACGGCGCGGCCCGAGCTCTTTGCACGCCGGCCCGGGTGGGGAGGGGGCAAGGCGAACGCGGCCACGGTCTCGCTCTCGGCGCTCACCGACGAGGAGACGGCGCAGCTCGTGCATGCGCTCCTCGAGCGTTCGGTGCTCCCCGCCGAGGCGCAGGCGGCGGTGCTCGCGCGTGCGGGCGGGAATCCGCTCTACGCCGAGGAGTTCGCCCGGCTCTTCCGCGAGCGAGGTGCGATCGACGACGCCATGCCCGAGAGCGTCCAGGGCATCATCGCCGCGCGGCTCGACCTGCTCACGGCCGAGGCGAAGGCGCTCGTCCAGACGGCCGCCGTGCTCGGGAAGGTCTTCTGGCTCGGGGCGGTTGCGACTGTCTCGGGGCGCGAGCGCTGGAGCGTCGAGCAGGAGCTGCACGATCTCGAGCGGCGGGAGCTGATTCGCAGAGAGCGGCGGGCCTCGGTGGAGGGCGAGGTCGAGTACGCGTTCCGCCATTTGCTCGTGCGCGACGTCGCCTACGGCCAGATCCCGCGCGGGGAGCGGGCCGAGAGGCACCGCGCCGCTGCGACCTGGATCGAGTCCCTCGGGCGGCCCGAGGATCACGCGGAGATGCTGGCCTATCACTACGTGAGCGCCCTGGGACTGTCACGCGCTGCGGGTTTCGAGGACGCAACGCTCTCGGAGGCCGCGCGCGCCGCTCTGCGAGCAGCCGGGGATCGCGCGCTGTCCCTCAATGCCTGGGCGTCCGCCGCCGATCTCCTCGGGCACGCTGTCTCTCTGTGGCCGAGCGACGACCGTGATCGGCCCGAGCTGCTGCTCGCGTACGGGTCGGCGCTGCTTCAGCTCGGCGACGACCGCGTGGGCGACGTTCTCATCGAGGCACGCGAAGGTCTCGTCGCACTCGGCGAGCCCGAGCGTGCGGCCCGCGCCGACTCCCTTCTCTCGTCGGTCTGGTGGGACCGGGGAAAGCGCGACCGTGCCGTGGAGCACCTCGATCGCGCGCTCGCGCTCGTCGCCGGCCGGCCGCCGTCGCCGGACACGCTGGAGGTGCTGGTCCGGAAGGCGAGCCAGCTGGCGATCGCCGGCGACGCCGACACTGCGATCCGTTTCGGGGCGGAAGCGCTCGCCGGAGCCGAGCGGCTCGGGCTCGACGAGTACCGCATGCACGCGCTGGGCGCCCTCGGAGTGGCCGACTCTCGACTCGGCGGCTCTCGAGGGACCGACCTGGAGCGCGCGCTCGAGCTTGCGATCGCGCTCAACTCCCCGCAGGCTGCGCGGTTCTACAACAACCTCGGCTTCCATGCCCTGAGCCGGGGCGACGCCCGTCGCAACGCGGAGCTTCGCGCTGAGTCCCTGCGCACCGCGCGCAGGTTCGGTGACGAGCGCATGGTTCGCTTCGCGCGCGGAGTGCGGGTCGAGGTCGAGTACTACGCCGGACGCTGGGACGACTGCCTGCGTCACGCGCATGAGTTCGTCGCCGAGTGCGAGGCGGGATCGCCCCACTATCTCGACTCGAACACGCGCCAGCATCGTGCCCTCGTCCGGCTCGCGCGGGACGACGTCAGCGGGGCCGAGAGCGACGCCGGGACGGCCCTGGAGCTCGTGCGAGACGTGAAGGATCCACAGATCGTCGATCCTGTGTTCTCGTCCAACATTCGCCTCCATGTTGAGCTGGGCCGCCTCGACGCCGCGCGCGCTCTTGCCGATGAGTTCCTCCCGACCATCGGCGTCGGTGCGAGGCTGGACGGGTTGATCGGGTTTGCATGGGTCGCCGACCGGATCGGACTGGCGGGTCCGCTCCGCGAGCGTCTCGATGAGCTCGAGCCCGCGACGAGCCTCTGGCTGAAGGCCGGGCGCGAGATCCTCGCAGGGGACTTCGAGCAGGCAGCGGAGACGTTCGACGTGATCGGCTCGGTGCCGGACGAGGCCGAGGCGCGGCTTCGCGCCGGGCACGCGCTCATCGCCGAGGGCCGCCGAGCCGAGGCAGCCGAGCAGTTCGAGCGAGCGCTCGTCTTCTACCGCGCGGTAGGAGCGACCTTCTACGCCCGCCAGTGCGAGCAGGCGTTCGCCGACACGGCGTAGTCCCGATCACGCTCCACTCGGGCGTCGGCATTGCGGACGGCAGCATGCGCGTCCGGTACGGGTGCGGCGTGTGCTCGTTACGCGCGCGCTAGCCGGAACGCAGAGCGGATCGAGTGGCGGCAGCGGCGGGTGGAGACGCGGCGTGCAGGAGCAGTGTCCCTGCGGCCCAGGTGGGAATCGAGAGGAAGACCAGGCACCCGGCGAGCGGGCCGATGTTGCCCTCCCTCCATTCGCTGCGGTCGAAGACGATGGTCGATGCGGTCAGCACGGCGACGAACGGAACCGCGCCGATGCCGATGCGCACGAGCAGCCGTCCCGCCCGACCCGGATCCACGGCGCCGAGCAGAAGGAACGCCGCCAGCATCGCCGACAGCGCGTACCCGGTCGCCACGAAGCCCCCGCCGAGGCCGTCCACGACCGCCCCGAACTCGAGATCCTCTCCGAGGTCTGCGCCAGGTGGATCGATCGCGCCGACGAGGTAGAAGACGGCGCCGAGCGCGAGCAGCAGCAGCCCCCAGATCCACGATCTGCGGCTCTCGATCGCGGCCAGATCGGGATCCGACCGCGCCCGCACGAACAGCAGCGAGACCCAAGCTGCAATCACGGCTGCCACAAAGGAAATCGCTGCGTAGAACACCACGCACCCTCCCTCGTGCACCCTCAGTATCCGCCGAGCGCGTGTCTGGCGTATCGGTGGATGCGCTGATCCTCTCCTCGAGCGCGCCGCCCTCACCACGTGGACGTACGGATCAGAAGGGCCTATCGGCGCCCCAGAAGCAGCCCATGCCGAAGATCGCCTGCTCCGTGCCTTCCGGGAACGGCGGCGTCAGCGGCGTCCCGAGCACGAGGTGCGCCGCCGGGACGCGCATGGCCTCCTCGCGGCCCGATAGCGCTTCGTCGGAGGTCGGCATCCCTACCTTGCGGAGGAGGCTCACCATCGATCACGGAAGGATGGTGCGAACGCCGCCCCCGGCGCGGGCAGGATGAACGGCTCGTCCGGTTTCCGCCGCCGAGCGTCTGACCCTCTTCATCGTCGAGAGGAGCGGCGAGCGCGCTGCCGGTGGTGCGGCGGGATCGCCGAAGCCGGGCGATCGACTTCGATGAAGGCACGGCTGCTAGGGTCGAGGGGGTCGCGCGGGCGCTCCTCCTCCCGGACAACGGGAGCGAGCGCGGCCCGTGGTCGAGCGCACGCACGAGACGGAGGACCCCTCGGTGGCTTCGACGGTGCTTGCTCTCGACTCGCCGGGTTCCCGCGCCAAGGCGGGGACGCTCGGGCTGGCTTTCGTCGCAATGGCTGCGTCCGGGCCCGGCCAGTCAGTCCTGATCGCTGTCTTCGTGGACGAGATGCTGTCCGGGACGGGGCTCTCGCGCACGATCTTCTCGATCCTCTACGCCGCCGGAACGGTCGTCTCGGCGCTGACGATGCTCCTCGTCGGGCGTCTCGCGGACCGCGTCGGCCCACGCCTCGTGTGGGTGCTTGCCTCAGTCGGGCTCGCCTCCGCGTGCGCACTGGCCGGGGCTGCGACGGGCTTTGCTCTCGCTTTCCTGGCGCTCGCCTTCCTCCGAACCTTCGGCCAGGGCTCGTTCCCGCTGCTCGCGACGCTTCTCGTCGCACGCACGTTCCGCGGCTACCGCGGCAGGGCGATGGCCGTCGCGAGCTCCGGGTTGACGATGTCGTCGATCTTTCTGCCGCCGCTCGCCGTGGCGCTCATCGTCGCGTACGGATGGCGCGCTGCGTACGTCGCGCTCGGTGCTGCGCTCGTCGTGCTGGTGCTTCCGCTTGCCGCCTTCGTCGACTCTGCCGGGTCGCATGCCGCTGCGCGGGTCTCGATGGGCCGCGGTACGGCGCTCTTCCCCGGGGCGCTCCGTGCGAGCCGCACGCTTCCGCGTCTCACCGTGCCCTCCCCCCGGGCGGGCCGCCTGCTGTTCGTCATGGCCGCGCCACCCCTCGTCATCACGGCGATCGTCTTCCATGCGGTGTCGGTGCTCGGGGAGCGAGGGCTCTCGTTCGCGCAAGCCGGGCTGGCGCTCGGCGCGCTCGGCGTCGCCAAGCTCGCCGGAACGGTGCTCGGCGGCGGGTTGGCCGATCGTCTGCTGACGCGGACGCTGCTCTCCGGGATGGTCGCCGTGCTCACCCTCGGCGTCGTCGTGCTCCTCGTGCCCAGCGGCCCCACCGCGTATCTCGCCGTCCTGTTGCTCGGGATCGCAAGCGGGATCTTCGGTGTCGTGGCCGGGATCGTCTGGCCGCGGACGTACGGCCTCGCCGAGATCGGGCGCCTCCAGGGGATGACCGCCTCGGTTCAGATCGGGGCGGCCGCCCTCGGCCCGCTTCCCCTGGCCGTCTCGGAGGCTGCGACCGGGAGCTACACCGCCGGGCTCGTGGCGCTCACCGCCTACTCCGGTGTCACCCTCGTGGTCGCGCTTCGCTGGCGCGATCCCCGCGTCGTCCGGCTCCAGGCGCGCTCGGTGTGAGGGGGAGGGTCGGCGACCACTTCGTGCCTGCTACCCGAGAGTTCACGCTTCCGTCACGCCGTGACGACGGCCTCGAGCGTGACGTGTGGGTGATCGGCCATCACGCGATCGAGGTGGAACTGGCTCTCGAAGAGGGCAAACGGCGTGCCGTCGCTTCGTTCCACCACGACGACACCGCGAGCGGCGCCGAGCGTTCGTGCGCCCTCGGTGTCGGTGCGGCGGGCGATCTTGAATGGTGCAGGCTCGAGATCGACGGAGGCCCCGTACTCCTCCCGCAGCCTCTGGGTCGTCACCTCGAACTGCATGTCACCTACCCCGGCGAGGATCGGCTCCTGGTCGCCCCGGTCAGGCCGACGAAGCACGTGGACGACGCCCTCGAGCTCGAGCTCCGCGAGCCCGCGCTGGAACTGCTTGTAGCGCTTCGTGTCGCGATTGCGGGCGACGACGAAGCGCTCGGGGGCGAGCACCGGGAGCGGGGGGTATTGGACGGGATCCCCGGCGAAGAGCGTGTCTCCGATTCGGATTCCGGGACAGTTGACGAGACCGAGGATGTCGCCCGGATACGCCTCGCCGAGGCTCTCGCGCTCACGGCCGAAGATCTCCTGCGCGTGGCTGAGAGTGACCTGCCGCCCCGTCCTGGCGTTCGTCGCCTTCATCCCCGCCTCGAGCCGCCCCGAGCAGACGCGCACGAACGCGACCCTGTCCCGGTGACGGAGGTTCATGTTGGCCTGGATCTTGAAGACGAAGCCCGAGAACCCGGTGTCCAGCGCGCGCGAGCTTCCGTCCACGGTGATCTGGGCACGGGGAGGGGGCGCGTGCTCGACGAGCGCCTCGAGCAGGAGGCGTACGCCGAAGTTCGAGATCGCCGAGCCGAAGAAGACGGGCGTCTCCTTGCCGGCGAGAAACCTGGAGGGATCGAGCCGGGGGCGGACGTGGTCGAGCAGGGCGACGTGTTCATCGGCTTCCGCCCAGGCCGGGTTGTCCGAGCGCGCGAGCGTGCTTCGTGAGGTGACCTCCTCGAGCGCCGCGGTGGAGCCGCCGATGCTCCTGCGGTAGCGGACGAAGGCGGAGCGGACGCGGTCGATGACACCCTCGAAGTCGCCGTGCGTGCCCACCGGCCAGGTCAGCGGCACCGGCTCGAGGCCGAGCGTCTGCTCGATCTCGTCGAGGAGCGCGAGCGGGTCGCGTGAGGGGCGATCGAGCTTGTTGACGAACGTGATGAGCGGGAGCTCTCGAGCCCGGGCGACCTCGAACAGCTTGAGCGTCTGCTCCTCGATGCCCTTGGCTGCGTCGAGGAGGATGATCGCCGCGTCGGCCGCGGAGAGCACACGGTAGGTGTCCTCCGAGAAGTCGCGGTGACCGGGCGTGTCGAGCAGGTTGAAGACCATGTCGTCGTGCGTGAAGCGGAGAACGGTCGCGGTGACCGAGATGCCCCGCTCGCGCTCGATCTCCATCCAGTCCGAGACGACGGCGCGCCGGTTCCGCCGTGCGCGAACCGCGCCGGCCTCGGCGACTGCGCCCGCGTAGAGCAGGAGCTTCTCCGTGAGCGTGGTCTTGCCGGCGTCCGGATGCGAGATGATCGCGAACGTTCGACGTCTTGCGACCTCGCTCTCGAGGACGCGCGCGCCGGCGTGCGTCTGTGCAATTGAAGCCTTCACTGACGTAAGGGTAGCGTCAGCCTCTGCGCAATCACATAAGCACGGGGCTCCGCTACACTCTTCATTAACGTAAGAGTCGATTCAGGAGGAGAGTGGATGGAAGCGATCACGCGTGCTCTCACGAGATCCGAGATCGCGGAGTACCTGCGAGAGCCGCTCGAACGGCCGGGAATCGTCGGGCGAGCGGATCTCGTGGAGGCGCTGACCGACAAGGACGCGCCTCAGGAGATGATCGATCTCGTCACGAGGCGGATCCCGGAGGGCACGCGGCTGGCGGGTGTGCGCGATCTGTGGGTGCATCTGAGCGACGTTCTCTCGATCGAGAAGGATCGTGACCCGAGACCCCGACCTGCAGCAGATCGGTGAGGTCGCCGAGCGCGTCGGGTTGTCCCTGCGCACCGTCCGGTACTACGAAGAGATGGGGCTCGTGACTCCGTCGGCGCGATCCGACGGTGGCTTTCGCCTCTACTCGGAAGACGACGTGCAGCGCCTGTTCGTCGTCAAGCGCATGAAACCGCTCGGGCTGAGCCTCGACGAGATGGCGAAGTTGCTCGAGGCGCTGGAGCGAAGCGCTCGTCCCGATGAGCTCGACGCCAACGAGCTCAGCGACGTCACGAGGAGCCTGGCGGAGTACGCGGAGCGGAGCGACGACCGGATTGCCACGCTCGAGCACGAGCTCGCCGAGGCCAGGACACTGCGACTTCGTCTGAGCGAACGCCTGGGGCGTTGCGAGGAGGCGCTCGCGCGCGTGGGGACTGCGCGTCGATGACGAGCCCTCGCCTCGCGCTCGTCCGACCCGTTCCGCATCTCGATGCCTCGCCGCTCGCTCAGCTGTGGGAGGAAGGTGCGCTCCTCGTCGGTCGCGCCGTCGAGCTCGACGATCGCCAGTATGTGGTTCGAGGCGTCGACCCAGCCGGATCCGACGTGCGCCGTGTGTACCTCGATGAGCTCGGCAGTGGACGTCAGCACCTGTTCGTCGTCCCCGAGGCTCGCCGCGGTCGCGATCGTTAGCCGGTTCGCGCGGCGGACGGCAGACGGCGCGTCCGCCGCGTCGAGGATCGAGCTCGTGGCCGCGGACGTCCTGCGCATCGCGGCCCTCGGCGGACAGCGGGTCTCGGCAGTCGTTGGAGTCGCTCCGCCCTGGATCCCGGGGGCGTCCGAACCCGGTATGTCTGCCGGAGTCGTCGTCGCTTGGCTCCAGCGTGTTGCGAGTGCGACGACCGCAACCCCGAGCTGACTGACGAATCAGGCTTCCGCGGGCAGAGTCAGTGGCTTGCGCGAAAGAGGATGGCTCAACGGTAGCCACCAGGGGCCGATTCGTTACGGCTTGGGGGCCGCCTCCCAGCCCTCGTACGCGGTGCCGGTCTCGTCGGCCAGCCGCTCGAACGTCGCACGGAACGCGGCCACGGTGCTCGAGTCGACGACGCGTGCGCCCGTGGCTCGCACCGTCCAGTCGCCGCGGCCGTCGGGCGGCTGCTCGACCGACGTCTCGTACCCCAGGCGCTCGGCCGCGGCCGCGGCGCGATGTGCGCTCGCACCATCCGGTGCGGAGAGGAAGTGCAGCACGTGCCGGGGGAGCGAAAGGTCGGCCCCCAGGCCGGCGAGCTGGCGTACGGCGAGCCGGTCGGCCTCGTCCGGCGTGGCGGGCGCTCCCATGTTGCGGATGCGATCGATCAGTCCCATGGTCACACCCGGGCGAGCGCCTGCTCCAGGTCGGCCCAGAGATCGGCGGCATCCTCGAGCCCCACGGAGACACGAAGCAGCCCCGGGGGCACGCGCGCGCCTTCCCACCGCGAGCGCGCCTCGATGCGCGAGGTCACTCCCCCGAGGCTCGTCATGTTCGCGATCAGCCGTGTGCCCGTCTCGACCCGGCGGGCGGCATCCGCGTCCGCGACGTCGAAGGAGAGGAGCCCGCCGAAGCCCGGGTAGCGGACGGTCTGCACTGCGGTGTGCTCCTGCAATCGCTCGACGAGCGCACGGGCGCTCGCGGTCTGCCGGGCGACCCGCACCTCGAGGGTGGCGAGCCCGCGCAGGAGGAGCCACGCGGTGTCCGGTGAGCACACCGGCCCCGTGCGCGTCCGGTGCTCGCGGAGGCGTGCCGCGTCGGCTGCGTCTCGACAGATCACGGCGCCGACGAGCGCGTCGTCGTGGCCGGCGAGGAACTTCGTCGCGGAGTGGACAACCAGGTCGCATCCGAGCTCGAGCGGCCTCACGTGGAGCGGTGTCGCCGCGGTCGAGTCGCAGACGACCCCCGCCGGGTGCGCCGCGGCGGCCTCGAAGTCGGGCATGGTGAGGAAGGGGTTCGAGGGCGCCTCCAGCCAGACGAGGTCGGCGCCGTCCGGAGGCGGGCCGGTCTGGTCGAACTCGACGTGACGGACTCCCCAGCGGCCGAGCTCCTCGAGCATGACGCCCGTCCCGTAGTACGCGCCCTCGGCGAGAGCCACGGTCTGGCCGGGCTCGAGCAGCGCGAGGACGACCGCGGCCGAGGCGGCGGCGCCCGAAGCGAAGAGGAGCGCCTCGCCGCCGTCGAGTCCGCCGAGCGCGCGCTCGGCCTCCGCGACGGTCGGGCTCGAGAACCGCGTGTACGTGAACGCGCCGGGCTCGCCGTCCTCGTACGGCCACGTGGTCGAGCGGTCGAGCGGCGTGGTCACACGCTGCAGTTCACCACACGACGCGATCGGGGTCGTGGCGCGCGACGCGGCGGTCTGCCGTGACGAGGCGAGCGTCCTCGACCAGCGCCGTCGCATAGATGATGCGGTCGGCTGGGTCGCCGGGGAACGGGGGGAGGATGGACCCCGCCGCGACCGCGACATCCGGTGTCACGGGCGCCGGCACGACTCCGGGCTGTGCCAACGCGCGCCGTATCCACGCGCGAGTGTCAGGCACGAGCCTCAGCCGTCCGAGTCGCTCGAGGGTCGCGACCTCCCAGGCGCTGATCGCGGACACGACAAGCCCGTCGCTCGACTCGATCGCGATCCTCGCCGCGTCGGAGAGCCGTGGATCGTCGTCTACCCACCACAGCCACGCATGCGTGTCGAGGACGGTCACTCGCGCTCCATGTCCCACACCTCGCCGGTCGAGAACAGCTCCTCGTCGTTCTCGACCAGGTAGATCACGCTGCCCTTGAGCGACGGCGGCTCCTCGACGGGCTCGACCCTCGCGACCGGCTTGCCGCGCTTGGTGACGACGATCGTCTCACCGGTTTCGGCGACCTCGTCGAGGAGCTTCAGGCAGCGCGCCTTGAACTGGCCGGCGGGGATCGTGCGCATGCAGACACGGTAGCGCGATCATGGTCACATGTCCATGGTCACTTACGGCCACGCTCATCGCGAACGCGGCTTTCCGGGCCGAAGTAGGCTGCTCGCGGATGGCCGACGCCCACGACACGACCGAGGCGAAGCTCCGCTGGCTCGAGGAGCTCCGCGAGGAGGCCCTCCACGCGGCGAGCGGGAAGCACGTCGCACGGCAGCGCGAGCGGGGGAAGCTGCTCGCGCGCGAGCGGATCGAGAAGCTGCTCGACCCCGGCTCGTTCGTCGAGCTCGACCGCTTCGTCCGTCACCGCGAGGTCGAGTTCGGGATGCGCGACAACCGCCCCCTGGGCGACGCTGTCGTCACCGGCTACGGGACGGTCTTCGAGCGCAAGGTCTTCGTCTTCTCCCAGGACTTCACCGTCTTCGGCGGGTCGCTCTCCGAGGTCTTCGCCGAGAAGATCTGCAAGGTCATGGACATGGCCGTCCGCTACGGCTGTCCGGTCATCGGGATCAACGACTCGGGCGGGGCGCGCATCCAGGAGGGCGTCGTCTCGCTCGCGGGCTACGCGGAGATCTTCTGGCGCAACGTCCAGGCCTCGGGCGTCGTTCCGCAGATCTCGCTCGTCATGGGCCCCTGCGCCGGGGGCGCGGTCTACTCGCCCGCGATCACCGACTTCGTTCTCATGGTCGAGGAGACGAGCTACATGTTCATCACCGGGCCCGACGTCGTGAAGACGGTCACGGGCGAGGACGTGAGCTTCGAGGAGCTCGGCGGCGCCGCGACGCACGCCACGAAGTCGGGCGTCGCGCACTTCACGCACCCTGACGAGGAGACGTGCCTCGAGGAGGCGCGCTACCTGCTCTCGTTCCTGCCCCAGAACAACCTCGAGTCGCCGCCGTACGCGCCGCCCGCGGACCCGGTCGACCGAGAGGATCCGGCCCTCGACTCGCTCGTCCCCGACAGCCCGAACAAGCCGTACGACATGAAGCACGTGATCGAGCGCGTCTTCGACGACGGCGAGTTCCTCGAGGTGCAGCCCCATTGGGCCGAGAACATCGTCTGCGGGTACTCCCGGCTCGGCGGCCACGCGGTCGGAGTGATCGGGAACCAGCCGGGCGCGCTCGCGGGCGTCCTCGACATCGACGCCTCCGTGAAGGCCGCGCGGTTCGTGCGCACGTGCGACGCCTTCAACATCCCGCTTGTGACCTTCGTCGACGTCCCGGGGTTCCTGCCGGGGACGGCGCAGGAGTGGGGAGGGATCATCCGCCACGGCGCCAAGCTCCTGTACGCGTACGCGGAGGCGACGGTGCCGAAGCTCACCGTCATCACGCGCAAGGCCTACGGCGGCGCGTACGACGTCATGTCGTCGAAGCACATCCGGGCGGACTTCAACGTCGCCTGGCCGACCGCGGAGGTGGCCGTCATGGGGCCCGAAGGCGCCGTCAACATCGTCTTCCGGCACGAGCTCGAGGGCGCCGAGGACGTCGATGCGCGGCGTGCCGAGCTCATCGCCGACTACAAGGAGCGCTTCGCGAACCCGTACACCGCAGCGGAGCGCGGCTACGTCGATGACGTGATCGAGCCGCGGCGCACGCGCCCGGTGCTCGTGAACGCTCTCGAGACTGCGCTGACGAAGCGCGAGCCGAAGCCCAAGCGCAAGCACGGCAACATCCCGCTCTAACCGCCTTTGAAGTCGAAGGCGTACTCGACCGAGTCGCATACCGGCTCGTAGCCGATCGCGGCGTAGATGCTGTTCGAGGTCGGGTTCGAGAGGTCGGTGTACAGGAAGCAGAACCGGCGGCCGGACGCGAGCAGGTCCTGCGAGACGGCTGCCGTCACGGCGGTTCCGTACCCGCTTCGGCGGTACTCGGGCGGCGTGTACACGGGCCCGATGCGGACGCCGTTCGGTGTCCTGCCGCCCCAGCCCGCGAGCGAGACGATCTCCCCGTCCGCCTCCCACAGGACGAATCCGCCGGCCCCTGCCAGCCGGGTGTCCACCGCGCGCTCGGAGTTTCCGGCGGGTGCGTCGAGCCCGTGGAGCGCCTCCTCCGCGAAGGCGCGAAGCCAGGCGACGAGGAGCGTCCTGTCGCCCTCGGTCGCGATGCGGTGGCGTCCCCGCATGCCGGCAGGTGGACGGATCTCCTCGGCGCGGTAGATGCGCTGGGCCATGCGCGCACGGCGAGCGGATCCCGTGCGGGCCTCCCATTCGACCGCGAAGGCGTCGGCCTCGGGAAGCGCGGCCGTGACGCCCGGGAGCTCGGTATCCGTCGAGTGGATCGTCTCGGCGAGGGCCGGCAGCGCAGCTGTCGTCGCCGGGCACCCGAGAATGAGGTTGAACGGCGGTGTCCGAAGCGCCGCCCCGACGACGGCACCTTCGTCGAGGGCGACCCAGAGGCGGTGCTCGGCGTACGCGCGGGGGTGGTCGCGGAGCGTTCCCGCGACTCCCAGGATCAGGTTGTTGCGCGCCTCGTCCTCGAGCAGGAGAGGTCCGGCGCGGTCGAGGAACGTGGCCGGATCGTCGATGCGCTCGGCCTGCATCGGCGCATCGTACGAGCGGTCACTCGCGGGCGAGCAGGAGGCCGACGCGAGCGACGCAGCGGCCGCCCTCTAGCTCGTCTCCGGTAGCCCGTCCGACCTCGGCAGGCACGCGAGCACGGCACCGCAGAAGAGCGCTTCGCGTCTCCTGCGATGTCCGCTGCGAGCGCGCTCAGCGAAACACCGCGGAGACGGAGACACCAGGCCGTTGTGGTATTGCTTAGGCAATGCATAAGCAGAAGTACACGGCCGCAGAAGCTGCGCGCGCCCTCGGCATCTCTCTCGACACGCTCAGGCGCTGGGATCGCGCCGGGAAGATCCGCGTCGAGCGCGACTCGTCGAACCGCAGGGTCGTCTCCGCGTCCGAGGTGCGCCGCCTGGGTGGCGACCGGAGCTCGGACACGATCTCCGCACGGAATCACTTCCGCGGCGTCGTTCGCTCCGTGGAGCTCGACGGGCTGCTCGCCAGGGTCGAGATCGATGTCACCGAGCCCTCGCGGGTCGTGGCCATCATCACGCGAGAGTCGGCGGAGGAGCTCGGCCTCGCGCCGGGGATGAGTGCGGCCGGAGTCGTCAAGGCGACGTCCGTCATGGTCGAGCGGTGAGTCGGCGACGCGGGGGCGCGGCGCTCGGGCGGGAGCTCTCGGGAGCCGTTGCCGATCTCGGAGTTCTCGTCCCCATCGCCGTCGCGCTCATCGTCACCAACGGGCTCTCTCCGACCGCGGTGCTCCTCCCGGCGGGCCTGCTCTACGTCGTCGTCTCCGCCGTCTACCGCCTGCCGATAGCGGTTCAGCCCCTGAAGGCGGTGGGTGCTATCGCGATCGCGCAGGGCCTCGGCTCGGACGAGATCGCCGCAGCGGCGCTGCTCATGGGGGCGACGTTCGTCGTGCTCGGTGCGACGGGATTGATCGACGTCGCTGGGCGGGCATTCCCCCGTGCGCTGATCCGAGGCGTGCAGCTGACGGTCGGGCTTCTCTTCCTGAAGGTCTCCTGGGGTCTCGTTGCGGATCCGCCCGCGGCCTTCTCGGAGAGCGCGCTCGACGCGTCGTGGGCGATCCCGCTCGGGGCTGCCGTGGTGCTGGTCGCGTTTCTCCTCCGCTCGAGGCCGATCGCGCTGGCGCTCGTCGCCGGCGGTCTCGTCGTCATGGTTCTCGAGTCCGGGGGCGTCTCGACGCTCGGCCCGTCGTCGGTTGCGCTCCCCACGCTCTCGTCGGCGACGTTCGCTGCGGCGTTCGTGGCGCTCGTGATCCCACAGCTCCCGCTCACGTTCGCCAACTCCTGCCTGGCGCCGGCGGACGCCGCGCGGACGTACTTCCGGGAGGGTGCGCGCCGCGTGACACCCGGGCGGCTGGCGACGACGCTCGGGTCGGCGAATCTCTTCTCCGGTGTGATCGCGGGGATGCCGGTCTGCCACGGCGCGGGTGGCCTGACGGCGCACTACGCCTTCGGAGCTCGTACCTGGCGCGCCCCGGCGGCGATGGGTGCCGGGCTTCTCGCGACTGCGGTTCTGTTCGGCGCGAGCCTCGCGTCGCTGCTGACGGCCTTCCCGCTCCCGATCCTCGCGGGCCTTCTGGCGACGGCGGGGTTGCTCCACATCGGGCTCCTACGTGACTTGCGCGGTATCCGTGAGTGGTCGATCGCCCTCCTCGTGGGTGGCATCGGGTTCCAGTGGAACCTCGCGGTCGGGCTCCTCGTGGGGCTGGTCGTCTGGTGGGGCCCCGAGCTCCTGCGGCGAGTAGGCTCGGCGCCGTGGAGCTCGAAGTCCGTCCTCCGCTCGCGGCGCCAGGGTGCGCGGCCCTGACGCGGGCGCTCAGGGTCGCCGGCGTTCTCGTCGATGGGCAGCCGGACGGTTATCGAGCCCCCTGGAGAAGGGCAGGGCTGCAGGAGGGAGCGGAGTGCGCTGGCGGACTACGCGCGCTCGCCGCGCAGCACGCCGGGCGCGACGCGCGCGTAGTCGAGCCCTGAGACCCAGGTCGCGACGACCGCGACGAGGAGCGCCCACCACGCGACATCGGAGCTCCATGCACCTGCGGCGGCGAAGCCCGCGATCGCGGCGGCGAGAGCCTGCACCCAGGTCTTGAGCCGCCCGAGGTCGCGGGCGCCGAGCACGACGCCGCGCTCCACGGCCGCCAGGCGGAGTCCGGACACGAGGATCTCGCGCACGACGATCAGCGCGACCATCCACGCGGGAGCGACCCCCTCGCCGACGAGCATCACGAGCGCTGCGAGCACGAGCACCTTGTCGGCCACGGGGTCGAGGAGCTTCCCGAGCTCGGTGGAGACGCCGCGGCGGCGCGCGAGCCAGCCGTCCACCTGATCCGTCGCCATCGCGAGCACGAAGACGGCCGTCGCCCAGTAGGCGTGGTTCGGGAAGTCCCACGCGAAGAGGATTACGACGATCGGTACCGCCAGGATGCGCGCGACCGTGAGCTGATCCGGGAGGCTCACCGTGGGAGAGAATACGCATCGGATGCCCCTCTTCTCGAAAGTGCTCGTCGCCAACCGGGGCGAGATCGCCGTGCGCGTCTTCCGCACCCTGCGCGAGCTGGGCATCGGGAGCGTCGCCGTGTACTCGGAGCCCGACCGGAACGCGCTGCACGTCGCGGTGGCGGACGAGGCGTACCTCGTCGGGCCCGGACCGGCGGCCGAGAGCTACCT
>JAWOIV010000087.1:0-19362 GCA_046484465.1 Gaiellaceae bacterium
GATAGCCGACACCGAGAACGTTCTCGCGGACCTCTTCGAGCCCGGCCAAGGCCCACACGTGTGATCGGGAGCTCATCTCGGCGAGCAGGTCTGCGGCTCGCTCACCGGTGTGCCTCACATCCTCGTCGCCCGGCTCGGTCATGCCGGCAAAGGTGTCGTAGAGGTAGAGCTCGCGATCGGTGACACCGCGACGCAACAGCGTCAGCGCCACCGCCATCATGCTCCCTCCCTTCCAGACGCCGCACTCGACGAGGGCGCCCGGAATCCGGTGCTCCACCACGTAGTCGACCGCACGGGCCAGGGCGTAGATGCGCGACGGCGTCGTCATCGTGTACGGCTGCACCCGCGCGCAAAGCTCACGATCCCTCTCTTCGAAGTCGGGCGGAAACGAGGCCATGCGGACGCCGTCATCCGATCCGCCCGCCGCGGCCGCGCGCGCGGATCGCTGAAGGAGAAAGCGGGGGTGGAGCCGCCACCAGCGGCTCGTCTCGTAGGCGCTCACACGCGCGCGGAGCTCCCGTACCTCCCTGTCGAGGCGCTCGTTGTCGGCCGCGAGGTTCCGCTCTCCGCTCACCAGGCCGACCACCCGCCATCGACGACGACGTTCGACCCCGTGACGTACGAGGACGCATCGGAGGCGAGGAAGACGAGCGCGCCGAGCGCCTCCTCGGCGCGCAGCATGCGGCCCAGCGGCACACGCGCCTCGTACGCCTCGAGGAACTCGGCGTCCTGGTCGTTCCAGACGCCGGCGAGCGTGAGCGTGTTCACCCGGACTCCCTCCTTCGCCCAGTACGTCGCCAGGTAGCGGGTGAGGTTGAGGATCGCGGACTTCGACACCGAGTATGCGACGGGCTTGTAGAAGACCTCGCCGCGCTCGCGCCGGAACGCGTAGAGATCCTGCACCGGCGAGAGCATCCCGTAGACGGAGGAGACGTTCACGATCGAGCCGCGCCCTTCCCGCGCCATCGCGCCGCCGATCACCTGCGCGCAGAGGAAGGTGCCCTTGACGTTGACGTCCATCACGGCGTCGAACGACGCCTCCGGGTACGTCTCGAACGGGCCGACCTCCTCGGCCGGCGCGTCCGGTGGCGAGTCGAGCGCCGCGTTGTTCACGAGCAGGTGCGGCGTGCCCCAGTCGGCCTCGATCGCCCGCAAGGCGCCCTCGATGGCTGCGCGGTCGGTGATGTCCACTTCGAACGCACGCACGCCGTCCGGTGCCTCGACCGGCTCCACGTCGAGGACGGCGACACGCGCGCCCCGCTCCACCAGACCCGCGGTGAAGACGGAGCCGAGCTGTCCCGCCCCTCCCGTGACAACGGCGACCCTGCCGCCGAGGTCGAAGAGCGGATCCGTCACGCTCGCTCCTTCTTGGCCCGCCAGACGGCATCGCAGAACTCGCGCACGCACCCGCGGCCGCCTTCGCGCGTGAGGATCAGCGAAGCCAGGGGCACGACCTCGGGCCAGGCGTCTGCAGGAACGACCGCGAGTCCCACGGCCTCGAGGCACTCCGCGTCGTTCACGTCGTTCCCGACGAAGGCGGTGTCCTCCAGCGAGATGCCGCGCCGCTCGGCTTCGACGCGCAGGACGGGAAGCTTGTCGGCGACGCCCTGGATGCAGTCGGCGGCG
The DNA here is from genome assembly GCA_046484465.1 of Gaiellaceae bacterium. Taxonomy (GTDB): domain Bacteria; phylum Actinomycetota; class Thermoleophilia; order Gaiellales; family Gaiellaceae; genus GMQP-bins7. The sequence continues at coordinate 1,627 of JAWOIV010000087.1, forward strand.
ATCTTGCGTGCGCGCGCGCCCACGGCCGCGTTGACCTCGGTGGAGAGGATGAAGCACTCGACGCCGACCTCCGCGAGCCGGCGGAGGCCGTGTGCGTCTCCGCGCCAGCAGGCGATGCTCTCCTCGCCGCGCTCGTTCGTCCAGACGCGGTTGTCGGTGAAGACGCCGTCGAAGTCGAAGACGGCGAGGCGGACGTCCGCGAGCTCCGTCACGCCTCGCGCGACCCGCGGGTCGCCAACGCCTCGGACTCTTCGATCGTCTCGAACGTCACGTCCTGCTCGAACCCGAGCGCCGTCGTGAGGCGCATCCCCACGAGCCTCTCGAGCTCGTACGGCGGGAGGCCGCCGTCCGCGGGGGACTTCGCGACGAGGTCCTCGGCGGCCAGGACGTGGCCGGCCGGGAGGTCACGCGCCGCGACGAGCTTCTTCCCCATCTTCTCGAGCGGTCGCTCCTCGCTCGGGTGGCGGCGCTTGACGCCGTCGCCGAGCGCCACCGGCGTCCGTCGCAGGTCGCGAACGAGCTTGCGCATCCCCTCCGGCATGAGGGAGAAGGCGTGGTCGGTCCCCTTCCACGAGTGGCTGAGCGTGAAGTGCTTCTCGATCACCCGCGCCCCGAGCATGTAGGCGACCAGGGACATCGAGATGCCGTCCTGGTGATCGGAGAGGCCGATCACGAGCTCCGGGTGGCGCTCCCGCAGAACGCCGATGACGCCGAGGTCGAGCTCGTCGGCGTCCGTCGGGTACGACGCCGTGCACTGGAGCACTGCGAGCTGCGGGTTCAGCGGCAGGATCGTCTCGACCGCCCGGTCGACGTCCTCGATCGTCCCCCCACCGGTCGAGAGGAAGATCGGCTTGCCGAGCGCTGCGACGTGACGCAGGAGCGGGGTGTTCGTGAGGTCGCCCGAGGCGACCTTGAACGCGGGCATGCCGAGCTCGGCAAGGAGGTCGGCGCTCGGCTCGTCGAAGGCCGTCCCGAAGAGCGTGACGCCCTCCTCGCGCGAGAACTCCCGCAGCTCGAGCCAGTCCGCGGTCGAGAGCTCGAGCGCCTCGCGGTGCTGGCCGTAGGTCGCCCCGAACGAGTGCTCGTTGTCGTAGGGCGCGTCGTAGAGGGCCCGCGTGTAGAGGCGGCGGTTGTCGCGCTTCTGGAGCTTGACAGCGTCCACGCCGCACTCCTTCGCCGCGTGGATCAGCGCCTTTGCCTTCTCGACGTCGCCCTGGTGGTTGTTGCCGATCTCGGCGATGACATAGACGTCCGCGTCGTCCGCGATCCGCCGACCGTCGACATGGAGCTCGCGCACGGAACGATGGTACTCGGCGTCGCCGACCACGAGGTGGCGAGCCGATCTGCGGACAGGTCGCCGCACGCGCGTGCCAGACTCCGCGTCCGTGTCCGTCGCACTCGGCACCGTCTCCGTTGCGCTCGTCGCGACGACCGCGCTGGCGGTGTCCTCGACGCTTCGCCTGCGCTCCCTGCCCGAGCTCCTCCTCGGCGCCTACGTCATCGCGTTCGCGGAGATCGTGGTGCTCGTCCTCGTGCTCACTCCCGCACACGGCGTGCGGCGCCCCGTGCTCCTCTTCGCTCTCGTCCTCGTCTGGGCCGCGGCGGTGCTCGGCTGGGTACGCGCCGGGCGTCCACGCCCCGATCTCGGCAGGCCCGTGCGGCGGATGCTGGAGGCGAGGCACGATACGACTCCGATCGCGATAGCGATCGGAGTCGCGCTCGCAGCTGCGTACGTCGTCGCGCTGGCCCTGGGCACGGCTCCCACCACCTGGGACGCGCTCCAGTACCACCTGCCCCGCGCCGCCCTGTGGCGGCAGGAGGGTGCGATCGGGTACATCGCCGATGCGTACGACAGACGGCTGAACGCGAACCTGCCGCACGCCGAGATCGTGATGACGTTCGCGCTGGAGATCACGCGGTTGGAGCGCGCGGCGGCCCTCGTCCAGCTCGTCGCCTGGCTCGCGAGCGGAGCCGCCGTCACCGCGCTGGCACGCCGTGTCGGGCTCGGACGGCGCGAGGCCGCATTCGGCGGTCTCGCCTTCCTGCTGCTGCCGATCGTCCTCCTGCAGTCGAGCGGGACGCACAACGACCTCGTCCTCGCGTCCCTGCTGCTCTGCGCGACCGTGTTCGCGACGCGGGGCTCGAAGGCGGAGCTCGGCCTCGCCGGTGTCGCGACCGCTCTGGCGGTCGGAACCAAGGTGACCGCGGTCCTCGGACTTCCACTGCTCATCGCGGTCGCCGTCGTCGCCGAGCCCCGCTCGCGGTGGGTGACGCGTGCAGGTGCGGTGGCGCTCGGGGCCGCGGCGGGGTCCTACTGGTACGTCGTCAACCTGACGCAGACGGACGCGGTGCTCGGGGGTACACCGGACAGGGGGCACGTCGACGTCCTCGAGCCGCGCGATAACCTGTTCGCGGCGTTCGCCCGCGTCCTCGACCTGCTCGAGGTCACGGGAGTACAGGGCTGGGGTGCAGCTGTCTACGTTGCAGCGGCGACGATCTTCGCCGGCGCCCTGGTCGTGGCGGCGCTTGCAGGTCGGACGGGGATCCGAAGCGCACTCGTCGCCGGTGCGCTCACGTTCCTACCGCTCGCGCTCTTCCCGGTGAGCTATGCGGGGTGGCGCGTCTTCGCCAGGCTCCACGACCTCGCCGCCGCGCCCGACCACGTGCTGCCGGTGGATCGCTGGGTGGCGCAGACGGTCGCGAGCGAGGACGAGTCCTGGTTCGGGCCCGTCGGTCTCCTGCTGGCCCTCGGCGTCGGCGTCGCCGCCCTCGTGCTCGTCCGGCGGCGGCGACTCCCACCACTCGCCGCGGTGCTCGCGCTCGGCCCGCTCGGCTCGTTCGCGGCGATCTCGCTGAGCCTTGGCTATGACCCCTGGCAGGGCCGGTTCCTCGTCTACGCCGTTGGACTCTCGGCATCGCTCTGGGGGCTCGTTCTGCGCCGTCCGCCCGTCGCGTGGGCGACCGTCGCCGTGTCCGTGGCGATCGCCGCTCTCTCGCTGGCCCAGTTCGAGCAGAAGCCGCTCTCCGAGTGGCCTGGTTCCTCGCGCTGGGAGCTCCAGTCGGTGAGTCGCGTCGGGCTCCGTCCGCTACTCCGGTTCGTCGAGGAGAGCGTGCCCGCGCACGACACCGTCGCCCTCGCGCTCGGCCGCGACGACTGGGGATATCCGGCATTCGGGCCGCGCCTGACGAGACGCGTGGTCCTCGTACCGCTCGCGTCCTCCGCCGCCGACGTGGAGACCGACTGGCTCATCGCCGGCTCGACGCGAGCACCGGAGATCGACTCGACCTGCTGGTCACCCGCTCTAGAGGCGGCCGGGACGACGGTCTTCGCCCGCGTGCCGGGCACCTGCTGATCCGACGGCAGCCCCGTAGGCGACACCCGTCTCACGAGTGCTCACCTCCCACGAGAAGCGCTCCCGCGCTCGGCTACGAGCAGCCTCGCCGAGCCGCGCGCGCAGCTCGGCGTCCGCGAGCAGCCGCTCGATGGTTGCACGCAGCGCTTCCGCGTCGCCGGGCGGGACGAGGATGCCCGTCACGCCGTCCTCGACCGCGTCGAGCAGGCCCCCGACCGCGGACGCGACGACGGGCCGCCCGTGCGCCATCGCCTCGCGGGCCACGACGCCGTAGCCCTCCCGGCGCGAGGGGCAGGCAACGACCGCCGCCCGCTCGTAGTACGGGGCGAGCTCGCGTGGCGGGACGAAGCCCACTGCGTCGGGCACGCGGTCGCGGAGCGGCCCGTCGCCGACGATCACGCGCGGTATGCCCTCGGTGGCCTCGAGCAACTCGAGGATGCCCTTCTCCTCCGAGAGCCGCCCGACGAAGAGGACGTGGGGCGGCTCGGCCGGCTCTCCGACCTCGACCGGAATCGAAACCCCTGGCGCGACGACGCGGACATCCCGCGCGCCGAGCGCGCGCGCTGCCTCGGCGAGAGCGCGCGAAGGGCACAGCACGACGCGAGCGCGCCGGAGGAGCGGGCCGAACGCCCACGGCGCTCGCCGCGCGAGCTCGACGTCGGTGCCCCAGAGCTGGACGACCCACGGCTTCCGGGTCGCGAGCGCCGGGAGCGCCGACGGGAGCCAGTGCGCGTGCACGACGTCCGCCCCGACGGCGGCCCGCCGCGCTGCACGGGCGAAGGAGAGGAGGAAGAGCGGAAGGAGCAGCGCCTTCCACGGCCTCCGGCGCAGGTTGCCGGCGATCCCGTGCCCGTAGGCGATCCCGTAGTGGCGGAACGAGGCCGGCGACACGACCGTGGCCTCGACACCCGCCCGGCGCAGGTGCTCGACGCCGTCGCGCACGAACGCTCCCGCGACATCGTCGGGCCCACGCGGGTACGACGTCGTCAGGACGACGACTCTCATCCCGGGCGCTGCCGACCGAAGACGACGGGCAGCGCGACGGCGAGCGTGGCGAAGACGTAGAAGTAGTAGAAGGTCATGGTGAGGTAGAAGAGGTTCGCGACGAGCGTCGCGACGAGGGCGGCGGTCATGCCCCAGGCGAGTGGGCGCACACGCCGTGCGAGGGGATCGCCGGCTGCGGAGAGCGTCCGGCCGATGCGCCGTGCGGCGCCGAGGCGCCTGAAGACCCAGACGGTGAAGGCGGCGAAGAGCAGCGACCCGACGAGCCCCGTCTCCACCAGGGTTGCGACGTAGAAGGAGTGCGGCCCGAAGTCCTCGCGGCCGGTCACGAACTCGTAGTAGACGGAGAAGTTGTTCAGGCCCAGCCCGAGCGCCGGGTTCGTCGAGAGCACGTCGGGAATGAACGTGTAGACCTCGAAGTGCGGTGACGCGGCTCCGCGACTCGTGTTCGTGCGTGCCCGCAGCACGGTGAGGAAGAAGTCCAGCCGCGCGAGCACGACGGCCCCGACAAGGACGACGACTGCACCGAGCGGGACGAGGAAGGCGGGCCGGCGGAGGTGACGGCGGTACGGGAGCGCCAGCACGAGGCCTCCGCACGCCAGTCCGAGCAGGGCGCTGCGCGAGAGCGTCGCCAGCTCCACGACGAGGAGGAAGACGAGGAGCGCCGCGAGCGGCGTCCGGAGGCGATGGCCCCGCTCGAGCCGGAGGTAGAGCGGCGTCAGCACGAGCAGCGGGATGAGAAGCTCGATCCCGAGGTGGTTGGGGTCGCCCGCGAGCCCGTTCGGCCGGTAGACAGGCTGGACGCCGCCGACGATCCCGAAGACGTTTATGCCCGTCTGGCGGGACGTGATCGGCTGGATGACGATCGAGTCGAGGTTCGCCCCCGCGATCTCGGCCACCGTGAGCTGGAACACGCCGTACAGCGCGTTCACCGCGATCCCGCCGAGGAACGCCGCGAGGGCGTACCAGTAGAAGCGAAGCGACCGGCGGGCGAGGAGGGCGACGCCCGCGACGACGAACCCGAAGTGGAGGCCGAACTTGACGAAGCCCTTCCACCACTGGTCGAGCGACTGGGCCGTGTCGAGGTTGTAGAAGCCCGCGAGGTAGACGAGCGCGAAAGCGACGAGGAAGGCGAGCGCGACGGCGGCGGTGTGCGTGAGCCGCACGTCGCCTCGCTCGAGGCGGTCCCAGAGAAACGCGATCAGGAACACGGAGGTGAGGACGTCGGAGATGGTGAGCGAGCCGGCGAGCTCCCACTGGAGCTTGTGGAACGTGACCATGAACGCGGTAGCGAGGAAGAGCCCGTCGAGGAAGGGCTGCGCGAGCACGCGCTCGCGAGACGCCTCGCGGAGAGGGAGCGCGGCGCTCGTCACGCGGTGATCTCCCGGAGCAGGTCGGCGACCTCCTCCACGCGGGCGCGCCGCGAGAGGCGCTCACGGATGTCGCGCGGAAGTCCGATCGAGAGGAGGCCGCCGTCCACGAACTGCGCGTGCAGGGACTCGAGCGCCGCGCGGATCCCGTCGACGTCGCCGGGAGCGACCACGACGCCGGCGCCGGTCTCGCGGATCAGGTCGGCGGCGGCTCCGTCCGGAGGCACCACCGCGAGGATCGGGCGCCCCGCGGCGAGGTACTCGAACACCTTCCCCGAGAGCACGCCTCTGCCGCGACCGCCTGCATCCGGGACGAGGAGCAGTAGCGCCTCGGAGTCGCGCTGGAGCCGGAGCGACTCGGAGTGGGGCGCATAGGGGACGAGCTCCAGCCGGTCGCCGAGCCCGAGCGCCTCCGCCCACTCGCGATCCGCCGAGCGGAAGTCGCCGACGAAGCGCGCCTCGACGTCGAGACCCGAGTCCGCGAGCGCCTGCAGGAACGGCCTCGGGTCGCGCTGCCCGAAGAAGCTGCCCGCGTGCGTGATGCGAAAGCGCGATCCCCGCTCGTATTCGAGGCCCGCGAAGTCGTCGAAGTCGCAACCGTTCGCGATCGTCCTGACCGGGCCGCGCGGGTCGAGGGAACGTACCTCGTCGGCGATCGCGTCCGAGACGCAGGACACGGCATCCGCCTGTCGGGCGACGAGACGGGCGAGCCGCTCGTTCGTCGCCTGACGCGCGCGCGTCGCGGTCGTGTCCGAGCGGCGGTGCTGGTTCGCGACGAGCGGGTCACGGAGGTCTGCGAGCCAGCGGGCACCGGTCGCGCGCCGGACGGCGGCGCCGACGAAGTGGATCGACCCCGGAGGAGAGGTCGTGATCACGGCGTCGACTCCCTCGTTGCGCACGATCCGGATCGCCGCCGGGATCGCGGTGAGGTTCCACGTCACGCTGGCGTCGGGCAGCAAGAGCCGCCTCGCCGTCACCTGGGCCTGGACGAACGCTCGCCCGAGGCCGTCCGCTGCCGCGAGCTCCTCCCTCGGCTTCCGCGCCCGCGGGCCGACGTAGCGCACGCGGTGGATCCACGCCTGCGTGGGGATGCGGAGCTCCGTGTCCCGGTGCACCCACTTCGGGTCCTCGGGCGCGAGCACGTGCGTCTCGACTCCGAGCGCCGGGAGGTACTGCGCGAGCTTCAGCGAGCGCTGCACGCCCCCGCCGCCGGCGGGCGGGAAGTACATCGTCACGAGCAGCACCTTCACCGGCGCAAGGGTAGACGGGGCGACCTCGACCGGTGTCTGACACCCCGCTCCCTCAGTCGAGCGTGGCGAACGTGTGCCGCGCCGCGTCGAGCGTCGCGTCGATCTCGGCCTCGCCGTGCGCCGTCGAGAGGAAGCCGGACTCGAACTGAGAGGGCGCGAGGTAGACGCCGCGCTCGAGCATCCCGCGATGGAAGCGCGCGAAGCGCTCCGTGTCGGCGGTCCGCGCCTCCTCCCACGTCGTCACCGGAGCATTCGCAAAGAAGAGGCCGAACATCGTCCCCACGCGCGCGATCTGCACCGGACCGCCGAGCGCCGCGAGCCCGGACGAGAGGCGCTCGCCGATGCGCTCGAGGCCGTCCCAGACACCGGGCTCCCCGAGCACGCGCAGCGTCTCGATGCCCGCTGTCATGGCGAGAGGGTTCCCGGAGAGCGTCCCGGCCTGGTAGACGGGCCCCGCAGGGGCGACGAGCCCCATGATCTCGCGCCGCCCACCGTACGCGCCCACCGGCAGCCCGCCGCCGATCACCTTCCCGAGCGTCGTCAGGTCGGGCGTGACGCCGTACAGCGCCTGGGCGCCACCCGGGTGCACGCGGAAGCCGGTCATCACCTCGTCGAAGACGAGGAGCGCGCCGTGCGCGGCGGTGAGCTTGCGAAGCCCCTGGAGAAAGCCCGGAAGAGGCGGGACGAGCCCCATGTTGCCCGCCACCGGCTCCACGATCACGGCGGCGATCTCGTGCCGCTCCAACAGCTCCGCGACCGAGCCGAGGTCGTTGAACTCCGCGGTCAGCGTGTCCGCCACCGCTCCCGGGGTCACGCCCGGGGAGTCCGGGAGCCCGAGCGTGGCGACGCCCGAGCCCGCCTGCACGAGCAGGACGTCGGCGTGCCCGTGGTAGCAGCCCGTGAACTTGACGATCTTCTCCCGGCCGGTGAAGGCGCGCGCGACGCGAAGCGCGCTCATCGTCGCCTCCGTTCCCGAGCTGACGAAGCGGACGAGCTCGAGGGACGGCATGGCGTCGCGGATCAGGCGCGCGAGGTCGAGCTCCAGCGGGCTCGGCGTGCCGTAGCTCGTCCCGCGCTGCACCGCCTCCTCCAGCGCGGCGACCACCCGTGGGTGCGCGTGCCCGAGGACGAGCGGCCCCCAGGAGAGGACGTAGTCGACGTAGCGGTTGCCGTCGACGTCCACGAGGTACGCGCCCTCGCCCCGCTCCACGAAGAAGGGCACCCCTCCTACCGCGCGGAACGCGCGCACGGGTGAGCTCACGCCGCCGGGCATGAGCTCGGCCGCCTCTGCGAACAGGCGCTCCGAGCGCTCTCTCATGCGGCGGCTGCCTCCGGCAACAGCGCTGCGCGCCCACGGACGAGACCTGCGAGCGCCGCGACGAACACCGGGTCGTCGTTCAGCGCCGGGGGCCGTTCGAGCCGCACCCCGTGCTCGTCGGCCACCGCGCGCGCCTGCACGTCGATGTCGAACAGGATCTCGACGTGGTCGGAGACGAAGCCGACGGGTACCGAGACGACGTCCCGGACGCCTCGCGCCGCCAGCTCGGCGAGGTGCTCGCCGAGGTCCGGCCCCGCCCAGGGCTCGGGCGTCCTGCCCGCCGACTGGTACGCCCACGACCACCGGTCGCCGGGAACCCCCGCACGCTCCGCGACGAGACGCGCCGTCTCCATGCACTGCGCCTCGTACGGGTCGCCTGCGTCGAGCACGCGCCGGGGGAGGCTGTGTGCGCTGAAGACGACGTGGACGCGCGAGCGCTCGTCCTCGGGCCAGCGGGCGAGGGCCCCCTCGACACGGGCAGCGAACGCTGCGACAAGGCCGGGGTCGTCGTGGTAGCTCCCGACCTGCTCGAAGGCGATGCGACCGCGGTAGAGCTCGAGACCGTCCTCCACCTTCTGCTGGTACTTCGCGACGGAGAGCGCGCTGAACTGCGGCGCGAGCACGAGGCCGACGGCACGCTCGATGCCGTCCTCGACCATCTCGCCCACGACCTCCTCGATCCACGGCGCCCAGTGGCGCATCCCGAGGTAGCAGCGAAACCGCTCTCCGAGGTCGGCCGCGAGAGCATCGACCTGCGCCTGCGTCACGCCCAGGAGCGGCGAGCGGCCCCCGATGGCGCGGTAGTTGCCCGCGATCTCCTCCAGCACCGCGCGCGGCGTTGGCCGGCCCGCCCGGATGTCCGCGAGATACCCGGGCAGCTCGTCCAGTGACTCGGGCCCTCCGTACGCCATGACGAGGACGCCGATCGGCGCGCTGCTCATCGCGACGTCCGCTCCCGCACGCGCTCGACGAGACGACGGACACTGTCGACGGGCGTCTGCGGGACGATCCCGTGCCCGAGGTTGAAGACATGCCCCGGCCGCCCGTCGGCGCGGTCGAGGACGTCGTCGATGCGGAAGCGGAGCTCGCGCCAGGGTGCAAGGAGCGCGGCCGGGTCGAGGTTTCCCTGCACGGGGCGGTCGAAGCCGACACGCGCCCACGCCTCGTCGAGCGGAAGCTGCCAGTCGAGCCCGACCACGTCGCCGCCGCAGGACGCCGCGTCTTCGAGATAGGCGGAGACGCCGAGCGAGAAGTTGATCACCGGGACGCCCGCGCCGGCCAGCTTCGCGTACAGCGCGCGATTGTGCGGCGCCACGGAGCGGAGGTAGTCCTCCCGGCCGAGGGCGCGCCCCGCCCAGGAGTCGAATACCTGCAAGACCTGCGCACCGGCCTCGACCTGCGCGAGCAGGTAGTCGGCCTGCACGGTCACGAGCTTCCCGAGCAGGCGCTTCCACGCCGCGGGCTCGGTGAGCATGAACGCCTTGGTGCGCGTGAAGTCCTTCGAGCTCCCGCCCTCGATCGCGTAGCTCGCGAGCGTGAACGGCGCACCGGCGAAGCCGATCACCGGGACGTCGCGCGCCTCGAGCTCGCGCCGCAGGATCGCGATCGCGCCCAGCGTGCCCTGCATCGTCTCCTCGGCGGGCGGCGTCCCCAGCAGGTCGACGCCCCGCGGGCTCGAGATCGGATTGCCTATCCGCGGCCCCTCTCCCTTCACGAAGTCGAGGTCGAGCCCCATGCCGACGAGCGGCGGGAGGATGTCCGAGAACACGATCGCGGCGTCCATCCCGAACGCGTCCACGGGCTGGAGCGAGACCTCGGCCGAGAGCTCGGCGCTCCCGATCAGCTCGAGCATGGAGTAGCGCTCGCGCAGCGCCCGGTACTCGGGCATGTAGCGCCCGGCCTGGCGCAGGAGCCAGACGGGAGTGCGGTCGGTCGGCAGGCCGTGACAGGCGCGGAGGAAGATCGACGTCGGCTCGGTCGCGCCGAGCGGCGATGTCTCGGTCACGCCTTCGACTGCCACGCCACCCTGCCGACGAAGAAGGGGCCGAGGCGCTCGAGGTGCAGCGAGGTCTGCTTCGTCTTGCGCATCCGCTGGACGATGATCGAGAGCGGGTGGAGCTCCGGGCCGAGCAGGCCGACGACGAAGTCGTTGTCGTCGCGATCGAGTCCGTGGCAGGCGAGGCGGATGTCGTAGCCCAGGCCCGCCCGCCCGAAGGCCATTCCGATGCCCCCGTGCTCCATCAGGATCGCGTTCTGCTCCTTGCGCGAAAGCTGCTCGAACGAGCCGGCGCGGCGGAGCGGGTACCAGACGCCCCAGCGGAGCTCGGGATCGAGCACGCGGCGCCGGGGGCGCTCCACGAGCGTCTCGACGAGGTCCTGCTCGTACCCGATCGCGTAGGTGCGGCCGAGCATCGTCTGCTCCGGGCGCGGCTCGAGGCCGGCGAACGGCTGCGCCTGCAGGAACGAGCGAATGTCGCCGACGAACGCCTCGGGATCCTCGCTCAGCGTCAGGAGGGCAACGCCGGTGGGATCGTTGACGTCCTCGTACAGCGTGCCCTCGACCCCTGCCGCCTCCAGCGCCGCGACGAGCGCCCCCGTGTCGGCTGCGCTGCCGTACGCGTGCAGCTGCATGTAGAGCCGGCGGTCGAGGGAGGTCGTCTCGCCCTCCGCGCTCCGACCGTGCTCAGCGACGTCGACCTCGTCGAGCGGCTCGGCCTCGGGGCGGTCGTCGACGCGGGCCTTCACGATTCCTCCCCGATCCAGCGGGCGGCGTCCTTCGCGTGGTAGGTGATCACGAGATCGGCGCCGGCGCGGCGAATGCCCGTCAGCACCTCCAGCACGGTGGCGCGCTCGTCGAGCCAGCCGTTCGCGGCGGCCGCCTTCACCATCGCGTACTCGCCCGAGACGTTGTACGCGGCGAGCGGGAGCTCGGGGAAGCGCTCGTGCACGCGCCGCACCACGTCGAGGTAGCCGAGCGCGGGCTTCACCAGCAGGCCGTCCGCTCCCTGCTCCACGTCGAGCGCGGCCTCGCGGAGGGCTTCGCGCGCGTTCGCCGGATCCATCTGGTGCGAGCAGCGGTCGCCGAACGCAGGCGCCCCCTCCGCCGCGTCCCGGAACGGCCCGTAGAACGCCGATGCGTACTTCACGGCGTAGGAGAGGATCGCGACCTGCTCGTGCCCTTCCGCGTCGAGCGCGGCGCGGATCGCGCCGACCATGCCGTCGATCATCCCGCTCGGTGCGACGACGTCCGCGCCCGCCTCGGCATGTGTGACGGCGACGCGAGCGAGCGCCTCGAGCGTCTCGTCGTTCAGCACCGAGCCGTCCTCGCCGACGAGGCCGCAGTGCCCGTGATCCGTGTACTCGCACATGCAGACGTCCGTCACGACGACGAGCTCCGGGGCCGCCTCCTGGAGCGCTGCGACCGCACGCTGGACGACCCCGTCCTCCGCGTAGCTCTCGCTCCCCGCGGGGTCCTTCGACTCGGGGATCCCGAACAGGAGCGCTGCCCGGATGCCGAGCGCGGCGAGCTCGCGAGCCTCCTCGACGAGCAGGTCGACCGAGAGCTGGTCGATTCCCGGCATCGACGGAACTGGCCTGCGCACACCCGCGCCCGAGACGACGAAGAGCGGGAAGACCAGATCGTCGGCTGCAAGCGTCGTCTCGCGAACGAGCGCGCGCAGGGCAGGCGTCCGGCGCCACCGGCGCGGACGCTGCGCCCCCGCACCGAGCGCGAGCGCGTCCGCCGATCCCGCGTCTGCCACGTCCATCACCCGCTTCCCCCGAAATGCGACACCAGAGCACGAATCATGCCCTCCCCCGTCGCCTCGTCGGCGACGAGGCGCACCTCGAGCCCGGCCTGCTCCGCCTCGAGGGCGGTCGATCGCCCGATGCAGGTGATCGCGACCCGTTCCAGCGGGATGCCGAGCGATGCGAGCGAGCGCGCGGCCGACCCGCTCGCGAGCAGGACGGCATCGGCCGACCGGAGTGCCCCCGAGCCCGCCGCACCCGGCTCGATCTCGATCGTCCGGTAGACCACGACGACCTCGACCGTCGCCCCGCGGGAGCGCAGCTCCTCGGCGAGGGCTGGGTCGGCGATGTCGGCCTGCGGGAGCAACACGTGCAGGCTCGCGACGTCGCCGAGCCCGTCCGCGATCGCGTCTGCCGTGAACCGGTCGGGAACGAACGACGGCTCGATGGCGAGCTCGCGAAGCGCCTCGGCGGTCGCCGGCCCGACGGCGGCGAACCGCGCCTCATCGATCCGCTGCAGCCGGTCCCCGACGAAACGTACGCCGTTCGCGCTCGTGAAGACGATCCAGTCGTAGTCGCCGCGAGAGACGGCGTCGAGCGTTGCCGCGGCGGCCGGGTGCACGTCGATGAGCGGGACGACGGTGACCTCCGCTCCAAGCCGCTCGAGCTCCGAGACCAGCCGCTCGGCCGTGCCGCGCGGTCGCGTGACGACGACCCGCTTTCCGGCGAGCGCCAGCTCAGCCACGAACCTCATCGAGGATCGCGGACGCACCGCCGGCGCGCGCGTGCCGAGCCAACCGAGCGCCGAGCTCCGTCGCATCCGTCCCCGTACCGTCGACACGAACGACCCTCGTGCCGTCGAGCGAGGCCACCAGCGCGGCCATGTGCAGCGAGCCGTCCGGCTGTGACCGGGCATACGCACCGACAGGGGCGGAGCACCCGGCGCCGAGATCGGCAAGGAACCCGCGCTCCGCCGTCGTTGCGGCTCGCGTCCCCGGATTGTCCACCGCTCTCAGTGCTGCAAGGGCCGCAGCGTCTCCCGCCCGGCACTGAACCGCCAGCGCCCCCTGCCCCGGAGCGGGGAGCATCGTCGTCTCGGGCAGCCACTCCGCCACCTCGTCTTCGAGGCCCAGGCGCCGGATGCCCGCCGCGGCGACGACCACCGCGTCGACCTCGCCCTCACGCGCCTTCCGGACCCGCGTGCCGACATTCCCGCGGACCGACTGCACCCGGAGGTCCGGCCGCAGAGCCCGAAGCTGGGCCGCGCGCCGCGGACTGCTCGTGCCCACGGTCGAGCGCTCCCCGAGCCCGCCGAGCGCGTGGCCCTCGTGCGTGATCACGCAGTCGCGCGCGTCCTCTCTCGCACAAACGGCACCGAGCACGATTCCTTCGCTCTCGGTCGTGGGGAGATCCTTGAGCGAGTGGGTGGCAGCGTCGATCTCTCCGTCCTGCAGCGCCCGCTCCAGCTCGGCGGTGAACAGCCCCTTTCCCCCGATCTCCGGCAGGGGCTCACCCGCTGCCTGCGTGCGGTCGCCGCGCGTCTCGATGACGCGGATCGAACAGGTGATCCCGGGCCAGGCGGCGGCGAGGAGCTCCGTCACCAACCGCGTCTGCGCCAGCGCGAGCGGAGAGCCCCGCGTGCCGATGGTCAGCGAGGCCATCGGCGCCGGCGTCGAGGTCACGGCTCTCGAGGCGAGGCGAGACCGAAGAGCTCGCGCGCGATCGCGGCGATCTCGTCGCCACCGCCGGCTCCTGCGTGCTCGCGAAGGCGAACCGTCGGCTCGTGCATGAGCTTCTTGACGAGGGCGCGCGAGAGGTGCTCGATCCGCTCGGCTATCTCTTCATCGACGTCGCCGAGATCGCCGAGCGCACGCTCGAGCTCTCTCGCGCGGATCTCCTCCGCCTGGCGACGGAGCTCGACGACGAGCGGCTCGATCTCGAGCTCGCGGTAGCGCCGCGAGAATGCCTCGACCTCCTGCTCGACGATCGCCTCGACAGGGGGAACCTCCCGCAGGCGGGAGGCCATGGTCTCGTCGAGACCGGCCCGGAGGTCGTCGACGTCGAAGAGCCGGACGCTCTCGACGTCGCCTGCGTCTCGATCCACGTCGGCCGGGACGGCGAGGTCTATGAGCACGAGCGCCCTGGAGCCACGTCGGTCGGCCGCGCGTCGAACCAGCGCCGCATCGATCACCTGGGCCTCGGAGCTCGTCGCGGTGACGGCGACATCCGCCCAGGCGAGGGCGTCCTCGAGCTCGTCGAGCCCGTAGACCGCCGCGCCGAATCGCTCGCCCGCCTCCTCCGCGCGCTCGCGCGTACGGTTCACGATCGCGACGTTCGTGATCCCCCGGCTCGCGAACGCCTTGAGCGTCTGCAGGCCGATCCGGCCGGCGCCGACCACGAGCGCATTCTTCTCCCGCAGATCCCCGAGGGCTCCGTCGGCGAGCGCGAGCGCCATGGAGCTGGCCGTGGCCGGGTTCGAGCCGATGGACGTCTCGATCCTGGCGCGCCTCCCCGCGGCGATCGCGCTCCGGAAGAGGAGTGTGAGCGCAGGCCCGACGGTGCCTGCCTCCTTCCCTGATTCGTACGCGTCACCGACTTGCCCGAGGATCTCGGTCTCGCCGAGCACGAGCGAGTCGAGGCCCGACGCGACGCGACCGAGGTGTCGCGCGACATCGTCGCCCGAGTGGACGTAGAGGTGGTCGAGGAGGAGGTCGCGGTCGACGTCGTGCGCCCCTGCGAGCGCACGGACGAGCTCGTCGTGCGCGTCCTCGACGCTGTCGGTGAGCCGGGCGTAGAGCTCGACGCGATAGCAGGTCGAGAGCACCGCGTGCTCCTCGACCGCCGGGCAGCGCTCGGCACCGGGGCCGAGCGAGCCGACGCGCTCGCGCAGCTCGACCGGAGCCGTGCGATGGCTGAGCCCGAGGCAGACGAGGCGCTCCACGTGCGCCGTAACTCTACTTCGCCGGCGCGCAGGTAGTTGGCGAAGCGCCCGGATCACCCGGCGAGGCGCTTCGGCGTCTCGCCCGCCGCTCGCCGCGGCGCGGCGCGAGAATGGACGGGTGCGTGCTCTCGGCATCGACGTCGGCGGAACGTTCACGGACGCCGTCCTCGTCGCCGACGGCGAGGTGCGCACGGCGAAGGTGCCGACGAGGGCCCGGCAGGAGGAGTCGGTCGTCGCAGCGGCCCGAGCCGTCGGCGCCGGCGAGGTCGAGCGCTTCACGCACGGGACGACGATCGCCACGAACGCGCTCCTCGAGCGCCGCGGTGCCCGAACGGCGTTCGTGACGAACGCCGGCTTCGAGCACCTCCTCCACCTCCGGCGCCAGACGCGGGCGCACCTCTACAGGCCGTGTGCCGATCACGCTTCTCCGCTCGCCCCGCTGGAGCGCTGTCACGGCGTCCGGGGCCGAATCGGGCCGGGAGGAGAGCTCGAACGGCTCGACCTCGACTCGCTGTCGGAGATCGACGCCGAGGCGATCGCCGTGTGCCTCCTCTTCGCGTTCCGCGAGAGCACGCACGAGCGGGAGGTCGCAGCGGTGCTGCGCGCTCGGTACCCAAATGCCCACGTCGTCGCGTCACACGAGGTCTCTCCGGAGTTCCGCGAGTACGAGCGCGCGTCCACGACCGCCGTCGACGCCTACCTCGGGCCGGTGCTCGCCAGCTACCTCCGCAGGCTCTCCGTGGAGTGTGCAGACGCGGGCCTCCCCGAGCCCCTCGTCATGCGCTCGTCCGGCGGGCTCGCGACCCTGGAGGAAGCGTCGCTCCACGCCGCATTCGCCCTGCTGTCGGGGCCTGCGGCCGGAGTCGTCGGCGCTGCCCGGGTCGCGGCCCTCGCCGGGCACGCGAACGTCCTCTCCTTCGACATGGGTGGGACGTCGACCGACGTCTGCGCGATCGTGGGCGGGGCCGCCAGGCGCGAGCACGAGCGAATGGTGGGCGGCTTCCCCGTCCGGCTGCCGACGCTGGCCGTCCACACCGTCGGCGCGGGGGGAGGGTCGATCGTGTGGCAGGACGCAGGAGGCGCGCTCCGCGTCGGCCCGGAGAGCGCGGGGGCGTTCCCGGGGCCTGCCTGCTACGCGCGCGGGGGCGAGCGACCGACCGTCACGGACGCGAACCTCCTGCTCGGCCGGCTTCCGCCCCAACTGCCCGGCGGAATCGAGCTCGACCGGGACGCTGCAGCTCGTGCGCTGAGCGAGCTCCACCCCCGCGACGTGATCGAGGTCGTGAACGCCGAGATGACGCGTGCGCTTCGCGTCGTCTCCGTCGAGCAGGGACTCGACCCGCGGGACTTCGCGCTCGTCGCGTTCGGGGGGGCAGGCCCGCTCCACGCCTGCGCCCTCGCCGCGGAGCTCGGCATGACGACGGTGCTGGTCCCTGCTGCGGCGGGGGTCCTGTCAGCGCTCGGCCTGGTCGCCGCCGACGAGCGACGCGACCACGTTCGCTCGTACGTCGCGCCGCTGGATGAGGCCGGCGAGCTCCCGGACGAGGGGGAGGCCGACCTCCGCTACCGCGGCCAGTCGTTCGAGCTCACGATCCCCTTGGGGCCCGGCCTCTCGAAGCGATTCCACGAGGCGCATGCCGAGCGGTACGGCTACGCGGACCCCGCTCGCCCGCTCGAGCTCGTGGCGGTGCGGACGGCGGACGTCCGCCCTGCTCCGCCGTTGACGGTCTCCGGCATCCAGCGGACGGCGCAGGGCCCAGAGGTCCTGGAGCTCGACGGCGCAACGGCCTGGGTTCCGGAGGGCTGGGCCGGCGAGACCGACCCACACGGGACGCTCGTGCTGCGGAGCGAGCGATGACCCCCGAGTTCCCGGTCGAGCTGCAGGTGATCGGCAGCGGCCTGCGGGCCATCGCGGAGGAGATGGGCGCCGTCCTCGTCCGCTCGGCATTCTCAGCCAACATCAAGGAACGCCGAGACTGCTCCACCGCGCTCTTCGACGAGCAGGGGCGCATGGTCACGCAGGCCGAGCACATCCCGGTGCACCTGGGGGCGATGCCGGAGGCCGTCGCCGCCGTGCGCGAGCACGACCCCGCGCCCGGCGAGCCGTGGATCCTCAACGACCCGTACACGGGCGGCACACACCTCCCCGATCTCACGATCGTCACCCGTCACGCGCTCGGCTACGCGGTGTCGCGCGCCCACCACGCCGATGTCGGGGGCTCCACGCCGGGCAGCCTCCCGGCGGCCTCGCGCACGCTCGCGGAAGAAGGGGTCGTCATCCCCCCGACGAGGCTCGACGAGGCCGCGCTCGACGCACTGGTCTCGCGGATGCGCAACCCGGACGAGCGCCGCGGCGATCTTCGCGCGCAGCTCGCCGCCCACCACCTGGCCGAGCGCCGCGTCGAGGAGCTCTGCGGCCGTCGCGGCCGGAAGCGGGTGACCGCAGCGATGGAAGAGCTCCTGGCCTACTCGGAGCGCGTGGTCCGAGCGGCGCTGCTCGACCTTCCGGACGGAAGCTGGAGCGCGGAGGACGCGCTCGAGACCACCGATGGCGAGCTCGCGATCCGGGCGACGGTGACGATCGTGGGCGGCTCGGTCGAGATCGATTTCACGGGCACGTCGGCGCAACACTCGGGCAACCTCAACTGCCCCCTCGCCGTCACGCGGTCGGCGTGCTTCTACGTCGTCCGCTGCCTCACGGCTCCGGACGTTCCCGGCTCGGGTGGGGCGTTCGCCCCCGTCACCGTGCGCGCGC
>JAWOIV010000117.1:0-27283 GCA_046484465.1 Gaiellaceae bacterium
TGCCGGTCACAAGCAACTGGGGAGGAAGGGTTCAAAGCCCTCGGATCTCCCATTCATCCATCCCGGCCAGATGACGGTCTTCGACCTCCTCAGCGACGGCGATGGGCGCTCGATCTAGGTCCCCGCTCGAAGGTCAGCTCGAGCTCTTCTCGGCGCCAGCGAAACGCAAGCGAAAGCACCGCTTGCCGCGCGGAAGTAGCTATCCGCCGGGCTACTTCGATCACACGATCGCCGCTCTCGACGCCATCGAGGCGCAACGTAAGGGGCTAAAGCCATTCGAAGGACGCTGTATCGGGTGCGGGAAGGTCGTCTTCTCCAAGGCGCGGACGTGTGGTCGCCGAACATGCCCAGCGGTCTACCCGACGTGGAAGCGTGATCAACGCGCCGTGGTGCGCGAAGCGCTAAACGAGTACGGCGGGCTACTCGTGCTGACCGATGTGACGCTGCCGGGGACGCCCGACAAGGAACGCAACCGGCGGAAGGTCGCTATTCCGTGGGCGAGCTCGGGGCTGCGGCGTGGCGATCCGAAGGCGCTGCACAAGGCGAACCGGAGATTCAAGGGTCGACTTCGATGGATCAAGCGAAAGGCGTACAACGCCGGGCGCTCTGCCCTTCTGAAGTCGGGCCTTCCGTTCGAGCACCTACCGCCGGTGCTCGTCGGGAATCTCGAGCTGCAGAAGCGCGGAGCGCTCCACGCGCACCTGGCGCTCCCGTACACGAGCCCGCAAGAGCGAGTCTTCACACGAGCGTTCATCGATTGCATGCTTGAACGGCGGGTCGCCCAGGAGGCGGTACGCGAGCTTCTGACGAGCTCTGGGTCGAGGACGCTTCGAGCGCTTCGTAAGGAGCTTGACGAGACAAAGGCGATCAAGGTGACACCCGCGGAGCTTGCCGAGCTCGTCTCAGAGCTACTCGGATAATGGTCGGGCGCTCCGCGCCGACTTGAAGTACTTATCAGCACGTTGCCTCAGAGCAGGGAATTGCTCTATCTCGTAGACAGGACGGGTCAGCTTTGCGACAACACACTCGCCTGCCCGAGTGTCCTGTCTCCTGAGAAGGGCCGCGCGAGTTTCGTTGCCAATCCAAGTCAAGAGGCGCCGCGCTACGCGCGGCACCCGCTCCTTGGCTAGCAGGAGCGGGGAGTGTTTACGTCTCGACGGCGAAGACGCGCCAGGGTCCGGGCACGCCTTTTAGGTCGTGTTCGCCGCGGTCGGTCAGGGTTCGGCCGGAGCCGACGATGAGATCGCGGACGGTGCTGCTGGCGAGCACCTCGCCGGGTGCCGCGAGGCTGCTGACGCGCGCGCCGATGTGGACGGCGATCCCCTCGATCCCGGCGCCGGACAGCTCGATTTCTCCCGTGTGCAGTCCGGCCCGGATCTCCAGGTCCAGGTCGCGGACGCGGTCGCGGATCGCGGTCGCGCTGCTGATCGCGCGGCTCGGGCCGTCGAACACGGCGAGCGCGCCGTCACCGAGCGACCTGACGAGCCGTCCGCGGTGGCGTTCGACCTCCTCGCGCACGAGGGTGTCGTGGCGGTCCAGCAGCGACCGCCACGCGCCGTCGCCGAGCGCTGCGGCCCGTTCGGTCGAGCCGACGATGTCGGTGAAGAGCACCGTGGCGAGCACGCGGTCGCTAACGACCGCGGGCCGCATCCCGGTCAGGAAGTGCTCGATCTCATCGGCGATGGCTACGGCTGCCTCACTGTCGAACCACACCGGGCCGGAGCCGGGCGTCTTGACGTAGCGGGCGTTCGGGACGTGCTCGGCCACGTAGCGCGAGTGACGCTCGTCGAAGAACGTGTCGGACGCGGGGCGCAGCACCAGAGTCGGGCATTGCACGCTTGGAAGCAGCTCGCGCACATCGGTCTCGCCGTGCGTGGCCAGCGTCGCGGCCGCACCCCCAGGACTCATCGCCAGGCGCAGGTAGCGCGCCCAGGAGCGTCGCGTCCGCTCGTCCCCACCGGCGAACGTGGCCCACGGCTGGTCTGGCGAGCTGGTGCCCCAATGCTCGATGACGGCCTTGACCATCGAAGCGCGCCGTTCGAGGCTTTGCGCCCACTCGTACCCCGGTCCTTCCATCGGGCGGGGGACCGGTGAGACCATGATGAGCGCGCGTACCAGCCCCGGGTGGGATGCCGCGTACAGCGCACTCAAGGCGCATCCCTCGGTGGTCGAGACCAGCGCCGGTTGCTGAGCACCGACTGCGTCCAGGACCGCGCGGACATCGTCGACGTGCCCCTCCAGCGGCGTCGCCCCGGTGATCCCGTCGGACATCCCGTTCCCGCGCCGGTCGAACAGGATGACCCGCGAAAACGAAGCGAGCCGCCCGAGGAATCGTTCCATCGACGGCAACTCCCAGAGAAGCTCGATGTTCGAAAAGTTCGCCGGGACCATCAAGAGGTCCAGCGGCCCGTCACCCACGACCTGGTAGGCGATTTTCAGATCACCGCTGAGCGCGTAGCGAGGCTCCGGAACGTCCACCCGGCCACACTACCCGCGGCCGGAAGTCATCGACACCGCGGCAGCCGCCGCGCTCCCGCTAGGGACGAGAAGCAGGAGCCCGGCCTCTGGGTACATTCCTGAACGCTCGCGCAGGTGAGTGAGCTTCTCTCTGAGCGCGTGCCCCTTTGACAGCGAGTATTTGTTGTAGTACAAAAACTCCATGGGTAGACCGCGGAAGGAGTTTCATCGGCTCACGCGCACGCTGACTGTTCGAGTCGAGGATGACCAGTACGACTGGTTGGTGGAGCGCGCGACCGATGAGTGGGGCGATATGAGCAAGGCCGTTCGGTCAGCCTTGGAATCAGCGCGAGTCATGGAACAGCTCCTTGCGGCGGACGATCCCGAGGCCGAGTTTCGAGCTCTCCTTGAGCGAAGCGAAGAGGAAGCCGCGCGCGAGGAGGCGGATCTTGAGGATTGAACGCGCAATCGATGCGTTCCTGGACTGGCGCCGGATCGAGCGCGACGCGACTCCGCGCTCCATCGACTCGTATTGGCGGATCCTGGTCAAGCTTGCTGAGGACTACCCGGAAGCGCCGATCGCGACGCTCACGACAGAGGATCTTCGGCGTTTCCTCAGCCGGTGGCGCTACAAGAGTGCCGCGACGCGCTCGAACGTGATCTCTGTCCTGCATTCGTTCCTCGCGTGGGCGGAATCAGAGGACGTGATCGAGAGCGATCCGTCGCGCAAGATCCGCCGACCGCCGAAGCGGAAGCCCGACGTCTACCGTCCGAGTCTCGAGGAACTGATGCGCCTCCGTGCCGCGGCTCTCTCTCACGAGAAGCCGGCGATCCTGCTGATGGAGGGCGTGGGGCTGCGGCGGTCGGAGGTGCTCGCCTGCCGTTGGGGTGACATTGACCTTATCCGTGGGCGAGCTCGGGTTCGCCGTAAAGGGCATCACTGGCAGTGGGTACCGATCGACCCAGACGTATTGCTCGAGCTTCGTGTGCTCTTCCGCCAACTCGGGCCAGAGCTCGAGGATCACGTCTTTGTTGTCGAGGTCGAACTGTGGGTCTCTCAACATCGGCGCGAGCGGAGGCGGAAAGATCCGAAGACGCCCGCCAGTGGGCAGGCGATCTCACGCATGGTCGAGCGCGTCTGTAGGCGAGCAGGTGTTCGTTCCCTTTCCCCCCAACAGCTTCGACACGGCTTCGCCAATCGTTTCCTTCACGAGAGCGGGCGTGACCTTGTCGCGCTACAGGCGTTGATGGGTCATTCGAGGCCCGACACAACCCAGGCGCACACGGACGAAGTCGACCTGGAGGAACTCGCGGCCGCGCTCGACCGGGCCGCGTGGAACCGTCAAGCACAAGCGTCGTCAGAATGGGCGACGGATCGCGCTACCCATCCTGACGAGGCGGAAACCCTGGAGTGGAGGCGACGGGAATCGAACCCGCGTCCGCGGTCGCACCGAACAGGCAAGAACTTGAGCAGCCGCCGGCACACACACAAAGAGAGAGCTGCGGGCGCAGCTGCTCGCAGAACGTAGGACGCTGCGCGTCAGGGAATGGCGTTTCTCGCCTGGCCGTCCGACGGCGGCCGCGAGAAGCCGCTAGTGGCGTGGCCCGAGTTCGCGGACGCGACTACTTGGGGGGAGGCGTCGTCTCGGGTGGCGCAGCGGCGAGCGTGCGGGCGAGCTCGATCGCCTCCTCGAGCGTGAGCGTCGCGCCCGCTTCCTGCACCCTCCCACTCCTCCTCACCGAGCGCCTCGATCAGGGGCTGCTCGAAGCGGCGACGCAGTTCGAGCTCAGGCGCGGGCTCCGTACGTCTCGCGAGCCTCGCAGCCGAGGATTGACTCACTTCGCACGAGCCGTTTACAATTGCGCAGCCCGCCGCAACCGCGTCGGGCTATGGGAGGGGAGAAGGTCTGTGGCGAACCACCGTGTGCTCCGCAAAGGGCTCGTCGGTGTGGCTCTCATCGCGCTTGCGCTCACCGGTGTGACGGGCGCTCTCGCGGCGAAGCCCGATAAGGCTCCGTTCGAGCCGGAGCCGATTGTGCTCGATGCCGGACTGGCGTGCGACTTCGATGTGCGGCTCTCACCGGAACCTGGGAACAACTTCACCGAGAAGTTGTTCTCGGACGGGCGCTTCGTCGTGACCGGAAGCGGCGCCGATCGTCTGACGAATCTCGACAACGGAAAGTCCATCGTGCTCCACACGTCTGGCCAGGCGACGTTCACCGAGGCGGGGAGCGAGCAGGCCATCGAGGTTCAGGGACACAACGTCATCTATCTGTTCCCCGGCGATGAAGGCCCGTTCGGAACCGTTGAGGAGCCCGGTGCTCTCTACTTCTTCAAGGGCAGGGTCTCGGAGATCCTCGACCTCAACGAGAACATCATCACGTCCTTCACGTGGAGCGGGCACGTGACGGAACTCTGCAGCGCGATCTCCTAAGCGCAACGGGGTAGTGCCTCGCTCGCATGAGCGAGGCACGCCTCGTCTTGGCAGCTCCACAGCTCGCTACCTCCAGCTCGTCCTTTTCGCGTCCTTGCGAAGCATGTCTCGGAGGAGCCGAGCACGTCGCTGCTCAGCCGAAAGGTGCCGATTTGCCCTACTCACCGAAGACGCCAAAAGCGGCGATTTGCAGAGGTTTCCATGAAGTGGAGGCGGCGGGAATCGAACCCGCGTCCGCGGTCGCACCGAACAGAGCGTCTACGAGCGTAGTTCGCGCTTGATCTCACCCGCCGGCCGGTTCGCGAACGACCAACTGACGGGCCAGCCATCCTGAAGTGTCGCGCTCCGGGCGATTGGCTCTCCCTCGGCGCCGAGCCCGATTGTTGGCGCCGATCCCCGGGTCTCGGGCCGAACCCGGATCGACGTCGCCGTACCTAGCTAGTGCTAGGCGGCGAGTGCGAGGTCATTCTTCGCACTTGCGTTGGTGCCGGTTGATTTACGAGGCCAACCGGCGACCTCGGCTCGCAGCTCTGCCGGAGAACCGACCACGTCGAAACCTGATCGCCCCCGTATGTGTGATTCAGGTCTCAAGGATAGCTGCCGATACGCGTGACGGCCCGACTGCGGCAGGAAAACGTGGGCTTCGTTCCAGGCACCGACACCGAGGCGAAAGGAAACGGCTGTGGCACTCATGATGGAGGAGCGGTACGACGATCTCGCAACCCTGCGGGAGCGGGCGCAGCACGAGGTCTCGAAGGTCGTCGTGGGGCAGGATCGCACCGTCGAGCTCATGCTCATCGCGGCGCTCGCGCACGGGCACGTGCTCCTCGAGGGCCCGCCCGGAAGCGCGAAGACGCTGCTCGGGCGCGCCGTGGCCCACATGCTCGGTGCCTCGTTCAAGCGCATCCAGTTCACCCCCGACACGACTCCGACGGAGCTCAACGGCCAGAACACCATCCGCGCCGGCGAGCACGTCTTCCTGCCGGGCGCCGTGTTCACGAACGTGCTCCTCGCCGACGAGATCAACCGCACCCCGCCGCGCACGCAGGCCGCGCTCTTCGAGCCGATGGGCGAGCGCCAGGTGACGATCGACGGCAAGGCGCACAAGCTCCCCGACCCGTTCCTCGTGATCGCAACGCAGAACCCGTACGAGCACGAGGGCGTCTTCGTGCTGCCGGAGGGACAGCTCGACCGCTTCCTGTTCAAGATCGATCTGGAGTACGCCGACGCCGCGAGCGAGCTCGCCATGCTGAACCTTCCGCATAACGGGGTCGCGCCGGACATGCTCGGCGAGGTGCGGCCGCTCCTCGGCGTCGTCGGCCTCGACAAGGCGCGGCAGGAGCTCACGGAGACCGAGGTGCCAGAGGCGGTTGGCCGGTACATCGTGGCGGTCGGACGCCGGACGCGGGACATCCCCGGTGTCGAGCTCGGCGTGAGCTCGCGGGCGATGATCCACCTGGTAAGCGCGGCGAAAGCGAACGCGCGGCTGAATGGTCGAGACGTCGTCGCCGTCGAGGACGTGCGCGAGATGGCGCCGTTCGTTCTCCGGCACCGCATCGTCGTGACCCCGAACACGTCGAAGGACGACGTCCTGCTGGACGCGCTCTCGGTGGCACCCACCGCCGTCACAGCGCCGCTCGAGCTGGCCTGACCTCGTCCCCACCACGTCGGGGTTGACCTCCCCGACCCGAAGCCCGATAGTGCGTTCGGGAGACCGCTGCGCGTCGGGCGGTAGGCTTCACGGCCGCTGGAGAGGAATCGGGAGAGGGAGAGGTCATCGTGGCACTCATGGTGGAAGCGCCGTATTCGAGCCTTGCGGATCTCCGCGAGCGAGCGAAGGTCGAGGTGGCGAAGGTCGTCCTCGGGCAGGAGCGCGCGGTCGAGCTCTTGCTCGTCGCCGCGCTGGCGCGCGGGCACGTTCTCATCGAGGGGCCGCCGGGAAGCGCGAAGACGCTCCTCGGACGCGCCGCGGCGCACATGCTCGGCGCGAGCTTCAAGCGGATTCAGTTCACGCCGGACACGACGCCCTCGGAGCTCACGGGCGTCAACACCATTCGCGCGGGCGAGAAGCTGTTCATCCCCGGCGTCGTCTTCACGAACGTCCTGCTCGCCGACGAGATCAACCGCACGCCACCGCGCACGCAGGCAGCTCTCCTCGAGGCGATGCAGGAGCGTCAGGTCACGGTCGAGGGCAAGGCGCATCGACTCCCCGACCCGTTCCTCGTCATCGCCACGCAGAACCCGTACGAGCACCGCGACGTCTTCGAGCTGCCGGAGTCGCAGCTCGACCGCTTCCTGTTCAAGATCCGGCTCGAGTTCGCGGATGAGGAGAGCGAGTACGCGATGCTCAACCTCCCGCACCAGGGAGTCGCTCCCGACATGCTCGGCGAGGTGCGGCCGCTGCTCGGCGTCGTCGGCCTCGACCACGCCCGGCAGGAGCTCAACGAGACATACCTGCCGGAGGAGGTCGGTCGCTACATGGTCGCGCTCGCACGCACGACACGCGACCTGCCCGGCGTGGAGCTCGGCGTCAGCTCGCGCGGGATCATCCATCTCGCGGGCGCCGCGAAGGCGACGGCGCGGCTCGCCGGCCGCGACGCAGTGAGCGTGGAGGACGTCCGCGAGATCGCGCCCTACGTGCTCCACCACCGCCTGATCGTGGACGAGGACATGACGGCCGACAAGGCGCTACGCCTCGCGTTCGAGCGGGTTCCGGCTCCCGAGCCGAGCTACCGGTACTAGCGCGAGAGCAAGGTGCCTGGCTGAAGCCAGGCACCGGTGCGCTGCCGGTGAGACGCTACAGCGTCTCACCGGCCCTTCGTTCCCCCGTGACCGCCCCACCGCCGGCGCGGCCCCGGAACCACCGCATAGGCGTCAGCCGGCGGCCTGCTCGAGCGCCCGCCGGGTAAGCACGCGGGCGAGGTGTCGCCGGAAGTCGGCGCTCGCCGCGTGATCCGAGGAAGGCTCGGTGCCTTCGGCGGCGAGCGCCGCAGCGTCCACGATCGACGCGCCGTCGGCGATCGCGCGCTGTGACGCCAGCGCGTGAACCGGCGTCCCCGCCATGTTCACGAGCGTGATCGACGCCCGGTCGATGGAGCCGTTCGTGCGCTCGCCGACCACGGCGACGGCGACCGTCGCCCAGTCCTGAGCGCGGCGGCTCATCTTCTCGTAGGCCCACCCCCATCCTGGGCCGCGCTTGGGCACGCGGATCTCCACGAGCAGCTCGTCCGGCGCAAGCGCCGTCTCGAAGACGCCCGTGAAGAAGTCCGGAGCTGGGATCGCTCGATCACCGGACGGGCCACGGGCGACGAGGACACCGCCGAGTGCGAGCACGACGGCCGGCAGGTCCGAGGCCGGATCGCCGTGCGCGAGCGAGCCCCCGATCGTCCCGCGATGCCGTACCTGCGGGTCGCCGACCTGGCCGGCCGCATGGGCCATGATCGGGCAGTGCTCGCGAAGGGCGTCCGACGCGGCGACGTCCCTGTGCCGCGTGAGTGCGCCGATCGCGAGCTCGGCTCCCTCCTCCTGGACGTACGAGAGGTCGGAGAGCCGTCCAACGTCGATCAGGCACGCGGGACGCGCCAGACGTAGCTTCATCGCCGGGAGCAGCGAGTGCCCGCCCGCGATGAGCTTCGCGTCCTCCCGCTCGCCGAGGAGCGCGACGGCATGCTCGGCGCTCTCGGCGACCTCGTAGTCGAATGTCGCGGGGATCATCGGGTCGCCTCCTGAATCGCGTTCCAGACACGCTCCGGCGTAGCCGGGAGCGGGACGTCGGTGACGCCGAGATGCGAGAGCGCATCGACCACGGCATTGATGACTGCCGGCGCCGAAGCGATCGTGCCGGTCTCCCCCACACCCTTTGCGCCGAGCGGGTTGTCCGCCCTCGTCTCCGTGCGATCCGTCTCGTACGACGGGAGCTCGGCCGCCGAGGGCACGAGGTACGTCGTCATGGTCGTCGTGAGGAGGTTGCCGTCGTCGTCGTAGACGCCTTCCTCGTAGAGCGCTGCGGCGATGCCCTGCGTGACCCCGCCGTGGATCTGGCCGTCGACGATCATCGGGTTCACGGCCTGGCCGACGTCGTCGACCGCGACGTAGCGGACGAGACGCGTGTCGCCCGTCTCCGTGTCGACCTCGACGACGGCCGCGTGCGCGCCGCCCGGCCACGAGAAGTTCGGAGGGTCGAAGACCGCGGTCTCCTCGAGCCCCGGCTCCATCCCGTCCGGGAGGTTGTGCGCCGAATGGGCCGCGAACGCCACCTCCTTGATCCCCATCGTGCGGTCGGGCGATCCTTTCACGGTGAACGTGCCGTCCGCGAGCTCGAGATCATCCTCCGCCACCTCGAACTGGTGGGCGACGATCGAACGGGCCTTGGCGATGACCTTCTCTCCCGCGTGCCAGAGCGCGACACCGCCGACGGCGAGCGAGCGGCTGCCGTAGGTGTCCATCCCCTGCTGCGACACGGCCGTATCGCCGTGGAGCACCTCCACGTCGTCCACGTCCACGCCGAGCTGGCTCGCCACGATCTGGGCCCACGACGTCTCGTGCCCCTGGCCGTGAGGCGACGTGCCGGTCACGACCTGCACGGAACCGAGCGGCTGGAAGCGGATCGTCGCGGCGTCCCAGCCCCCGACGGCATAGCGGATCGCCCCCAGGATGCGCGACGGCGCGAGGCCGCACATCTCGTTGTAGGTCGAGAAGCCCACGCCGAGCTGCTTCACGTCCCCCCGCTCCCGGCGAGCGGCCTGGTCGGCCTCGAACGCGTCCAGGTCGAGTATCTCGAGCAAGCGATCGAGCGTCGCGTGGTAGTCGCCCGAGTCGATGGTCAGGCCAGAGGACATCGTGTGCGGGAACTCCGTGACGAAGTTCCTGCGACGGAGCTCGATCCGGTCCATTCCGAGCTCGTCCGCGAGTGCGTCCATCGTTCGCTCGAGGACGTACGTCGCCTCGGGCCGGCCGGCGCCCCGGTAGGCGTCGGTCGGCGTCGTGTTCGTGAAGACGCCGGTGAACGTGACGCTGTAGTTCGGGATCTCGTACGGCCCGGAGTAGATCCACGCGCCGAGCAGCGGAATTCCCGGAGTGACGAGCTGGAGGTACGCGCCCATGGCGCAGAGCGCCTCGGACTTCACTGCGGTGATCTTCCCGTCCTTCGTGGCCGCGAACGTGAGCTCGTGAACGACGTCACGGCCGTGGATCGTCGCGACGTAGTTCTCGGCTCGCTCCTCTGTCCACTTCACGGGTCGGTCGAGCCTGCGGGCGAGCGCGACTGCGAGCTGATCCTCCGCGTAGACGTCGAGCTTCGAGCCGAAGCCGCCGCCCACGTCGGGGGCGATGACCCTGATCTTCGACTCCGGGATCCCGAGCACGAGCTGGGTGGCGAAGCGCAGGATGTGCGGCACCTGCGTCGCGGACCAGATCGTGACCTCGCCGGTCGGCCCCGCCTGCGCGAGCACGCCCCGTGGCTCGATCGCGTTCGGGATCAGCCGCGGTTGCACGTAACGGCGCGTCACGACGACGTCGGCGGCGTCGATCGCAGCCTGGACGTCGTCCGTCTCGAGCTTCCAGACGTAGCACTCGTTCGTGCCGAGATCCTCGTGCACGAGCGGCGCCCCATCCTCGAGCGCTCTCTCGATGTTCGCGACCGCGGGCAGCTGCTCGTACTCGACCTCGACGAGCTCCGCCGCGTCCTTCGCGAGCGCGCGGCTCTCGGCGACCACGACGGCGACGCCGTCCCCCTGGTACCTCGCGGCATCGATCGCCAGCGGATAGTGCGGCGGGTTCTTCGTGTCCTCGGTCACGATCCAGGCGCACGGCAACGGGCCGGCCCACTCGTCTGCCAGGTCCGCGCCGGAGAACGCGGCCACGACGCCCTCGGCAGCGCGGGCTGCGTCGAGGTTGACGCTGGTGATGCGCGCATGCGCGTAGGGACTCCGGACGACCGCCATGTAGACGGTGCCGGGCAGTGTCAGGTTCTCCACGAACGTCCCGCGCCCCTGAAGCAGCGCGGCGTCCTCCTTGCGTTTGACGGGCGTTCCCAGGACGGTCGCCATCTAGCTCGCCCCCGCAGCGGCCGTGACAGCTCTGACGATGTTGTGGTACCCGGTGCAGCGGCACAGGTTTCCCTCGAGGCCCTCACGGATCGCGGCCTCGTCGGTGGCCTCGCCGGCCTCGATCAGGCTGACCGCAGCGAGCACCATGCCCGGCGTGCAGAAGCCGCACTGGAGCGCATGGTGGTCGTGGAAGGCCTGTTGAACCGGATGCAGCTCGCCGTTTCGTGCGAGCCCTTCGATCGTCGTGATCTCGAGCCCGTCGGCCTGGACGCCGAGCATCGTGCAGGACTTCACCGACTCGCCGTTGACGAGCACGGTGCACGACCCGCACGACGACGTGTCGCAGCCAACGACGGTGCCGGTGAGCCCGAGCTGGTCGCGAAGCGCGTAGACGAGCAGCTCACGGGGTTCGAGATCGAGCTCGTGACGCACGCCGTTCACGGTCAGGGCTACGTGTCTCAACGCTGCCTCCTCTCCTCGGATGGCGAGGCCCGAGCGTAACGCGTCCATGGAAGACGTGCCGGGCGGGGCCACGTTCCGGGCACAGTGAGCCGCTCCAGCGGCTCACCTGCCGTCCGCCCGTCCCCACGCCACCGTGCGCGGCTGAAGCCGGGCACCGGCGCGGCCACGTTCCGTCAGCGACGCTGGCGCTTCAGGGCGCGCTCGATCTGCCGCTGCGCATCGCGATCGGCGATGACACGCCGCTTGTCTGCGCGCTCGCGTCCGCGTCCGAGCGCGATCTCGACCTTGACCCGCCCGTCCTTGAAGTACATGCGCGTCGGGACGAGCGTGAGGCCCTTCTCGCGCACCTTCCCGAGCAAAGAGTCGATCTCACCACGGTGAAGGAGCAGCTTCCGGTCGCGCGCCGGCTCGTGACCGGAGGAACCGCTCTGCGCGTACTCCGCGATGGAGGCGCCTACGAGCCAGGCCTCGTTCCCGCGGATGTCCGCGAACGCCTGACCGAGTTGCACGTTCCCCTCGCGGACAGACTTGACCTCGGAGCCTGTGAGGACGAGCCCTGCCTCGAAGCGCTCCAGGAACTCGTAGTCGTGCCGCGCGCGGCGGTTCTCGGCGATCGTCTTCGTCCCCTGGTCACGTGGCACGG
This sequence comes from Gaiellaceae bacterium, assembly GCA_046484465.1. Lineage (GTDB taxonomy): Bacteria > Actinomycetota > Thermoleophilia > Gaiellales > Gaiellaceae > GMQP-bins7. Next base: position 12,044 of record JAWOIV010000117.1, read on the forward strand.
GGGCAGTGTAAGGCGAGGTCTGCCTCGCCCTCGCCTACGCGTTCGACAGGCGACGAGCGAGCTCGCGGAGCATCTTGAGCGCGAGCGAGGGCTCGCTCTCGACGAGCTCGAGGAACTCCGGTCGCGGAACGGTGAGACAGCGCACGTCTGTCGCTGCGCGGACGCGTGCCACCCGGGTCGCGCCGGGCACGAGAAGCGCGACCTCGCCGACGAAGGTGCCCTCGCCGAGCTCGGTGTGCCAGCCGCCCCGCATCTCGACGCTGACGGTCCCGTCGAGGACGATGAACATCCCCGACCCGGGATCTCCCTCGAGCGCGAGGATCTGCCCGGGCTCGCACTGGATCTCCGCAGCGCATGCGGCCAGGCGCTCGAGGCCGGCCTCGCTGAGGCCGTCGAAGAGCGGGATCTCGCGGAGCTCCTGCAGGGTCACGGGCGCTTCATATCAGGACCGGCGCGTCACGCCTCGCCGGGCGATCCCCGCGCAACGATCGCAGAGCGGGAACCAGGGCGGGCACGATCGCCCGCAGGAGCGGCAGCGTCCGATCGTCGGCGACTCGACCTCGAGCCGAAGGCGCGCGACGACCCTTTCGGCCGCCTTCTCCTCGAGCGCTGCGGCGCGTTCGATCGTCACGCCGCCGGTCCCCGGGTACTGGAGCGCGAACCAGCGAAGCACGCTCGCCTCGCGCCCCGCCTGCTCCGCGTCCTCGAGGGATGCGTCGTGGAGGCGTGCCGGATCGAGGAGAAACGTCAGATGCGGCCGTGCCACCCGGTCCCCGGCGATCGCGAGGGCGAGCGTCGAGAGGAGCTCGAGGTTGTCCTCGTCGACAGGGGCGTTCACGAGCTTCCACGTGTCGTCGAGAGAGAGGCGACGGCCGCGCTCGGCGAGGCGCCGCTGAACGGCCTGCAGACGGAGACGAATCGGCTGCAGTGACTCGACCGCGAGCCAGCTCTCGTAGGCCCACTCCCGGAGCGCGACACGATGCCAGGCAACGAGCGCGGCGTCGAGGTCGCGGGGGTCGTCCACGCCGAGGTCTGCGAGCCGGGGGCGGATCCGCGCCTCGTCCACGATGCGATACCCGCGTAGTCCCTCGTCGAGGAGGACGTGCGGCTCGAGCGCCGACTCGACGAGCGTCGGATCCGCGTCGCCCCAGCCGAGCCCGGTAAGGACGCCGACGTATCCCCGCTCCACGAGGCCAAATCGTCCGGCCCGGCCCGCGATCTGCGCCAGCTCCCACGAGTGCAGGGGCCGACGCTCCTCCCCGTCGAACTTCGTCGTCTCCGCGAAGAGCAGCGTCTCGCACGGAAGGTTGACGCCGTGCCCGAGCACGTCCGTCGCAACGCACACGTCCGCCGTCCCGGAGATGAAGCGCTCGATCTCCTCGCGCCGCGACGAGAGCGGCATGGCGCCGTAGAGGACCGCGACGCGGCCGGGATGGAGCCGGTTCACCTCGCCCGCGAGCGCCAGCACGGCCCGCCTGCTGAACGCGACGACGACGGTGCCCTTCGTCAGTGATCGCAGCGAGCGTGTCCCCACCCACTCCAGCGGCTGCTTGCGCTCGAACACGCGCAGCTCGGCATTCGGGAAGGCGCGCCGAACGAGCGGGAGCGCGTCGAGCGCACCGAGCAGCCGGATCTCGCGGTAGTTCCCCGCGAGCATGAGGCGCGTCCACGCCGAGCCGCGCTCCTCGTCGTCGGCCCACTGAATCTCGTCGAGGACGAGCAACTCACCCCGCTGCGGCGCCATCTCGACGGTGCAGCAGAGAATCGGTGCGTGCTCGTTCACCCGCTCCTCCCCGGTGATCAGGCCGACCCGCTCGTGGCCCAGGCGAGCGCCGAGCCGGCGGTGCGCCTCCTGCGCGAGCATGCGCAACGGCCCCGCGTAGACTCCGGCGCCCGCTGCCACGAGGTCGTCGAGCGCGGCGTGCGTCTTGCCGGAGTTCGTCGGCCCGAGGTGGGCGACGACGCGCTCCGGAGGCCTCTCGCGGGTGGGGAGCAAGATCACGATCCCGTGCTCCGCGGCGCGGACGGCCTTCTCCGGGCGCCGGCGCACGGAGCGCTCGGAGCGGCTCGGCCGCTTCTGACGCCCGCTCGAGCGTCCGCGCTTGGGATCACGTCGCCCGCGGGCCATCCGGCTCACGCTAGTACACGCGTCCGTTGGCTCGGTCGTGAGTGGCGGTCCAAGACCGAGCAGTCCGAGGACGAGGGAGCCCGAGACTGGACCTAGTGGTCGCTCCGGGAAGTACGCCACCCCTTCGGCACCGGACTTCCCGGAGAGACCACTAGCGGGGCGACCACGAGGACGGAATGCGAAGTGTCCGGGGGCCACCGGGCATGTCCGCGTACGCGCGGGCGCGTGTGGTGAGCTGCCCGGCCGTCGTCCGTGCAGGCCCTGCGCTGGCTTCGGCTTCCCGACCGGACACGCCTCCGAGCGACGCGTCTGGAGAAGCCGCCAAGTTACAAGTTGTAACGAAGGCGAAGTCTCGCAGCGATCGCCGGCCCGGAGCGGAGACGGGCGCGTGCGACGTGTCCAATCGGGCGGCCAAGTTACGAGTTGTAACTTGGTCAGAAGGGTCGCCGGTGCGTGGCGAGAGTCACGCGGGCCACGCCCGTCCCCGCCGCTGGGTCGATTGCGCCGACGGGCGAGGCGAGTCCCGGTGCGGACGATCCACGAATCGCGAGCCCGGGCCGAGCGCTACACGCGGAGGAAGCGGCGGATGGTGAGGCCGGAGCCGAGCGCGCCGATCGCGAGCCCGATCATCACCAGGATCGCCGCCGTGTAGGTGAACGCAAGCGCGCGCACGTCCGGATCGTCCTGGATGTTGCCGAGGATCTGCGGGATTGCGACCTCGCGACTGACGAACAGCAGGATCACCGCCGCAAGCGAGCCGGCGAGCCCGGTCAGGACGCCTTCGAGCATGAACGGCCCGCGGACGAACCAGTTCGTCGCGCCCACGAGCTTCATGACCTCGATCTCGCGGCGGCGGGCGAAGATCGAGAGGCGGATCGTGTTCGAGATGAGGATCGTCGAGGCCGCGAGCAACACCACGACGACGATCAGGAAGATCACCTGGATCGCACGCGCGATCGCGAGGATACGCTTCGACACCTCCTTGCCGTGCCGCACCTGGTCGACGGCGGCGAGGTTGGCGCCCTGCACCGCGAGGGCGATCTCCTCCGTGTCCTCACCCCGCTTGGGGACGAGGTCGAACGAGGCGGGCAGCGGGTTCGAGGCGAGGTTCCTCGTCAGCTCGGGCGCCTTCTTGCGCATGATCGCGAGCGCCTTCTGCTTCGAGATGAACTCGATCCCGCCCTCCTTGACCCGCGTGTCCGACTCGAGACGGATGCGGAGCGCATTGATCTGCTTCGTTGTCGCCTCGTCCTTGATGTAGACGTGGACGGCAAGCTCGGCCTTCTTGTCGTCCGACCAGGACACGAGCCAGGTGCCGAGCCCGATGAAGACGCCCACGAGGAACATGCCGATGAGCACGGAGAGCGCCGACGCGACGGTCGTGGAGACGTTGGCGGCGATCGAGCGGAACGCCTCGGAGAAGAGGAGCCGGACGCGCATCATTCCTCCGAGTAACCGCCGCGGCGCTCGTCGCGCACGAGCTTGCCTTCCTCGAGCGCGATGACGCGCTTCCGCATCTTGTCCACCATCTCGCGGTCGTGCGTGACCATGAGGATCGTCGTGCCCGTGCGGTTGATGCGGTAGAGGAGCTGCATGATCCCGACGGACGTGTCGGGGTCGAGGTTGCCGGTCGGCTCGTCGTAGATCAGGAGCGGCGGGTGGTTGACGAACGCGCGCGCGATGGAGACGCGCTGCTGCTCGCCGCCCGACAGCTCGTGCGGGCGCGAGTTCATCTTGTGCGCGAGCCCGACGAGGTTCATCACCTCCGGGACCTTCTTGCGGATCTGCGCGTTCGACTCGCCCTGAACGCGCAGCGCGTAGCCGATGTTCTCGGCGGCCGTGCGGTTCGGGAGGAGCTTGAAGTCCTGGAACACGCATCCGAGGTTCCGACGCAGGAGCGATACCTTCGAACGCTTCAGCCGGCCCAGATCGCGCCCGCCGACGATGATCCGCCCCTCTGTCGGGTCGAGCTCCTTGAGGAGCAGCCGGATCACCGTCGACTTCCCCGACCCGGACGCGCCGACGACGAACACGAACTCGCCCTTGTCGATGACGAACGAGACGCCGTCGAGCGCGACGACAGCCGGCTCGTAGACCTTGCGCACGTTCTCGAACACGATCATCGCGGACGAGCTGGGCTCGGCCGCGACCGGCTCTTCTGGGCTCGAAGTGATGTGCTTCTCTGGCTCGGCGAGTGCCGTCATCGTCTCTGATCTATCGACGTCGTCTTCCACCACCGGGCGAAGTTCTGCCGCAGCCCCCCAAGGCCGCTCCGGTCTGTCGGACGCGAGGAGTCTAGCTGAGACCGCAGACACGAGATCGTGGCCAACGTCACACGACTCTCCCCGTCGATCGAGCGAGGAGGTACGCGCGAATGAACTGGTCGAGGGCGCCGTCGAGCACGGACTGGGTGTTTCCCACCTCGACGTCGGTGCGGTGATCCTTCACGAGCTGGTACGGATGGAGCACATACGAACGGATTTGACTCCCGAAGCCGATGTCCTGCGCCGCCCCCCGCTCCTTCGCGAGCTCTGCCTCCCGCTTCTCCTCCTCGAGCTCGGTCAGCCGTGACTTCAGCATCCGGAGAGCGGTCAGCTTGTTCGACCCCTGCGACCGCTCGTTCTGGCACTGGACGACGATGCCGGTCGGAAGGTGCGTGATCCGAACCGCCGAGTCCGTCTTGTTCACGTGCTGGCCCCCCGCCCCGCTCGCGCGATACGTGTCGATCCGAACCTCCGACTCGTCGATCTCGACCGGCGCGTCGTCCGGCAGGAGCGGCGCCACGACGATCTGGGAGAACGCGGTGTGCCGCCGGTGCGCGGCGTCGAACGGCGACAGCCGCACGAGCCGGTGGACACCGCGCTCGGCTCGCAGAACACCGTAGGCGTTCTCTCCCCGGACGGCGACCGTCGCCGACTTCAGGCCCGCCTCCTCGCCGGGGCTGGCCTCGAGGATCGCCGTGTCGAACCCGCGATCGGAGGCCCAGCGCAGGTACATGCGGAGGAGCATCTCGGCCCAGTCCTGCGCGTCCGTCCCGCCCGTCCCCGAATGGATCTCGAGAAGCGCGTCACCCGCGTCGTACCGGCCGGTGAAGAGCGCGTCTTCCTGCAGCCGCTCGAGATCGCGCTCCAACGGCTCGAGCGTCTGCCCTATCTCGGTCCCGAGATCCTCGTCGCCGAGCGCCAGGAGCTCCTGCGCATCCTCGTACTCGCGCGTGAGACGCTCGTACCGCTCGAGCTTCCGAGCGACCCGCGAGTGCTCGGTGGAGAGGGCCGCCGCCCGGCTCTGGTCGTCCCAGAACCCTGGCGCACCCATCTCCGCTTCGAGCTCGGCTCGCCGCCGCGTCAGGGCCTCCGGGTCAAAGGTAATCACGGACCCAGGCGAGCTGGACCCCGATCTCCTCGAGCCGCTGGTCAAGCGTGAGCGTCGTCTCGGCCATGCGCAAGAGGGTAGCCGGAGAGAGCGTCAGCACCCCTGACGGCCGGCTTCAGCCGGGGGCCAGCCGCCTCCGAAGGCTGTCGCGGACGAGCAGGCAGGCGGCGAGCCACGCGAGGCCGACGCACCAGCCCGCAACGACGTCGGTGACGAAGTGCACGTTCAGGGCGATCCGGGACAGGCCGATCCCGAGGCCGAGCGCGACCGCTGCGGCCCACAGCCGTACCCGCGCTCGCGGGCTGTCCAGCCGCTCGGAGACGAGAATCGCGAGCGCGCCCAGGCTCGCCACCCCGGAGGCGGCATGGCCCGAGGGGAACGCGAAGGACTCCGGCAGCGGCACCGCCGAGCCTGCGTCCGGCCGCGAGCGCTCGAACACCTCCTTGAGCAGCAGGACGGCGAGTTGCGAACCCACGTACGCGGCCAGAAAGAATGCGAGATCGAGCCACGAGCGCTCGCGGACGAGGAGGACGGCCGCGACCACACCGAGCGCGGTCAGGCCGACCCATCCCCCGACCCAGGAGAAGGGCCGACCGGCCCACTCCACCGAAGCCGGGAGCTGCGCAGCCACCCACTCGGCGACCTCGCGATCCCAGCCGGCGAGCGGATCGCGCTGGTATCCGACTGCGATCAGCGCGAAGCCGGCGAGCCCCGCGGCGCAGAGCGCGACGAGAACGCGGTTCATCCGGTCGTCGCCCTGCCGGCGGGTGCGTGGCCGAAGCCAGGCACCGCGAACGGGGTATGACCCAGGTACTGGGCTTCGGGTGCGTGGCCGAAGCCCGGCACCGCGAACGGAGTACCCGGGTGCCTGGCTTCAGCCAGGCACCTCCTGTTCACCCCTAAGAACTCGTTTCGGAATGACGCTTCGTCGACGGGGCGCGATGGGAGGGTGCGATGCAAGGACGCCGGGAGCCCCGATACGAGACGTATCGGGGCGACCGAGGACGCCGCTGCGTACGCGCGCAGCGCGTTTCGGCGGCTCAAGGCTTCATTTCGAAACGAGTTCTAAGCGCCGTGGCAGCGCTTGAACTTCTTGCCGGAGCCGCACCAGCAGGGATCGTTGCGGCCGACGTCCTTGTGCTCGTTGACGGCCCGCTCCTGCACCGGGAGCGCGCCGGACGATGCGGGCGGCGCCGCGAGCGCCGTCGCCGCGCCGCCGGCCGCTGCGATGACGTCGGCGCCTGCCGAGGTCTCGTGCTCGTACTGCAGCGCGCCGCCCGGGGCCTGCATCGGCTCCAACGCGGGCTGCTCGATCGTCACGGCGACGTGGAAGAGGGTGAAGACGACCTCGTCGCGGATCGTCCGGCCGAGCTCGTCGAACATCGTGTGGCCCTCGGCGCGGTACTGGACGAGCGGGTCGAGCTGCGCGAACGCCCGCAGGTGCACGCCCTCGCGAAGGTAGTCCATCGCCTCCAGGTGCTCGCGCCAGCGCTGGTCGACCGTCTGCAGGATCACATAGCGCTCGACCTCGCGGGCGAGCTCGACTCCGAGCTCCTGCTCGCGCTCCGCGTACGTCTCGAGCGCATCATCGACGAACTCCTCGACGATGGCCTCGCGGTCAACGACGTCGATCTCCTCGCGGAGCTCGTCGAGTGTGATGTCGGAGCCGTAGAGCGACTGCATCTGCGTGACGAGGCCCGCCAGGTCCCAGTCCTCCGGGAACTCGGCGTCCGTGGACTGCTGCACGGCCGTCTCGATGGTCTCCCGGATCCAGCCCCTGACGTCGTCGGACAGGTCCTCGCCCTCGAGCACGCGGCGTCGCTGCTCGTAGATGACCATGCGCTGCGTGTTCATGACGTCGTCGTACTTGAGGACGTTCTTGCGCGAGACGAAGTTCTGCTCTTCGACCTTCTTCTGCGCGTTCTCGATCTGGTTGGAGAGGACCTTCGCCTCCATGGGCTGGTCGTCCGGGATCTTGAACCGGTTCATGATGTTGAAGATCCGGTCGCCGGCGAAGAGGCGCACGAGATCGTCCTGCCCGGAGAGGTAGAAGCGCGTCTCACCAGGGTCTCCCTGCCGCCCGGAGCGACCGCGCAGCTGGTTGTCGATGCGGCGCGACTCGTGGCGCTCGGTGCCGAGGACATACAGCCCGCCGAGCTCGACGACACCCTCGCCGAGCTTGATGTCGACACCGCGTCCGGCCATGTTCGTCGCAATCGTCACCGCGCCCGGCTGGCCTGCGTCCTTGATGATCTGGCTCTCGCGCTCGTGCTCCTTCGCGTTCAGAACGCTGTGCTCGATGCCCCTGCGCTTCAGCAGCTCGGAGAGGTACTCCGAGGCCTCGACCGCGATCGTGCCGACGAGGATGGGCTGGCCCGCCTCGTGGCGCTCGACGATGTCGTCGATCACGGCGTCGAACTTCGCGTCCTTCGTCTTGAAGATGTAGTCGTTCTCGTCGAGTCGCGCGATGGGCGCGTTCGTCGGGATCTCGACCACGTGCAGGTTGTAGATCTCGACGAACTCCTTCTCCTCGGTCTTCGCCGTGCCGGTCATGCCCGCGAGCTTCTCGTACAGGCGGAAGTAGTTCTGGAGCGTGATCGTCGCGAGCGTGACGTTCTCCTCGCGGATGCGCACACCCTCCTTCGCCTCGATCGCCTGGTGGAGGCCCTCGCTCCAGCGACGGCCCTCCATGATGCGGCCGGTGAACTCGTCGACGATCTTCACCTCGCCGTCCTGCACGACGTAGTCGACGTCGCGCTTGTACAGCGACTCCGCCTTGAGCGACTGGATCAGGTGGTTGACGAGGATGACGTTTCGCGGGTCGTACAGCTCCTCGATCCCGAGCGCGTGCTCGATCTTGTCGATCGCGGACTGCGCCGGCGAGATGGTCTTGAACTTCTCGTCGTACGTGTAGTCCGCGCCCGAAAGCTCGGTCTCGTCCATCCCCTTCGCCGTCGTGATGTCCCGCGGAGCGCCGACGAGATCCTTCACCACGCGCGCGAACTGGTAGTACGTCGAGGCGGCGGTCTCCGGCTCGCCGGAGATGATGAGCGGCGTTCGCGCCTCGTCGACGAGGATCGAGTCGACCTCGTCCACGATCGCGTAGGCGTGGCTGCGCTGGACGACGCCGTCGAGCGAGACGGCCATGTTGTCACGCAGGTAGTCGAAGCCGAACTCGGAGTTCGTCCCGTACGTCACGTCGCAGGCGTACGCCTCGCGCCGCTCGGCGAACGGCATCATGTTCTGGATGAACCCGACCTTCATGCCGAGCGCCTCGTACACGGGGCGCGTCCATTCGGCATCGCGCTTCGCGAGGTAGTCGTTGACGGTGACGAGATGCACGCCGGTTCCCGCGAGTGCGTTCAGATAGAGCGGTTGCACAGCGACGAAGGTCTTTCCCTCCCCCGTCTTCTGCTCGGCGATGTCGCCCTCGTGGAGGACGATGCCGCCCATCAGCTGGACGTCGAAGAGGCGGACACCCTCGGTGCGCTTGAACGCCTCGCGGACGGCCGCGAACGCCTCGAAGAGAAGGTCTTCCATGGACTCGCCGTTCTCGAGACGCTGCTTGAGCTCGGCGGTCTTGCCGCGCAACTCGTCGTCCGAGAGCGCTTCGAAGTCGGGCTCGAGCGTGCCGATGTACTCCGCCTGGCCGCGGAGCCGCTTGATGCGCCTGCCCTCCCCGACGCGGAGGACGCGCTCGAACTTTCCGAGGGACTGCGTCGGCACGGGAGAAGGGTAGCGGCTCGGGCTGTCGAGCTTGCACTCGCGAGACTTGACGGCGAGGCGCGCCTCGCTCCTACAGCGCTTCGACCTCGATCTCGAAGAGCCGCCCGTCCAGCCTGTTCGCGCGGACGACGTACGTCGCGGCACGCGCCTCGCCGAGCCGCTCGAGCTCCGGCAACGCCTTGCCCGACGGCGCATCGTCGATCCTCGTGCTCAGGCCGTCGTCCGTGCGGACGATCTCGACCGCGTCACCTCCTGGATCCTGGTCGAGCTCGACGACGACGATCGCGACGGCCCCGACGGCCCAGAGCTCGTCCTGCCGCAGCGCGACCGCCCGGTACGGGAGATCGATCGAGCCGGCGAGTGCCTCGGCAAGCAACTGAAGGTCGGCCCGCCCTTCGCCCTCGGACAGGAGACGGCCGTCGGGAAGAGCGACGAACCCCGCCTCCTCGCCGGGCCTCCCCGGGCCCTCGACGGTCGCGACCGCGTCCCACTCACGTCCGCGGGCGAGGCCGGTGATACCCGCTGCGAGCCAGTGTCGGGCAGGGTCGAGGGACGACATCAGGCGGCAGCCTCGCCCGGGCCACCGGGCGTCTCGGGCAGCTCGGTGCTCGCTTCCTGGGCTCCGTGGCCCTTGCGGCGTGCGCGGCGGGGCTCCAGCACCTGCTTGTCCCGCTGGCGCTCGATCTGGCGCTCGAGCTTCTCGACGAGCCGGTCGATCGCAGCCTCGTACGTCGGCGCCGACTCGCGCCCCACGATGTTCGGCCCTTTCGCGTAGATGATCGCCTCTGCGGAGTGGCCATCGCGGATCGCGGGGTTCCCTTCCTTGGACAGCGTCACCTCGACCAACGTGTCGGGCCGGAGGCGCTTCGAGAGCTTCCCGAGCCGCTTCTCGGCGTACGCGCGAACCGGGTCCGTGAGCGTGTCGTGGAGGGCATTGACCTCGAGCCGCATGGGCGCTCCTTGTTCAGATGTCGGCAGTGTCGGACGAGCAGAAAGTCGCTGCAATCTAGCGCACGGCTCTCGCAAGAGTCACGACCTCGACGCGGCGCGCACCAGCTCGCCTGAGCGCCGAGGCACAGGCGTCGACGGTCGACCCGGACGTGTAGACGTCGTCGATCACGCACGCCGACCGCGGGGCGGCTCCGACGGCTGCGACACTCCCACGCACGTTCTCCCGGCGCTCGCGTAACGCGAGCCCTCGTTGTCGAGGGAGTGGCCGCACACGGCGAAGGAGCTCCCTCGTGGGCAGGCTCCAGTGCTCACCGAGCGCGTTCGCGAGGCCGGTCGCTGTGGACCGGCCACGGCTCCGAGTGCGTTCGGGATCACCCGGCACGGGGACGAGGACGTCGACGTCGGGCGCTGCCAGCACGCCGGTGACGATGGAGGCCGCGATCGGCGCGAGCCGCTTCTGTCCGCTCTCCTTCCAGACGGACACGATCCTGCGCGCGCGGTCGTCGTAGACGAGGGCAGCGCGAGCCCGGGTGAAGGCCAGCCGACGCCCGGAGCACTCCGCGCAGCGCCTGACCGGCCACGGGCCGGGGGAGCCACACCGCTCACAGACGGGCGGCGCGAGGCGGACGAGCTCGACGCGACAGCCGTCGCACAGGGGCACCCCGGGACGAGCGCAGACGGCACAGCGCTCCGGGAGGAGGAGGTCGAGCAACTGCACTCTCCGAAGCTACGGAGCGACCGCACACGAGAGTGCGGCGGGCTCGTGTCGAGAGAGCGCCGAGATCGACCCGACTGCGACGCCTCAGAGCGGAGGCGCCGCGATGAGCTCGCGCAGGTCGTCCTCACTGGTCACGAGATCCTCGGGCGTCTTGATGGGGAGAAAACGCCCCCGGAAGCCGCGCCGCGGGACCTCGAGATACGTCGTCGGAAGCAGTGCCGAGGCCTCGTGGTAGAGCCGCTCGAGCTGGACGGCCACCCTCCCCTCGACCTCCTTCTCGACGTAGAGCCACGTGAGGGCGTAGTGGCGGTCGAGCGCGTCCAGGTCGAAGAGCGCGGTGTTCGTGTTGAAGACGGGAACGAGATCCTGGTCGAAGCCCCGTGGGAAGCGCGGTCCCTCGAGGAGCTGCAGCCTTCCGTCGACACGAACCGGCGCACCCCCCATGTCGCCCTCCTTGCGGGCGACCTCGCACGTGAGCGGCCGACCGGAGAGCAGGTGCATACCGACGACGACGGGATCGACCCGCGCGCCGAGGTTGTCGACGTTCGAGACGGTCACGACACGCACGCCTCGCTCGTGCAGCGTGTCGAGGGCGCCCGAGCTGCCGAGAGCGCGGAAGAGGTCGCCGTGCCCGGGCGCGTACACGGAGGGCCTCCCGTCCGAGCCAAGGAACAGCCCGCCGCCCGGCTCGAGGCGGAGCGAGACGAACTGGTGGAACACGAGCGGCTCTCCGAGCCCACGCTCCACGATGTGCGCGCGTATCGCGTCGTCCGTCGCGAAGCTCGTCATGAGCGCCACCGGCACGGAGGCGTCGAGCGCGCGCTCGAGGTCGGCCGTCTTCACGAGCTTGATCTCGAGGAAGCTCAGGTCCTCGACGGCGGGGAGCACCGCCTTGACGACGCCGCCGAACCGTGTCGCCATGCCGCCCGCGAGCACGACCTGCGCAACGCTCCCCGCCTGCAGCGCCTCGAGGCCTGCCGCTCGAGCCTCGTCGTAGAGCGCCTCGCCCGGCGCGGGGAGCGAAGTCACGTCGCCCTCCAGCGGCGGGTCGATGCGTCCGCGCACGACGTTGGAGTCGGGTGAGAGCTCTCCCCGCCTGACGCGGTCGCGAAGCTCCTCGAACTCCTCGAGGTCGAAGCCGAAGCGGCTCAGGATCTGCTGGGTCGCGGCGTCCACGTGCTCGATGGTCATCGCGCGGCACCCTCGGTGACGGGCAGCGTGGCGGCGTACGGGGGACGATGCGCGCCACGCTCCGTCACGATCGCGCTCACGAGCTCCGCAGGTGTGACGTCGAACGCGGGGTTCCGCGCCGGGAACCGCACGGACACCTCGACCGCGTCACGCTCCTCGATCGGGATCTCCGACCCGGTGGCGATCCCGTGATCGAGCGTGGACGTCGGCGCGACGACGACGAACGGAATGCCGTGGAGATCCGCGACGGCGGCGAGCCCGTACGTCCCGACCTTGTTCGCGACGTCGCCGTTCGCAGCGATGCGGTCGGCGCCGGTGAGGACGACGCCGACGTCGCCCGCCGCCATGAGCGACGCGGCCGCGCCGTCGGCGATCACCGAAAACGGGATCCCGAGCCGGTCGAGCTCCCAGGCCGTCAGGCGCGCGCCCTGCAGGAGCGGCCTCGTCTCGTCGACCCACACGTGCTCGACGAGGCCTCGCTCCCAGGCGGTGCGGATGGCGCCGAGCGCGGTTCCGTACCCGCCCGTGGCGAGCGCGCCGGTGTTGCAGTGCGTCAACACCTGCAGAGGCGAGGCCTGGCTCGCTCTCGGCGCGAGCCAGTCGGCCGCGTGCACCGCCATCGCGCGGCAGCGCTCGACCTCGAGCTCGTGGAGCGCGCGGGCGCGCTCCGGCGTGGGCTCGCTTCGCATCTCGTCGAGCGCCCAGCGCAGGTTGACGGCCGTCGGCCGGGACGATGCGAGCACGTCGTACGCGTCCTCGAGATCGTCGTCCAGCAACGCCGCGAGTGCGTACCCGTACGCCGCCGCGACCCCGATGGCCGGGGCACCGCGGATCGCCAGCGTGCGGATGGCCTCCGCGACTTCTCCTGCCGACGCGCAGCGCAGCTCGACCTCGTCGTCGGGCAGGCGGCGCTGGTCGAGCAGGACGACGGCGTCGGCCTCGAGCCGAACGATCTGACTCGGTGCCAGGTCGCGGGGCTCCACGCGCTCAGATTACGCGCCCGCGAAACCGCGGCGCACGTCTCACGGCGCGCGAGCGGCGCGAAGGACGTGGGCGCGCAGAAACGCGGCGAGGGCCGCCGCGCCCGTGGGGCTCAGGTGGAGCCCGTCGGTGCCGAACCAGGGCTTGCCGGCGCCGTGGGCATTCCAGTCCGCGACCTGCATCTGCGGCCAGCGCTTGGCAGTGCGGCGGATGGCGCGGTTCGTCACCGCGTACAGCGCGGCGTACTGGCCCTGCTCGCGAAGCGTGACCCAGACGACGCCCTTCGCACCCTGCGAGAGCGCAGCGCGCAGGACCTGGTCGATGCCGATGCCGTACCCGCGACCGTCCTCGTTGTGACCGACATTCACGACGAGCACGTCTCCGAGCGCGCGGCCGTACGAGCGCACCGCCTGCAGCGCCGAGGCCGGCGCCTGCCCCCCGGACGTGCAGCTCGGTTGCACCAGCCTCCGGCAGACGGCGGCATCGAGGCGGAGAGAGAGCCCACGCCGCAGCCTCGCCTCGGCGGTGGGGACGTAGGAGATCGACGCAGAGACCGAGTCGCCGACCAAGGTCGCCTGGATCCGAGCCTCCTCCACGCTCGGAGACGCGACGGCAGCGCCGGTACCGAGCGCGACGAGGAGGGCGGCGGCAGCGAGTGCGGGGAGTGCGGCACGCATGAGCGGTCGACGGTACGGACGAGACGTGATCGACCTGTGAACAGGCGTCCCGACCGGCTAGACGACCCGGTTCGCCGGCCGCGGCACGATTCCTCGCCCTGGAGCAGCGCGCCGTCTACGAGCGCCGCAGCGAGCGCAAGCACGGCGGCGGCGCACGGCGCGCCGCCGCTGGATCCGACGCTGGAGACGCCCCCTCGGGTCGCCTTCGGGCCTCAGGTCCCTTCGTCCCACGAGGCGAGGTACGCGGCCTGCTCCTCGGTCAGCGTGTCGATGTCGATGCCCATGGTCTCGAGCTTCAGGCGGGCGATCTCGTCGTCGATCGCCTTCGGCACGTCGTAGACGCGGCGCTCGAGGCTGGCGGCGTTCTCCGCCACCCACTCGGCGGAGAGCGCCTGATTCGCGAACGACATGTCCATGACGATCGCGGGATGCCCCTCGGCCGCGGCCAGGTTCACGAGCCTGCCCTCGCCGATGAGGTAGATGCGCCGGCCGTCGGCCATCGTGTACTCGTCGACGAGCGCACGCGCTTCCCGCGTGGAGACCGCGAGGTCCTTGAGCGCGCCGATCTCGATCTCGACGTTGAAGTGGCCGGTGTTGGACAGGATCGCCCCGTCCTTCATCCGCTCCATGTGCGCCCGCGCGATGACGTTCTTGTCGCCCGTCGCGGTGCAGAACACGTCGCCGATCGCAGCCGCCTGCTCCATGGGAAGTACCTCGTAGCCGTCCATCGCGGCCTCGAGGGCACGCAGGGGGTCGACCTCGGTCACGATCACGTGCGAGCCCATCCCGCGCGCGCGAAGCGCGACGCCTCGCCCCGTCCAGCCGTAGCCGGCCACGACGAAGCGCTTGCCGGCGAGCAGGACGTTGGTCGCGCGGATGATCCCGTCGATCGTCGACTGGCCGGTCCCGTAGCGGTTGTCGAACATGTGCTTCGTCTGCGCCTCGTTCACCGCGATCACCGGGAAGCCGAGCTTCCCGTCGCGCTCGAGAGCCTTCAGACGGATGACGCCCGTCGTCGTCTCCTCCGTCCCCGCGATGACGTCGCCGAGCTGCTCACGGCGGTGCGAGTGCAGGACGCCGATCACGTCGGCGCCGTCGTCCATGGTCAGGTGCGGGCGGTGGTCGACCGCGGCCTCGATGTGCGCGTAGTACGTGTCGTTGTCCTCACCCTTGATCGCGAACACCCCGATCCCGTACTCCTCCACTGGGGAGGAAGTAGGTCTCGTCTCCCGCCAGGCGGGTGGCCATATAGACCTCGTACTGACTGACGGCAAAATGGACCAGCGCCCCACGCTTGAAGGTCAGGAGCGGTTCCGGCTTTTTAGAGATGAGGTCTTTCGACGACTTCTCTGTAGGGAATCATTAAAAGTTCGTTTTAGGTCGGCAGGTATTACGCGGTCTTGTGGTCGTGAAGGACCGGCCAAGCTGGATTGGATCACAGATAGGTCAATTTCAATCACCTTCGAAAAATCAGGGATCTGGGTATGATTATCAAG
>JAWOIV010000045.1:0-16238 GCA_046484465.1 Gaiellaceae bacterium
GACGTGGCGGCTCCCCTAGAGGCTAGTGGTCTCTCCGGGAAGTCCGGTGCCCATTCGCCGGCGAGAACCGAGCAGGCCTAGGACGCAGGGAGGCCGCATACCAGAAGGTATGTGGCCGACCGAGGACGACGGCATGCGATGTGTTCGCAGCCGCGCGAAGGGGTGGCGTACTTCCCGGAGCGACCACTAGATCCCCGGGACCAATCCTCTCGGGGCACCCCATCCCACCACCCACCGCGATCGTATCGCCGAGCCGCTCGCGCGTGGGACACGAAACCGTGCCGGGATCGCAACGATCGCTACCCGGATCCGTGAATGTCAGTGCCGATGCTCGAGCCGCCAGGTGCGCACGATGACATACGCGCACGCCGCGAGCACCACGACGAGCGCGAACGCGTCCCTGCCGGGGATGCCGAGGCCGATCCACATGCCGATCGCCACCACCGCAAGAACGATCGCCGCGTAGAAGAGCCGCCTATTCCACTCCGACCACGCCTCGAGGTCGCCTCGGCGCTCGCGCCAGACGAGGAACAGGAAGAAGGCGATCGCGAGGAAGAAGGCGATGCGGAGGAGACCGCCGATGGCCGCGAGCACCGGCTGAAGCGAGAGGACGACCACGACGAGCGCGATCAGCGCGACGATCCCGATCCCACGGGCGAGCGGCGGGATCCGATCCCAGAGCCCGCTCACGAGCCGGTCATGAAGGCGCGCGTGGCGAGCGCGCCGGCGAGGAGAGTCGTCCCGGCGAACCAGACCAGCCGCCGGGGCCCGACCGGCGGCGCGTAGAACCAGGGCGAGAGGACGACGCCGAGCGCGATCGCGCCGTAGGCGTAGTGGAGGCGGTCGGGAGCTCGAGCGCCGTCCGAGAGCAGGAGCAGCCCGACCGCGGCCTGCGCGATCAGCGTCGTCTGCGCGAGCACGAGAAGATGCGACACGAGTCCCCCTACGCTCCCGCGCCGATGAGCGACGAAGCCCACCGCGGCGGCAGTCGCGCAGACCGCCAGGATCGCGACTCCGAGCGCCTCGTGCACCGATACCATCGCGCGCACCCTACCCACGTCGCTGGCGCCGGTTGCCAGCACCGCGACACGCACCGGAGGCGCGCCCAGATGATCGAGGAAGGCAAGCCCGCACCCACGTTCACGCTCCGAAGCAACACGGGCGAGGAGGTGTCGCTCGAAGGCCTCCGGGGCCGGCCCGTCGTTCTCTACTTCTATCCCAGGGACGACACGCCCGGCTGCACGGCGCAGGCCCGCGGGATCCGCGACGCATGGGGCGAGTTCGAGGAGAGCGGCGCGGTCGTGCTCGGCGTCAGCCCGGACAGCCCTGCGAAGCACGCGAAGTTCCGCGAGAAGTACGACCTCCCGTTCACGCTCCTCGCCGACGAGGAGCACGAGGTCGCCGAGCTGTACGACGTCTGGGTCGAGAAGAGCATGTACGGGAAGACCTACATGGGAGTCGAGCGCTCGACGTTCGTGATCGACGCGGAGGGCAACGTCGCGAAGGTAATGCGGAAGGTCAAGCCCGACACGCACGCCGACGACGTCCTTGCCGCCCTGCCGTAGCGACGGCGTCTACGCGGGAGCTCGGGCGTTCCGCTCGAACGTGTGCCAGTCCTTGTCCCCGCGGAGAGAGCGCCAGGAGCCCTTAGGCCAGGCCCACACGATCACCGGCCGGTAGAGCACGAGGTCGAGGGGTGCGGCAGGCAGTGGATCTCGTAGTCGCGCCCCTCGTCGAGGAGCTGCTGATGCACACGAACCTGAGCTCGATGTCTTCGCAGGTACAGGCGGTCGAGTAGCCACCGACGTCTTCGAGCACGTCGCGGCGCCAGATCTGGAACGCGCCCACCGAGCAGAGCATGAAGCCGAGGCGCGACCACGCGAGCCTGTTGTTGAAGAAGGCACGCAGGTAGTCGAGGTGCTGGTACGCCGCACACGTACCGGTAGCGGGCGACGTTCAGCCCGGCGTTCAGCGCGTCGGCCTTCCCACCGTTGGCCTTGTCCACGACGACGAGGTTCGGATGCTCGGAGCTCCGGTACGTCGCACGCACATCCTCGGTGGAGAAGACGCGCCGGACGAACACCTCGAATGGCTCGAGACGAAAGGCTTCCCGCAGACGCTCGAGCGTGGAGTCGGTCGAGCCGTCGTTGACGACGACGACCTCGTACTCCGGGTAGTCGAGCGGAGCAGCGACTCGCGCGCTCCTCGGCGGCGGCGCGCATGCCCTCCCCGCCCGCGGTGTCCGCGCGAACGGATCCGCGTGCACGAGCACGGAGAGCAGGGCCGAGACGGCCTCCGACCCGATGCCGCGCAGGGCGTCCTTCGCAGCCGTGCGCACCCACCACTGCTCGTCCGAGAGAAGCACGCAGAGGCTCGGAGCCGCCGCGGCACCGAGCACGGGCCCGCGGCGCGCGCAGCGGGCACGCGCACGAGCCACTCACGGTCGTCGAGGAGCGTCAGGAGCGCTCCACCGACGCGCTCGGCCGGCCGCCCATCGAGTGCCTCGGCAACGGCCGCGGCGGACTCTTGCTCGCTCGGCGAACGAGCTGTCGTGCCTCGCTGTCCCCGAGCGGCTCCCCCGAAGCCGCCGACCGGCCTCTCCGGTCGAGCCGGGCCCGGCCGACGAGGACGGCCGCCGACAGCGCGACCCAGGCCGTGAACGCGACCGCCGGACGACGACCGCCGCGCGGAAGACGAGGTCACCCACACGAGGGACGTCGTCGCGGCCCGGTGGTGCGGGGGACTGCCTCGACCGAGGGACGAGAACCCGTTTCGGAATGACGCTTCGCCGCGTTCCGACGGCTCAAGGCTTCACTTCGAGACGAGTTCGAAGCGTGAGCCGACGGCCTGCAGGCACAATCGAGCGACGATGCGGATGAGAGGACTTGAACCTCCACGCCCTTTCGGGCACACGGACCTGAACCGTGCGCGTCTACCAATTCCGCCACATCCGCGCGGCCGAACGATTCTAGCTCCGGGTCGTCTCTCGCAACTCGTTTCGGAATGACGCTTCGTAGGCGGGGCGCGCTCGGCGGGTGCGATGCAAGGACGCAGGCCGCCCCGACACGAGGCGTATCGGGGCGGCCGAGGACGCCGCTGCGTGCTCGCCGAGCGCGTTGCGGAGGCAGGCTTCATCTCGAGACGAGTTCTCGATCCAGAGTGACCCGGATCGGCTCCTACCTCGGGCTCGCGCTCGTCGTGGCCGCTCTCGCAGCGGCGACGGGCCATTCGCCCGCAGGCGCCGAGGATCGCACGCAGGTCGTCGTGACGCTGAGCGCCCCGCCCCTCGCGCGCGATGCCTCGGGTGCAGCGCGCGTTGCAGTCGAGCAGGAGCGCTTCGAGGTCGCGCTCGCAGAGCGGGTGCCCGAGGCCGACGTGCGCTGGCGCTACCGGCTCGTCGCCAACGGGCTGTCGGTGGTGCTGCCGACCGAGCGCGTCGCCGACCTCCGCCGGCTCCCGGGCGTCGAGGATGTGTTCGAGTCCACGGCCTACGTCCCGCAGCTCGACGACACGCCGCAGCGCATCGGCGCAACGGCGCTCTGGGGCCCCCAGCTCGAGACTGCCGGACAGGGGATGAAGATCGGGATCATCGACACCGGGGTCGATCCGGAGCACCCCTTCTTCGATCCGTCGGGGTTCGCGATGCCCGCCGGCTTCCCGAAGGGGCAGACGCGCTTCACGACCGCGAAGGTGATCGTCGCGCGCGCCTTTCCGCCTCCCGGCGCTCGCTCCCAGGGGGCGCGGCTCGCCTTCGACGGGCTGCAGTCGTCCCACGGTACGCACGTCGCCGGCATCGCCGCCGGGAACGCCCGCACGACGGCCGTCGGTGGGAGGACGGTGTCGGGCGTCGCCCCGCGCGCCTACCTCGGCAACTACAAGGCCCTCGTGCGCACGGACGCGGGCCTCTCCCCGAACGGCAACTCGCCCGAGATCGTGGCTGCCATCGAGGCCGCCGTTCGGGACGGCATGGACGTGCTGAACCTCTCGATCGGCGAGCCCGAGATCGAGCCGAGCCGCGACATCGTCGCGCGCGCGCTGGACGCCGCCGCCGCAGCGGGCGTGGTCTCGGTCGTCGCCGCCGGGAACGACTTCAACGACGTCGGCGCGGGCTCCGTGTCCTCGCCGGGGAGCTCCGCCCGCGCGATCTCGGTCGGAGCCGTCGAGCTCACGTCGTCGTCCGCCCGGCACGCCGAGTTCTCGTCCGTCGGGCCCACGCCGGTCTCGCACCGCCTGAAGCCGGACGTCTTGGCCCCCGGCGTCGCGATCATCTCCGCCACTCCCGACGGCGGCTGGGCGTCGTTCTCCGGCACGAGCATGGCGTCACCGCACGTCGCGGGAGCCGCCGCGCTTCTCCGGCAGCGGCATCCCGGCTGGTCGGTCGACCGCGTGAAGTCAGCGCTCGTCCAGACGGGCGGGCTGCTTCCGGACGGCCGCGGTTCGATCCTCGGTCCGCAGTTCCAGGGAGGTGGCCTCGTTCGCCTGGACACGGCGGACGTCCCGCTCGTCTCCGCCTCGACCTCGGGCATCTCTCTCGGGCTCCTGGCACGAGGAGCGACGCGGCGCGGCACCATCCTCCTCGAGGACGTCGGCGGGGGCGCGGGAGGATGGGAGGTCGCCGATGTCAGGCCGTCGTCCTCGACCGGTCGCGCGAACGTCGTGCTCCCGGCGTCCGTGGACGTGCCGGGCACGCTTGCGTGGGAGATCGCTGCCCCCGCCGGAGCGCGAGAGGGCGAGGTGAGCGGCTACGTCGTCCTGCGCCGCGGCGCCGACGTGCGCCGCATTCCCTTCTGGGGGCGCGTCACGGCCGCGCACCTCGGCCGCCATGCCGCACGTCCTCTCGTGCGACAGGGGACGTACCGGGCGACGACGCGCGGGCGGCCCGCGTACGTGACGCGCTACCGCTACCCGGAAGACCCCCGCGCGCTCGGCGTCACGACAGTCCTTCGTGGCCCCGAGCTCGTGTACCGCGTCCGGCTCCAGAGACAGGCGATCAACTTCGGCGTCGCGGTGACGCAGCGCGGCCCGGGGAGCCGCGTGGAGCCGCGCGTCGTCCAAGGGCTCGACGAGAACCGCCTGACGGGCTACGCCGGCCTTCCACTGCACATGAACCCGTACCTCGAAGGCTTTCGGTCACCCGTCCTCGCCGCCGGTGCGCTCTCGCCGCGCGCGGGCGAGTACGGCGTCGTGTTCGACAGTGGCTCACGCGCGACGGCCGGCACCTTCACCTTCCGTCTGTGGGTCGACGACGTGACGCCACCCACGCTGCGTTTCCGGTCTCGTGCCGTTCGCCGGGGTCAGGACGTCGTCGTCGTCGCGACGGACGCCGGATCGGGCGTGTACGGGCCTTCCATTCGCGTGCTCGTCGACGGGCGCGTGGTGCGGCACACGCTCCGCAACGGCGTCATCCGCATTCCCACGTCCGGCCTGGCCCGAGGGCGCTATCGGCTCCAGCTCCGCGTCTCCGACGTTCAGGAGACGAAGAACACCGAGAACGTCCGTCGCATTCTCCCCAACACGCGCACCGTCACGACGGCCATCACGATTCGGTAGTCGGCGCGGTCCGGTGGGGCGACGCTCGAGTCGCCCCTCGTCGAGCGAGCGAGCGAATGCGGTGACGCGATGCCCGCGCTACGTACTTCGATCGCGCTCTTCGATCGTCGGCAGCGCGTCGAGGTCGCGCTGGACGCTGCGGATGAACTCGTCGCTCTCGTCGTCGGGCGTCAGCACCCGTAGCTGCGCCTTGCGCCGACTGCGCTCTCGCGCCTTGCGCGCGCCGAGGAGCCGCTCCAGCCGCGGTCGTTCGACCGCGACAACGAGTGCGGCCGCGAGGACGAGCGCCACGAGCCACGGCCAGCTCACGGGCGGATTGTAGCCTCAGAAGCGCTCGAGCACGCTCCGCTCACGACGAGAGCACCTGCAAGGGGAGATTCGAGAGCGGCTCGCCTCCGGTGGGCGTCACGAGCCAGGTCTCCTGCATGTAGAGGCAGTCCTCGCCGTTCACGGCTATCGCATGCGGGTGCATCGACAGCACCATCCCCTCGCGGAGCTCCGTCTCCACGCCCTCGCCGACTTTCGGAAACTCGATCATGGTCATCCCGATCGAGTGCCCCGTGACATGGCCGAGGTGGTATCCGCGCTCGAGGAAGCCCGCCGAGACTGCGCGATGCACGTCGTGGCAGGTTGCACCGGGACGCATGGCCTCCTTCGCCGCGTCGAAGTACTCGAGGTACGCGTCGAGCATCCGGGCGGTGTCCGCCGAGACCGTGGTTCCCGGTGCCGCGATCGCCCGGGAGACCTCGACCCAGTGCATCCCGGGTCCGGCCACCTCCAGTGACGGCAGCACGAAGTCGCCGAGGATCTCCTCGCGCCGCGCGATCTTGAACTCCGGACGCGCGAACGTATCGGTTCCGGTCAGCACCATGTTCATGGTCAGGCGCCCACAACCCTCTGCCACGAACCACTCCTCGGCTGCCGCCATGACCTCGGCCGCCGTCTTCCCCGGCGCGTATGCGCCGAGGAAGACCTCGAAGCCGCGCTCGTTGATCCGCACCGAGTCCCGCACGGAGATGAGCTCAGCCTCGCTCTTCACCGCCCGCGCGAGGTCGAACTCGACGTCGAAGGACACGAGCTCGAGCCCGTCGAGCGCCCGGTAGTCGCGCACGGGCATCACGTAGTCGAGCCCGTAGACGCCGACCCTCCCCCACCCGCCGCCGCGCGCGCGATCCGCGATGTGCTCCCCCGGCCGGTCGTGGAAGACCTGCTCCAGCTCGGCGGTCCCGTGCTCCCCGACGTACCTCGCCTCGCTGGGAAAGACGATGAACGCGTCGCCGTCGGCCGGGACGACCACGTACGCGTAGCGATGGACGATCTGGAACCCCGAGAGGTACGTGACCGCCCCCTCGAACCCGCTGTACTCGCTCCCCGAGACGACGAGGGCGTCGAGGTCGTGCTCCGCCATCGCGGCGCGGACGTTCGCGTAGCGTCGTTCGAGCTCGGGACTTAGTGCCATGAGTCCTCCAGTCCTTTCACGAGCCGGGTCACGGTGTCGTTCAGCGGCGTGGAGACGCCGAGCTCCCGCCCGAAGCGCCCGATGCCGCCGTTCAGGAAGTCGATCTCCGTCGAGCGGCGCGCCTCGACGTCCTGCAGCATGCTGGCCTTGTGGTCGTAGGCCACTCCGGGTTGCGCCGCGTGGTCGATGAGCTCCTCGGGGTCGGCGTCGAGCGTGATGCCCTGCGCTGCTGCAACGGCCTTCCCCTCGTCGACGAGGCCGCTCACGAGCGCGCGGAGATCGGGGCGCTCGCACACCCGCCCGTGCGTGAGCCCGGTCAGCGCGCCGACCGGATTGGTCGAGGCGTTGAAGATCACCTTGCGCCACTGCGCCGGCCTGGCGTCGGCGACGGCGTGGGTCGGCATCCCGCCGCGCGTGCACGCATCGGCAAGACGCTCGATCTCGTCCAGCGCGGCGGGCTGCGGCTCGAACGGGCCGAGGGTCGTGTCGCCCTTCACGTCCCACTGCACGACGCCGGGCTCGAGGATCTTCCCGGCCGGGAACGTCGTGCCCCGGATCACGCGAGCGACGTGGCGCGCGATGACCTCCTCGTTGCCGACGCCGTTCTGGACGGAGGCGACCGCCCCAGCGGCGAATGCGTGCGCGGTCACGGCGACCGCGGCATCCGTGTGCATCGCCTTCGTCGCCACGATCCCGAGGTCGCAGGGAGGGAGCGCGCCGGGATCGGTGGTCGCCCGAACCCGCCCGACCACGTCACCCGCGCCCGTCAGACGGAGCCCGTTCGCGTTGATCGCGTCCACGTGCGGCTGCGAGACGTCGTAGGCCCACACCTCGACGTCCTGCAGGCGTCCGAGGTTCGCGGCGAAGAGCGAGCCCACGGCTCCGCAGCCGACGACGCACACCCTCATCTCTCCGCCTCAACGACGGTGCGCTTGCGGCGGTCGATGCGAGGGAGCGAGAACTCGCGCCCCCCCGTGAGCCCCCCCGGCCGCAGGATGAGGACGAGCGCCATCAGCGCACTCACCACGACGATGCGCGTCCCCGGACGGAGGTCGACCGTCGTCCCCAGCACGTCGAGGCCGCTCTCGGCGTTCGCGAGGACCGAGTCGAGCGTGCTGACCGCCAGCGCGCCGACGACCGCGCCCCACAGGCTCGTCGTCCCGCCGATCACGAGCATCGCGAGCGTGATGAACGTGAGGTCGAGATACACGACGTCGGCGTTCAGCGGGAGGAAGTGGACGTACAGACCGCCGGCGAGGCCGGCGAGGAAGCCCGAGAGCACGAACGCGCCGAGCCGCTGACGGTAGATCGAGATCCCGACGGCGCGGGCGGCCGCAGGATCCTCGCGGGTGGCGCGCAACTGCCTGCCGTGGCGGCTGCGCTGGTACGCGAATGCCGCCCCGATGACGACGAGCGCTCCCACGGTGGCCTGCAGGAGGTCCGTCGTCTCCGGAACGGACGAGAACGTGTTGAGGCCGGGCCCGATCTTCTCGTTGAACCGGAGGATGTTGATGGTGATCTCGAGCACGGCGAACGTCGCGATCCCGGCCGCGAGCCCCGACAGGCGCATGAGCGGGAGGCCGACGATCAGCGCGAAGACCGCACCGACCAGCCCGGCGATCACGAGCGACGGGACGTTGCCGACAGTCGTGTCGCGCAGGAAGCCGAAGAGGTACGGCATGAAGGCCGGCTTCTCCTGCTCCGGGACGGAGAGCACTCCCGCAGTCCAGGCGCCGACGGCGACGAAGCTGATGTGGCCGAAGGAGAGCACGCCCGAGTTGCCGATGAACGTGTACAAGGCGACGACGATCGCCACGGCGATGAGCGCGTTGATGACGTAGATCTCGTTCGAACGCGAGACGGTCGAGCCGACGAGCGCGGCGACGACCACGAGCCCCGCCGGGCCTGCGAGCTGGATGAGCGAGCGCGAGGGCGTCACACGCGTTCCACCGATCGCGTCCCGCGCACGAACAGGCCTTCGGGCCGCACCAGCAGGACGAGGATGACGAGGCCGAAGACGAACGAGGTGAGGTACTGGCTCTGCCCGGTCGGAAGCGCTGCCCCGAGCACGCCGAACACGTACCCGATCGTGAACCCGCCCAGCGTCGCGGATAGGAGGCGGGTCATGCCGCCGACGACGACGCCCGCGAGCACGATGATCGTCTCGCGCAGCGCGAAGGTCGGCGTCACCGTCGGGTACTGAACGGTCAGCATGACGGCGACGACGGCAGCCAGGAGCCCCGACACGAGAACGGCGACGCCGCTGACCCGGTCGGCGCGGACGCCGATGAGCCGTGCGGTCTGGAAGTCGAGAGCCGCCGCGCGCATGTGCAGCCCGATCGACGTTCGGCCGAGCATGAGCAGCAGGAGCCCGAGGCAGACGGCGGCGGTCACGATCGCGACGATCGCGATCTTGCGGATATCGAGGCCGCCCACGCTGACCGTCTGGTTGAGGGTCGCCAGCGAGGCGGCGGTCTTGCCGAGCGGTCCGAACCAGATGAGCGCGATGCTCTGCAACAGGAACGCGACCGCGAACGTCGCGATGAGCATGACCGCTGGCGACTGTCCGCGGAGCGGCCGGAAGACCGCGCGCTCCATCGCCAACGAGAGCGCGAGGACGACGGCGAAGCAGAGCGCGATCCCCACCCAGACGGACCACCCGCGCTCGGACGCGAACGCGAGAGCGAAGGCTCCGGCCATGACGAGCTGGCCGTAGGCGAAGTTGACGAGTCGCAGAACGCCGAAGACGAGGCCGATCCCGACGGCCATGAGCGCGAAGATCGCCCCCAGGCTGATCGCGTCCACCTGCACCTGGAGCTCGGTCGCGCGGTCGACGAACTCCGAGAGCCCGCTCGCAAGGACGAGGCTCATGAGAGGTAGGCCGCCACCAGCCGCTCCGTGTCCACGGCGTCGTCCGCAGACAGCGTGAGCCGCAGCTCACCGTTGGTGAGGACGTGGGTGCGATCGGCGAGCGCGACCGTCCGCTGTGCCCGCTGCTCGACGAGGAGCACCGCGAGCCCACGGTCGCGGATGGTGCCGAGCGTGGAGAAGACGAGGTCGACGATCGAGGGAGCGAGGCCGAGCGACGGCTCGTCGAGGAGCAGCACCGACGGCTTCGCCACGAGGGCGCGGGCGATGGCGAGCTGCTGTTGCTGGCCGCCCGAGAGCACTCCCGCCGAGCGTCCGCGGAACTCCTCCAGCACCGGGAAGAGCTCGAGCACGTCGCCGAGGGCGTCGTCTCCCGAGCTCTCTCGCCGCGCCGCAAGTCCGAGACGCAGGTTCTCCTCCACCGTCAGCTCGCCGAAGAGCCGCCGACCCTCCGGGACGAGCGCGATGCCAGAGCGCGCGATCGACTCCGGCGAGCTCCGGCGCAGCGCACGGCCCTCGAGCTCGATCGAGCCGCTCTTGAGTGGCATGAGCCCCATGATCGCGTGCAGCGTCGTGGACTTCCCCGCGCCGTTCGGGCCGATGAGGCCGACGATCTCCCCCGCCTCGACGGCGAGCGAGACGCCGCGCACGGCAACGACGCCGCCGTAGGCGACCTCCACGTCGTTCAGCACGAGCGTGGGCGGGCTCAGCGGCGCTCCTCGTGTACCGCGCTCTCGCCGAGGTAGGCCGCAGCGACGTCGAGGTTCGCCCGGATCTCGCTCGGCGGGCCTTCCGCGAGCGTCGCCCCGTGGTCGAGAACCTGGATCCGGTCACAGACGTCCATGACGAGCGCCATGTTGTGGTCGATCAGGAGCACACCGGCCTCGTGGTCGTCGCGAACGGAGCGGACGACGTCTGCGAAGTCCGGCACCTCCGCCTCCGGGAGGCCGGCCGCCGGCTCGTCGAGGAGCACGAACGTCGGGTTCGTCGCGAGCGCGCGTGCGACGCCGAGCCTCCGCTCGTCGCCGTGCGCGAGCGAGCCGGCCGGCGCGCTCTCGTAGCGCGTCAGGTGCATCCGCTCGAGCAGCTCGTCCGCACGTCGCCGAGCCTGACGTGGCGGGACGCCGATGCCGAGCGCTGCGACCTCGACGTTCTCCCGGACCGAGAGCGCCCGGAACGAGCGGCTGTGCTGGAACGTCCGGTTGAGGCCGTGCCGCCCGCGCCGGTGCGGGCTCCAGCGCGTGATGTTGCGGCCCTCGAGCTCGACCCTGCCCTCGTCGGGGAAGTCGAACCCGGTGAGGATGTTGACGAGTGTCGACTTGCCTGCACCGTTCGGGCCGATCAGGCCGACGACCTCGTGCCGGTGGAGCTCGAGCGTGACCGAACGGAGCGCCTGCACGCCCTCGAAGGCACGGGAGACGGAGGCAGCCCGGAGGGTCTCTCCGGGCTGCCTCGTCGCCGACACGGTCTCGCTGTCTGACAAGGGCCCCGTCAGATCTTCGGGACGACCTTCGCCTTGATCAGCCGCACGAACTTCGGCTGGTTGTTCTGCACCTGCATGACGCGGTACTGCCGTCCGAACACCGTGTGCAGCGCCGGCGAGAAGCTCACCTTCCCCGACAGCGTGGGCACGTTCCGGAACCTCTCCATCTGCGCGGCGAGCGCGAGGCCGTTGGTGTTCCCGTTCGTCCGCCGCAACGCCACGAGCAACCCGTCGATCGCGGCCGGGCCGGTGATGAAACCACCGGTCGAGCCCGCCTTGGCGATCGCCGCCTTGTTCTGGGTCGCCAGCCGGTTCACGAGCCGGTTCGGGTCGTCCCCGAACGCGGAGGCGAACGTGACGTAGTAGTAGTTCGTGATCCGCGGGTTGGGCGTGTACCAGTAGTTGCCGTCACCGGCCCACGAGTTGAGGATCGGCGTCGAGTTGCCGAGCGTCCGCAGGCCGTTGATGATCGGCACCTGCGCGCCGAACGCCGCGGCAGTCGACGTGACGATCACGTCGGCGCGCCGCGAGTTCAGGCGTGTGACGACGTTCTGCCACGACGCCTGGTTGCCGCCGAGGGACTGATAGGTCTCCTTGGCCGCGATCGAGCCGCCGAGCTGCTTCCAGCGCGCCTCGAACGCCTGCACGACGTTCCGGAAGTAGACGATGACGGTGTCGGTCGCGAGCGAAGCGCTCTTCCAGCCGCGGCTCCAGGCGTACTCGGCCATGGCGGAGCCCTCGTCCTGCGCGACGTTCCCGAACGAGAACGCGAGCCGGCCCTTCGCACCGAAGCGCTTCGGCCCCATCTGGTCGGTGCCGATGCACGGCGCGATCGTGAGCTTGCCGGCGTTGATCGACTCCTGCACGACCGGCGCGGCGAAGTCGACGTCGCAGGTCGTGAAGACGACCTGTGCGCCCTGGCCGAGCAGGCGCGCGGCACACGCCTTCGCGACGGCCGGCTTGTTCCCCTGCGTGTCGCACGTGAGCAGGCGCAGCTTGAAGCGCTTGCTCGTCCTGTTCAGCGAGGTGATGCGCGTCCGCGCGGTCGCGAGCGCCGGGCCGTCGAACGGGGCCATCGCGCCGCTCCCGTCGTAGGCCCAGCCGATGGTCACGGTCTGTGCCTGCTGTGGTGCCGCAGCGCTGACGGCGACCGTCGCGGTCGCCACGACGGCGACGGCGACGAGCACCAGCACTGCTCTTCGTACTCCGATCATCACACCCTCCTGGGTTGACGTTTGGCCTGCCTGCCAGACTGACGGCGTCTCACCACGACGCCTCCTTGCCCTTCACGAGCGCGTGGACGGCCGCATGGAGCGGCACGCGCACATCACGCCGCTCGGCCTCGCGAAGAAGAGAGCCGGTGATGAGCTCGATCTCGGTCGGTCGCTCGGCGTCGACGTCTTCCAGCATCGACGGGTAGTGCGCCGAGCCCCGCTGCGTCGCGAGGACGTTCATCTCCCACGGGTCGTCGTGGAGCGCGATCCCGGCGGCCTCGGCGACCGCCTTGCCCTCGTCGATCAGCCCGTGGACGAGGTGGCCGAGGTCGAACGGGTCTCGCTCGGCCGCGAAGTGCGGGTCGTGCGGAAGCCCCGTCAGCGCCGCGACCGGGTTGACCGCGGCGTTGAAGACGAGCTTCGACCACTGGGCCGGACGGAGGTCCGGGAGCGCTTCGACGTGGAGGCCGGCGGCGGCGATCACGTCGGCGATCTCCCGCACGCGCGCGAACGGCGTCTCCTCGTACGGGCCGAGCCACGTCTCGGTGTCGAGGATGTACTCCACGTGCGTGTCCGAGTGCCGGGTGCCGCTCATGAACGTGACCCCGGAGACGATCGGCCAGGCACCGTGCTCTCGCACGATCTCCTCGGCGCCGAGACCGTTCAGCACGGTCGTCATCGTCGCCTCCGGGAAGTGACCCTCGAGCTGGCGCATCGCCCCACGCAGCCCGGTCGCCTTGGTCGCGACGATGGCCACGTCGGGAGACGCGAGCTCTGCCGGGTCGGTGGACGCGTGGACGGGTGCCCGGAGCTCGCTCTTCCCGGTCACGCGCAGGCCGTCCCGGTTCAGGGCGTCCGCATGCTCCCGGCGCCGCGTGAGAACCGAGACGTCGCACACCGACGCGAGGTGGCCCGCGAAGAGGCTCCCGATCACCCCTGCTCCGACGATGCAGACGCGCTCGATCACTCGCCGGTGCGCTCCTCACGAGCGCCCGGGCGGCACGCGATCACCATGGAGCGAGTATCCCCCGCCGTGACATGTCAGTCAAACTGCCTCGTTCCGCAGAGATCCCTGAAGCGGCCGCATTCACGGCCGGTCGCTGCTCACGACGGGCGATCCAGCACGGCGGTGCACTCGATCTCGATCAGGAGGCCGGGCACCGCGAGGCCGGTCACGCCGGCGATCGTCTGCGCCGGATGGTCCGCTCCGCCGGTCACGTCGTCGATCGCACGCGTAATCGTCTCGTACTCGGTCGGGTGCAGCGTGTAGATGGTGCGCCGCACGATGTCGTCCCACCTCACACCGACCGCCTCCATGGCCACCTTCAGGTTGCGCATCGCAGCGCGCGTCTGCTCGTAGAGATCTCCCGCTCCAACGAGTGCGAAGTCTGGGGCGAGCGCAACCTGTCCGGCGAAGTGGACGACCCTCGTGCCCTCGGCAATCGCGACATGGCTGAACCCGGGAGCCGGATGGAGCTCCGGCGGGTTCACGAGCTCTCGATGGTGCACTTCTTCACGCTCCTTTCCGTGCGAGCCGCCTGAGGTCGGCGTCCGAGACGAGCCCCTTCTTCTTGGCGCCCGCTCGCTTGACGGCCTCGAGGAGCTCCGGATAGCGCTCCTCCGGGACATCCAGCCCGAGCTCGTCTGCCTTGATCCGGATCGAGTCGAGCCCGCTCTTCTTGCCGAGGACGATCCCGCGCTCCGCTCCCACGAGCTCGGAGGAGTACGGCTCGATCGCCGGCGGGTCGTGGAACTGCGCGGCGACCGCCCCCGATTCGCGGATGAAGAGGTTGTCACCGGTCACCGGCTTCCAGGGCGGAAGCGGCGTCCCGGAGAGTTCCTGCACGAGGCGCGCGAGCGACCGTGCCTGCTCCAGGCGGAGCCGCGTGGGGATTCCGTACAGCGCCTCGAGCGCAAGCGCGATCTCGACGAGGTCAGCGTTGCCCGCCCGCTCACCCATTCCGTTCACGGTGCCCTGTACCCAGGTCGCGCCGGCCTGGACCGCGGCAATGGCGGCTGCGGTCGCGAGGCCGAAGTCGTCGTGCCCGTGCCAGTGCACCGGGACCTCGTAGTCGAGGCGCTCGGCGACCTCGTTCACGAGGAAGGCGGCTGCCTCCGGTGTCGCGATCCCGAGCGTGTCGACGACGACGACCTCGGCCGCGCCCGCTTCGACAGCGCCCTCGTACACGACGCGCACGAAGTCGAGGTCGGCTCGGGTGGAGTCCACGCCGAAGAACGCGACGCGAATGCCCTCCTGGGCGGCGAACGAGATGGCCGACCGGATGCGGTCGAGCATCGTGTCTCGCGACACGCCCAGCGCCTGCAGCTTCCCGTCCGAGATCGGGCTCTCGATCACCGAGGCCCGGATGCCGAGCTCGACGAGCGCCTCGACGTCCGCTCGCACCGCGCGCGAGAACCCCCAGACCTCGGCGTCGAGGCCGGCCTCGAGGATCATCGAGATCGCACGCGCGTCGTCCTCGGACACGCGCGGGAACCCCGCCTCGATGCGGTCGACGCCCGCGTCCGAGAGTGCTCTTGCAATAAGTAGTTTTTGCTCTGGCTCTAGAACGACTCCCACAGTTTGCTCGCCATCGCGCAGCGTCGTGTCGTACAGCCCGACGGTGACGCGCGGTTGCGGCTCGAGCGCCTTCTCGTTGAGGTCGCCGGTCCACACCTTCGAGCGGTCGAGCGTCATGCCGGAACTATCCCATCCGGGAACGGGCAGAGCCTCTCCACGCCGTCGACCATGACGAGGAAGTTGTCCTCGACGCGGAGACCGCCGCCGCCCTCGATGTAGCAACCTGGCTCGATTGCAAGCACCATGCCCTCGGCGACCTCACCGCCGCCGGCCTGGTGCGCGTACGGCGGCTCGTGAGCGCGCGCGCCGACCCCGTGGCAGATCGGGTGCGACGGCTGGCCGGGGAAGCCCATCGCGGCGATCCCGGCGCGGATACGCCGGTCGAGCTCGGCGAGGCTCGCGCCCGGCCGCACGTAGGCGACCGCGTCCTCGTAGACGCCGAGCAGCCCGCGCTCCAACTCGGCGTACGCCGGCGAGAGCTCCCCGGCGACGAGGTTCTTCGTGTGGTCGCACCAGTAGCCGTCGGCGCAGACCCAGATCTCGAAGAGCGTTGGCTCACCCTCGATCACCGGCCGCGACGTCGTCGCGGTGAAGGTCTTGATACCCCGTCCCGACCACACGAGGGAGAAGCCGAGCGCGAGCTCGACCTTCCCCTCCCAGCCCGTACCCTCGCCATGGACGAAGCCCTCCCACTCGGCCGCGAGCTGCGCTTCGCTCATCCCCGGCTCGATGATCAGCTTGCAGTGCTCCATGGCCGCAGCGGCGATGTCGTTCGCGAGCCGCATCCGCTCGATCTCCTGTGCGGTCTTGATCGTCCGCGCCTCGGCGAGGAGCGGCGTCGCGTCCACGGCCTCCCCGAAGCCCGCGAACCACGCGGCGGTGAACGTGGTCGGCTCGCCCACCATGCGGTCCGAGGCCTGTGTACCCAGCGAGAGCTCGATGCCGACCCGGTCGTGGTCGGCAGCCGCATGCTGTGCGAGCTCGAGCGTGCGCGCGAGCGGCGGACGCGGGTCACCGGGGTCGTAGCCGCGCAGGTAGCGGACGTCCTCCGTCCATGCCGTCCCTGCGGCGTCCTCGGCAGAGGCC
>JAWOIV010000048.1:0-2985 GCA_046484465.1 Gaiellaceae bacterium
GACGTGGCGGCTCCCCTAGAGGCTAGTGGTCTCTCCGGGAAGTCCGGTGCCCATTCGCCGGCGAGAACCGAGCAGGCCTAGGACGCAGGGAGGCCGCATACCAGAAGGTATGTGGCCGACCGAGGACGACGGCATGCGATGTGTTCGCAGCCGCGCGAAGGGGTGGCGTACTTCCCGGAGCGACCACTAGAGGCTAGGAGCGTGCTCAGCGCGCGAGCGCCCCGCCGGGCACGGCGAGGAGGTCGCCGATGCGCTCGAGCGCACCCGGGGCGAGCGAGTAGTACGCGAAAGTGCCGCGCCTCTCTCGCTCGAGCAGACCCGCCTCCACGAGCTGCTTGAGGTGATGGCTCACGGTCGGCTGCGCGATGCCGAGCGCCGGCTGGAACTCGCACACGCACACGGCCTCGCCGTCGGCGTGCAGGAGGATGTTGAGGATGCGCAGCCGGTGGCGGTCGGCGAGCGCTTTGAAGAGCTTCTCGAGCCCGGCCGCCTCGTCCGGCGTCAGCGTCGAGCCCGCAAGGGGGGTGCAGCACTGGACGAGCGGAAGGGACGTCACGCCTCAATCCTAATTGACATCCGTCGATACGACGCCTGAGTTCTCCACATATTCACCGCATTCGATATTCCGCACTGCGAAGATCCTGCGGACAGCGACCGGGAGATCAGGAACCGTGACCGAGATGCTCGACCCCGTCACCAGAGGTCACATCGAGAAGGCAGCCGAGGCGCTCGAGGACGAGTTCGCCGGGGTCTTCTCCACGCAGACGATCGAGCGCTACCTCGCGGAGTCGGTCGACATGCTCGGTGAGTCGAAGATCAACGTGTACGTGCCGGTGCTCGCGCACCGGTTCGCGCGTGAGCGCCTCAAGGCGCTCGGCCAGGCGGAGGGCCTGGTTGCCAAGGAGCAGCCGGAGGTGCTCTTCGTCTGCGTCCAGAACGCCGGCCGCAGCCAGATGGCGGCAGGCCTCGTGACGCTCCGTTCCCGCGGCGCCGTCAGCGTCCGCTCGGCTGGCTCGGACCCGGCCGAGGGCGTCAACCCGCACGTCGCGGACGTGATGGGAGAGCTCGGCGCGGATCTCGCGAGCGCCTTCCCCAAGCCTCTGACAGACGAGGTCGTGCGAGCCGCCGACGTCGTGATCACGATGGGCTGCGGCGACGCATGTCCGATCTACCCCGGAAAGCGCTACGAGGACTGGGTGGTGGCCGACCCGGCCGAGGCGTCTTCGCTGGACGAGGTGCGTGCGATCCGCGACGACATCGACGGGCGCGTGCAGGGGCTACTCTCGGAGATCCTCCCGACGGAGCCGGGCAGCGGCCTGAGGGTCGGGCCCGCTACGAGTCGCCCGACGACGACGCGGCCCGGGCGAGCACGCTGACGTCGTATCCGGGCTCCCTGCCGATCGCCCGGCCGAGGAGGAAGCAGACGAGTGGCGCGTTCGTGCGGTCGCCGCTGTCGTGCGCTGCAACCCTGGCGAGGTCCAGCAGCGCCGAGATCTCCTCCTCCGTCAGCGAGAGCTCTCCGCCATCGACCCCGGCTTCCACGGCGATGCGGTCACGTGCTGCCTCGAGCCACTCGTGCATGTGAATGATCCTAACCCTGCGACTGCGGAGGACTACGTATTTATGGTCGTCGATGAAGTGGTAGCGTCGGAAACGTGAGACACCGTCCCACCGATGGGCGGCTCGACTCGAGCAGCAGCACCGACGAGCAGGCGGTTCTCTCCCGGCTCTCCCGCCTCGACCGCTACCTGCCGCTGTGGATCGGGCTCGCCATGGTCGGCGGCCTCCTGCTCGGGACGCTCGTGCCGAGCCTGAAC
The DNA here is from genome assembly GCA_046484465.1 of Gaiellaceae bacterium. Taxonomy (GTDB): domain Bacteria; phylum Actinomycetota; class Thermoleophilia; order Gaiellales; family Gaiellaceae; genus GMQP-bins7. Next base: position 1,818 of record JAWOIV010000048.1, read on the forward strand.
GACGGCCTCGAGAAGCTCCAGGTCGGCACGGTCTCGCTGCCGATCGCGATCGGGCTGCTCCTGATGATGTACCCCGTCCTCGCGAAGGTGCGCTACGAGGATCTGGGCCGGATGAGCGACGACGGCGTCTCGAACTGGCGCTTCTTCGGAACGTCGCTCGTCCTCTCGTGGATCGTCGGGCCGTTGCTCATGTTCGCGCTGGCCTGGATCTTCCTCGCCGACGAGCCCGCATACCGCACGGGCGTGATCATCGTCGGGCTCGCCCGTTGCATCGCCATGGTGCTCGTCTGGAACGACATCGCCCTCGGCGACCGCGAGCGCGCAGCCGTGCTCGTCGTCTTCAACGCCCTCTTCCAGGTCGCGGCCTATGCGCTCCTCGGCTACTTCTACCTCACGCTGCTTCCCGGCTGGCTCGGCTTCGACACGCAGGGCTTCGAGGTCGGCATCTGGGAGGTCGCGCGCACGGTGCTGATCTTCCTCGGGATCCCCCTCCTCGCCGGCTACCTGACGCGCACCATCGGCATCCGACGGCGCGGTCGCGACTGGTACGAGTCCGAGTTGATCCCCCGGATCGCGCCGATCACGCTCTACGGCCTGCTCTTCACGATCGTGCTCCTGTTCGCGATCCAGGGCGACGAGATCACGTCCGAACCGCTCGACGTCGCGCTGATCGCCGTCCCGCTGCTCGTGTACTTCGCGGTCATGTGGATCCTCGGCTTCGGCGCCGGCCGACTCATGGGCTTCCCCTATCCACAGACCGCCGCGCTCTCCTTCACGGTCGCCTCGAACGACTTCGAGCTCGCGATCGCCGTAGCCGTCGGCGTCTTCGGCGCGGCCTCCGGGCAGGCGCTCGCCGGCGTCGTCGGCCCGCTGATCGAGGTACCGGTGCTGGTCGCGCTGGTCTACGTCGCGCTCTGGCTGCGCCGCCGGCTCGTGTGGCCGTCGCCGCGCCCATCGGCGTTGCAGTCCGCGGCCGCGCCCGAGACGACCACCTGAGAGAGCAGAGGGGCGGCCCGTGGGCCGCCCCTCTGCCAGGCAGGTCGATCGGATGGAGGGCTAATTCCTCTTTGCCTGCCTCACCGAGAGCGCCCAGAACCTGTACGCGCGCTTCTTCTGGGCGGGTGTCAGCGACACGAAGGCAGCCCGCTTGGCGACGGCCGCCTGGTTG
>JAWOIV010000051.1:0-17877 GCA_046484465.1 Gaiellaceae bacterium
ACCACCTCGTGTGCGACGACTGCGGACGGGTCGAGATGTTCGAGGATCCGGCGCTCGAGCGAGCCATCGAGAAGGTCGCGGACTCGAAGGGCTACGAGCTCGGGGAGCACGACGTCGTCCTCCACGGCGCGTGCGCCGACTGCGTGGCGACGGGCAAGCCATCATCCGTCTGAGCAGCGCGGTCACGGTCGAGCACCGAGACGACCGCGGCACAGCTGAGGCAGCGCGCGGAGCACGTCATACGTGTACGTGGGAGTGGCCTCCGCCCTCGAGGGCCTCCGGCGTCAGCCGGGACGCGATGAGACCCGCGAGCGCAGTCGTGATCGGGAGCGCCGCGATCAGGCCGATGGAGCCGACGATCATGGCGACGACCTCGACCGCCACGACTTCGGTGTTCACCGCGTCCCCGAACGATGTCCCGCCGACCGAGAAGACGAGCAGGACGGGAAGCGATGCGCCGACGTAGGCGAGGACGAGCGTGTTGACGGTCGCCGCGACATGGTCGTGCCCCACGTCGAGCGCGCTCCGGATGAGCGGCCCCGTCCCGAGGCCGGGATTCGCCTTTCGCAAGGCCATCACCGTCGACGACTGGCTGACCGTCAGGTCGTCCAGAACGCCGAGAGCGCCGATGATCATCCCCGCGAGCAACAGCCCTTCGAGCGAGAGGTCTCCCGAGATCGCACGGAGGTAGATCGTCTCCTCCGAGGCGAACCCCGTCAGGCGGACGGCGTCGACGGCGAGCGATGCGAGGAGCGCGGTGAGCACGAGGCTGGCCGCCGTCCCCAGCATCGCGGCCACGCCCTTCGCACCGATCCCGTGCGCCAGCGGGATCGTGACGAACATCACCGCGAGCGCCCCGACGAGCGCCACTTCGACGGGAGGCCGTCCGTCGAGGATCGCGGGGACGACGAAGGCGACGATGATGAGCAGGCTCAGAGAGAGCCCGACGAGCGCACGCAGTCCGCGCCAGCGTCCCGCAGCGACCACGACGGCACAGAACGCGAGCGCGAGCAGGGCGAGCGGGCGGCCGCGGTCGTAGTCGGAGAACCCGTAGCGATCGACCTCGCGCCCGAACACCTGCGCTCCCTCCGGAACCTCCAGGCGGTACACGCGGACGCGGTCGCCGACCGTCAGGCGCACGTCGGCGCGTGTCTCGCCGATCGTGAAGGACGCCGTCTCCCCCGCATCCGGGCCCGAACGCACGCGCACGGTCACGCGACTGCACTCGAGCGCCCCCGGAACGCGACACTCGACGCGTGCGACGGCCTCGACCGTCGCATGCTCCGTCGAGCGTGCCCCCTCGGCGATCGGGTCGATCTCCCGGGTGTCGTCGGGCCAGAGCGTCACGAGCCCGATCACCGTCGCGGCGAGCGCGACTCCGAGCGCGAGGACGGAGAGCTGGAGCACGAGCGAGCGGCGGAGGGCGGCCAGCATCGCACCGATTCTCGTGTGAGGCCCGGCGGTCGCCGGGTGCTTACGCTTCCCGCATGTCGCAGCCGCACGATGCTTCTCCACGCGAGGAGCGCCGCGTCGTCACGGTCGTGTTCACGGACCTCGTCGGCTTCACGGAGCGCTCCGAGGAGCTCGATCCCGAGGACGTCCGCTCGCTCCTCACCACCTACTACACGACGGTTCGATCGATCTTCGAGGAGCACGGAGGCACGGTGGACAAGTTCATCGGCGACGCCGTGCTCGCCGTCTTCGGCGCTCCGATCGCGCACGAGGACGATCCCGAGCGAGCGGTTCGCGCGGCGCTCACCGTCTGCGAGTGGGCGGAGACCCGCGACGACATCGCCTTGCGCGCCGGCGTGAACACGGGAACCGCGTTCGTCGCGCTCGATCCGTCCGAGACGGGGATCGGCATCGTCGCGGGCGACATCGTCAACACTGCGTCTCGCATCCAGTCAGCCGCGCCGCCCGGCCGCGTGCTCGTCGGGGAGGAGACCTACCGCGCGACCCGGGAGGTCTTCGAGCTCGCGGAGCGCGATCCCGTCGAGGCGAAGGGCAAGAGCGATCCCGTTCGCGTCTGGGAGCCCGTGGCCGCGCGTGTCGCGGTCGGAGCGACGCGCGTACCCGGCGGCGCCCCGCTGGTCGGACGAGCGAGCGAGCTCGGGCTCCTTCGCGAGACGTTCGAGGAGGCCGCCCGCGGCGGCGGCGCCCGATTCGTCACGATCGTCGGCGTGCCCGGGATCGGCAAGACGCGGCTCGTCGCGGAGCTCGAGACCCTGGCGCTGAGCACGCACCCGAACGTGACGTGGCTGGTAGGGCGGTCGCTCCCGTACGGGACGGGAACGTCGTTCCGGGGGCTCGGCGAGATGGTGCAGGCGCACGCGGGGATCATGGAGACCGACGACGCGCCCGAGGCAGAGGCCAAGCTCGCCCGTGCGATCGACGAGCTCGCGCCTGGTGCGTCCGACGCGCGCTGGCTCGTCTCACAGCTGCGTCCACTCGTCGGCCTCGCGAGCGAGGCTCCTGCGCGCGAGGACCGCCGTGAGGACGCGTTCGCGGCCTGGCGGCGGTTCTTCGAACTCCTCTCCGAGCGTCGCGGCCCGCTCGTGCTCGTGTTCGACGACCTGCACTGGGCGGATGACGCGATCCTCGACTTCCTCGACGAGCTCGCCGAGAGCTCGGGGGCAGGTGCTCTCGTCGTCGTCGGCACCGCCCGACCCGAGCTCCTCGAGCGGCGCCCCGACTGGGAGAGCCCGGCCGGAAATCGCGTGGCGGTTCGGCTGGAGCCGCTGTCAGCCGACGAGACGAGCGAGCTCATCCACGCGCTCGCCCAGGGTGTCGAGATCGCGCCGGACCTGGAAGGGGGCCTCCTCGAGCGAGCCGGAGGCAATCCGCTCTACGCAGAGGAGTTCGTCCGCATGGTCTCCGAGGGCGATTCCCCGGCGCGCGCACTCCCGCACTCCGTTCAGGGAATCGTCGCCGCCCGGCTCGACGCGCTCACGCGCGCGGAGAAGGAGCTCCTCCAGGACGCCTCGGTCGTGGGGCACGTGTTCTGGCCCGGGGCGCTCCGTCACGTCTCCGGCGACGGCGCCCGGCTCGATGACCTGCTGGAGGCGCTCGTACGGAAGGAGTTCGTCGAGACGGCCCCGGGCTCGACGGTCGCGGGAGAGGCCGAGATCGTGTTCCGGCACCCGCTCATCCGCGAGGTCGCATACGAGCAGATGCCTCGTGCGCGCCGCGCGGAGAAGCACCGGCTGGCGGCCGAGTGGACGGAGTCGCTTCCCGCCGACCGGACCGAGAGCCGCGCCGACATGCTCGCGGAGCACTACCTCCGAGCCCTCGAGTACGCGACCGTCACGACCGGCGAGACGGGGGATCTTCGCGCGCGTGCCGCCCGGGCGCTCCGCGAGTCGGGCGACCAGGCACGGTCGCTCCACTCGCTCGACGTCGCCGTCTCGCGGTACATGCGGGCGCTCGAGCTGGTCGAGGACCGGCGGGAGCGCGCTCTGATCGGGCTCGCGCTCGCCGAGACGCAACTCCGCACGGGGGCGCTCGAAGCGGCACACGACCGGCTCGACGAGGTGATCGCGATCGCACGAGCGGACGGCCGTTCCGAGCTGCTGGCACACGCCGCCCTGGCACGCGGCGGCGTCGGCGTGAGCGTGTTCGACCCGGACGAGGCGGTCGTCGCCCTCCTGGAGGAGGCGCTGGAGGCGCTCGGGAGCGAGCATCCGGCTCTCCGGGCGAGGCTTCTCGCGCGGCTCGCGATCGAGGTGTACTACGTGCCCCCGCCTACACACCGGGAGGGCCTGAGCGAGGAGGCGGTCGGTCTCGCCCGGGGGGCGGGCGAGCCCGAGGCGCTGCTCGACGCCCTCAACGCGCGACGCGTGACGCTCTGGAGCCCGGACCGCCTCGACGAGCGCCTCGCCGTCTCGCGAGAGCTCGTCGAGCTCGCGGAGGCGAGCGGCGACCGGGAACGCTCCCTGCTCGCCCGGACGTGGCTCGTGCTCGATCTCGTGGAGTCCGGAGACCTCACCGCGGCGCGCGCGGAGATCGACGCCTACGCGCGGCTCGTCGAGCCGCTCGGCATCCCGGCGTACTCGTGGTGGGTTCCGGCCTGGCGGGCCATGCTGGCCGGCGTCGCCGGACGCTTCGACGAGCTTCGCGCACTCACACGGGAAGCCGAGGAGATCGGGGCCCGCGCGGGCGACGTCAACGCCGGCATCTACGTGGGCATCACCCGCTGGATCGCGGACATGGAGCAGGGACGCGACCCCGACCGCTGGATCCCGGTGATCGAGGCCGGAATCGAGCGCGGCATCTCGGCGTTCCGCTGCGGGCTCGCCATGCACCTGGCGCTCTCCGGACGCCTCGACGAGGCTCGTGAGGCCCTCGCGGCTCTGGGCGCGGAGGGGCTCGCCGCGATCGACCGGGACATGAACTTCTACGCCGGAGCCGGCGAGTACGCGGTCGCGGTCGGCATCCTCGGCGACGCCGAAGCGGCGAGGCAGGCGTACGACGTGCTCCGTCCGTACGCGGGAAGCGTGCTCACGATCGCGCGGGCGGCAGTCTGCTGGGGGCCCGTCGACGCCTACCTGGGCCGGCTCGCAGCCACGGCGGGCCTCCTGGACGAGGCAGAGGCCCACTTCGAGGCGGCGCTCGCCGCGTGCGAGCGCATGGGCGCCCGGGCCATGGCCGCACGCACGCGCTGGTGGTACGCCGAGATGCTCCGCGCGAGGGCCGGCTCCGGTGACGCGGCGCGCGCGTCCGAGCTCGAGTCGGTCGCGCGCGCCGAGGCCGGCGCCATGGGCCTCGCGCTCTCACCGGGCACTTGACCCGGTCAGAGATCGTTGAAAGAGTCACGAGCGTGGGCATCCGCCGGCTCGCCTGCCGCGTACGGCTCGGGCATCGCTGGGAGACTGCGTCCGACAGTTTCGGGTCCGTCATGTTCTGCACGCGATGCGGAGCCCTCGCGCGCGGGGGGAAGCGCGGAGGCCGCGAGGCGTTCGAGCACCTGGACGTCGTTCCCGGCGGAGGCAGCGTCTCCGGGGGGAGACACGGAACGCCTCCGGCCGAGCGGCGCAGCTGAGCTCGTCGGCGGGGTCAGTGCAACAGCGGGCGCAGCGTGTCGCGCGCGATCAGGAACCCACGCTTGACGAGCTCCTCGGTGCCCTCGAACGACCGATCCTCGTGCTCGATCGAGATCACGGAGTCGTAGCCCGCCCGGTAGAGCGCCGCCACGAAGCGATCCCAGCGCACCTCGCCGAGGCCCGGGAGACGGGGCACCTGCCACCCCATCCCCAGGGACACGGTTCCGTTCCGGTACAGCCCTTCGCGGTCGATCTCGAGGTCCTTCGCGTGGACGTGGAAGAGCTTGTCCGCGTAGTCACGGACGACGCGCTCGGCGTCGATCATGAGCCACACCAGGTGCGAGGGGTCGAGGTTGAGCCCGAAGCTCGGGCTGTCAACGATCGAGAACATCTCGTCCCAGATCGCAGGCGTAGAGGCGAGGTTCGTCCCGCCCGGCCACTCGTCGTACGAGAAGATCATCGGGCAGTTCTCGATCGCGATCTTCACGCCGCGTGACTCGGCGTGCGCGACGAGCCGCGGCCAGACCTTCCGGAACTCGCGAAAGTTGTCGGGCACGTTCTTCGTCAGGTCGCGCCCGACGAAGGTGCCGACGACGCCGACGTCGAGCTTCGCTGCGGCATCGATCACCTTCTTCAGGTGCGTGTTCGCGGCTCGGCGCTCCGCGGGGTCCGGGTGCAGGTTGTTCGGGTAGTACGCGAGAGCCGAGATCTCGAGCCCGTGCCGGTCGAGGACGTTGCGCACGGCTGACGGATCGACGTTCGTCACGTCGACGTGCGACGTCCCGGCGTAGCGGCGTCTCTCGCCGCCGGCGGCGGGCCAGCACGCGATCTCGAGCGCCTGGAAGCCCTCGCCCGCCGCCCACGAGGCGACGTGCGCGAGCGACCGGCGCGGGAACGGAGCGGTGAGCAGTCCGAGCTTCATGTCGTTGGCACCTCCACCCAGCGGCGTTCGCGGTTGGACAGGGACACGGCGTCGCCGAGGACGTTCTCGACGTGGCCGTCGCGGAAGGTCGGGAAGTCCGGGTCGTCCGACGGGCCGCCGCGGGCAACGTCCGCGTACACGGCCCTGTACAGCTCGCGAAAGGCGTCGGCGAACCCCTCGGCATGCGCGACCGGGAGTTGCGACCGGGCCGCGGCAGCAGGATGCATGAGGGCAGCGTTCCGGAGGAGCAGCTCGTTCGGCTCGTCCCGCCGGCCGATCCAGAGCTCCTCGTTTCGCTCGGAGTCCCACGCGAGCGCACGCTCCGACCCGTCCACCTCCAGGCGGAGTGAGTTCTTCCTCCCCATCGACACCTGCGAGACGACGAGCGAGCCGCGGGCGCCGTTCTCGAAGCGGAGCAGGATGTGCGCAACGTCCTCGGTCTCGACCGGGACGTCGGTCGTCGCGGCCTCCCCGCTCCCCGCAAAGGTCTCGACCTCGCCCTCGGGCCGGCGCCGCGTGGGATGAACCGTCGCGAGATCGGCGAAGACCTCGACGACGCGCAGCCCGGTGACGAACTGCGCCGTGTCGAGCCAGTGGGAGCCGATGTCGCCGACCGCCCGCAGCGCGCCGGCCTTCTCCACCTCGAGTCGCCAGTTCCAGTCGTCTGGCCGCGCGAGCCAGTCCTGGAGGTAGCCGCCGTGCACGTTCCAGATGCCCCCGATCTCGCCGGCGCGCACGCGCTCGCGCATCTCCTGCACGAGGGGGTAGAAGCGGTTGTGGAAGTTCGTGCAGTTGACACGGCCCGCGTGCTCGGCCAGCTCGACGAGCTCTGCGGACTCCGCCGAGGAGACCGCGAGGGGCTTCTCACACACGACGTGCTTCCCCGCAGCGAGCGCGGACTTCACCTGCGGGAAGTGCAGGTGGTTCGGCGTGGTGACGTGCACGACGTCGATCCGGTCGTCGGCGAGGAGCGCCTCGTACGAGTCGTACGCGGGAGCGATCCCCTTGGCGGCGGCCCGCTCGGGCGACGAGCCGGCGACGCCGAGCACCTCGACGCCGAGCCGGCGCAGGGCATCGACGTGCACGACACCGATGAAGCCGGTGCCGACGACGCCGGCGCGAATCCCGGAGGTCGTCACGACGCCGTCGCCTGTCGCTCGAGGGAACGGGTCCGGCTGCGGACGACGCGCTCCGTGCGGCGAACGTGCTTGCGCGCCTCGGCGCCGGCTCGCGTCGCGTCGCCCGCGGCGATGGCCTCCACGATCGGCCGGTGGAAGGCGGCGAGCTCGTCCTGCTCCCAGTACGTCCAGTAGGTCGCGAACGCGGTCGAGACCTCGACCCCGAGGACGAGCCAGCTCTGGAGCAACGGCTCGTTCCCGGCCAGCTCGACCATCGCCCTGTGGAAGACCAGGTCGTGTGCGACCTGGGTGCGCCAGTCCTGTCGCCCGGCGGCCCGGTGCATGGCGTCGAGCTCGCGCTCCAGCGGCCCGACGTCGCGGTCCTCCCGCTTCGCCGCCTCTCGTGCCGCCAGCTCCTCGAGGACCGCGCGCACGGGGAACACCGCGAGCAGCTGGCTGTCGTCCACTCCGCGGACGCGTGCTCCCCGGAACGGCTCCGACTCGACGAGCCGCATGTTCTGCAGGTCGCGAAGCGCCTCCCGCACGGGCGCCTGGCTCGTCCCGAGCTCACGCGCAAGGCGCGTCTCGACGAGACGCTCCCCGGGCTGGACCTCGCCGCGGAGAATTCGTTCGAGCAGGATCTCCCGGATCTGCTCTCGGAGAACGGTGCGCGAGACGGCCGACGAGGTCAGAAGCCGATCATCGATGCTCGATTATCTCGAGTCAACCGGCAACGACGGGGTTCGTCAGCGAGCCGACCCCCTCGATCTCGATCGTGACCTCGTCGCCGGGACGCAGAAGCCGCTGCGGGTCACGAAAGACGCCGACGCCCGCCGGGGTCCCCGTGAGGATCAGGTCGCCGGGCTCGAGTGTCATCGTCTTCGAGATGTGGCTGATGATCTCGTCGATCCCGAAGATGAGGTTGGACGTCGTCGAGTCCTGGAGCACGTCGCCGCTCACGACCGCGCGGATGCGGAGCGCGTGCGGATCGGCGATCTCCGACGCGGAGACGAGCGGCCCGACGGGGCAGAACGTGTCCACCGACTTCCCACGTGACCACTGCCCGTCCGCGAACTGCAGGTCGCGGGCGCTGACGTCGTTCGCGCACACGTAGCCCTGTACGGCTTCGAGCGCGTTCTCGCGCGAGACGTTCTTCACACGAGCGCCGATCACGACGCCGAGCTCGGCCTCGTAGTCGGCCTTCGTCACCATCGGCGGGATCACGATCGGCTCGCCGGGCCCGATCAGCGCGTTCGGCCACTTCGCGAACAGCAGTGGCTCGGTGGGAAGCTCCACGCCCTGCTCCTCCGCATGGTCGCGGTAGTTCAGGCCGACGCAGATGATCTTCCCGGGCCGCTCGATCGGAAGCACGCGCCAACCCTATCCCGCCCGGCTCATGGCCACGCCACCGAGGCGACACGCCTCCGTAGACTCGCCCCATGAGCCTGACGCCGGCCTTCGTCGCCGAGCTCCGGGCGGCGCTCGGAGCATCGCACGTGATCACGGAGCCCGAGCAGCTGCGCGTCTACGAGTGCGACGGGCTGACCGGGCACCGCGCGGTGCCGGAGGTCGTCGTGCTCCCCGGCTCGACCGAGGAGGTGCAGGCGGTCGTCCGCGCGTGCCATCGAGAGGGAGTTCCGTTCGTCGCTCGCGGGGCAGGGACGGGGCTCTCCGGAGGGGCGACCCCGATGGCGGGCGGGGTCGTCGTCTCCCTCGCGCGGATGAACCGAATCCTCGAGATCGACCTCGCGAGCCAGCGCGTCGTCGTCGAGCCCGGCGTCGCGAACCTCGACGTCACGCGCGCCGTCGCTGCCGACGGCTTCTTCTACGCACCGGACCCGTCGAGCCAGCAGGTGTGCACGATCGGTGGCAACGTCGCCGAGAACTCTGGCGGCGCCCACTGTCTCGGCCGCGGGTTCACCGTCCACCACGTCACCGGACTCACGCTCGTCCTCCCTGACGGTGAGGTCGTCGAGCTCGGCGGAAAGGCGCTCGATCCGGAAGGCCCGGATCTGCTCGGGGTCGTCGTCGGATCCGAGGGAACGCTGGGCATCGTCACCCGCGTCACGCTCCGCGTCGTGCGCGCCCCCGAGGTCGTGCGGACGCTCCTCGCCGGGTTCGAGACGATGGATGCAGCGGGCGCGGCTGTGTCGGGCATCGTCGCGGCCGGGATCCTCCCGTCGGCGATCGAGATGATGGATCGCCTCACGATCGAGGCTGCCGAACGCGCCGTGGCACCCGGCTATCCGGAAGGCGCGGGCGCGGTGCTGCTCGTCGAGCTCGACGGCGCCTCGGCGCAGGTGGACGAGGACGCCGCCGAGGTCGAGCGAATCTGCGAGGGCTGCGGAGCGTTCGAGATCCGTGCCGCGACCGACGACGACGCGCGTGCGCTTCTCTGGAAGGGCCGCAAGTCCGCCTTCGCCGCGATGGGTCGGGTCGCGACCGACTACTACGTCCAGGACGGCGTCGTGCCCCGCACCCGTCTTCCGGAGGTGCTCAGGCGGATCGAGGAGCTGTCCACCGAGCACGGGCTCCAGGTCGGAAACGTCTTCCATGCCGGCGACGGCAACCTCCATCCGCTCGTGCTCTACGACGCCGCGGCCGGCGAGACCGAGCGCGCGCGCACTCTCGCGGAGGCGATCCTCGCCGCGTGTCTCGACGCCGGCGGCTCGCTCACCGGCGAGCACGGAGTCGGCATGGACAAGGCCTGCTCGATGCCGGGAATGTTCTCCGAGCGCGATCTCGCAGTCTTCGAGCGGCTGCGGCGCGCCTTCGACCCCTCCGGGCTCTGCAACCCCGGCAAGGTGATCCCGACGCCGCGACTGTGCGGCGAGGTTCCAGGCCCGTACCGCCAGCACGCGCTCGAGAGGATCGGCGTTGCCGAGCGTCTCTAGTGTCGAAGACGCTGCGGCGTTTTTCGCCGCCGCTCATGCCGACGGTCGCCGAGCTCGCATCGGCGAGGACGTCACCACCGAGCGCCTGAACCGGATTCTCGAGCACGAGGCGGGCGACCTCACCTGCACCGTGGAGGCCGGGCTCCGGCTCTCCGCGCTCCAGGCAGCGTTGGGCGCACGCGGGCAGCGCCTGTCGCTCGATCCACCGGGCGACCCGACGATCGGGGCGCTGCTCGCAGAGAACCTCTCGGGGCCGCTTCGCCACCGCTTCGGCGCACCCCGCGACCTCGTCCTCGGCGTGACGCTCGTGCTCGGTGACGGGACGATCGCGAACGCCGGAGGCAAGGTGGTGAAGAACGTCGCCGGCTACGACCTGGCACGGCTCGTGTGCGGGTCGCGTGGACGGCTTGCTTTCATCGCGCGTGCGAGCCTTCGACTGCACCCGCTTCCGACGGCGGCGCGAACGCTCGTCGCCGCGCCGGAGGATGTGCCCGCCGCCGTGGCGACCCTCCTCCGCTCACAGCTCCAGCCGAGTGCGCTCGACGTGCTCCACCCCGGTCGTGTTGCGGTCCTCTTCGAAGGCGCCGAGCGTGCCGTCGAGGCGCAGCTCTCTCGGGCGCGGACGCTCATCGGCGGTGCGGAGGCGAGCGCGGAGATCTGGGAGGAGTCGCGGACTCGGCAGGCCGCGGCCGGGGGGCGCATGCGCTTCGACCCCGGCCTCCTCGCGGCGACGCTCGATGACCTGTCCGAAGCAGTCGTGCGCCCGGCAGCTGGCGTCGCATACACGCAAGCACCGCCAAGTTACAAGTTGTCACAAGGCGAGGAGGCGGTCGTCCGGCTGGTGGGGCGGATCACGAAGGAGCTGGATCCGGCGGGTGTGCTCTCGTGAGCGCGAGCCGAGCCACTGTCCGAAAGGGATCCCAAGTTACGACTTGTAACTTGGGCGCCTTCCTCGCGAGACGTGCGCGGGAGTGGGACGTGTGATCCGCGAGTACACGTCCGACTGCGTCCACTGCGGCTTCTGCCTGCCGACCTGCCCGACGTACGTCCTCTGGCGCGAGGAGATGGACTCCCCGCGCGGGCGCATCCACCTCATGGACGCGCGCCTCGACGGAACGATCGCGCTGAACGCCACCGTCAGCGAGCACTTCGACCGCTGCCTCGGATGCATGGCGTGCGTGTCCTCGTGCCCCTCCGGGGTGCGCTATGACCGGCTGATCGAGGCCACGCGAGAGGCCGTCGAGGACGAGTACGGGCGCCCCCGTAGCGACCGACTCCTCCGCGCCCTGCTCTTCTCGGTGCTCCCGTACCCGCGCCGCATGCGAGCGACGCTCCGCCTCGCGCCGCTCGGCCGCGTGATCCCGCTGCCGGGGCGCTTTCGCCCGCTCGTCGCGGCGGCGCCGCGCTGGCACTCGCGCGAGACAGCTCCTGCACTGACGCGCGCAAACGGCGAGCCGATCGCCCGCGTCGGCCTGCTCGCGGGCTGCGTCCAGAGCGCGGTCTTTGGAGACGTGAACGCGGCGACGGCGCGCGTCCTCGCCGCGGACGGCTACGAGGTCGTCACGCCGCCTCAGGGCTGCTGCGGTGCGCTCTCGGTGCACGCGGGCCGGCTCGAAGAGGGCAAGGCGTTCGCGCGGGCGCTGATCGGCGCGTTCGACGGCGTCGACCTCGTCGTCGTCAACTCCTCCGGGTGCGGCTCCCACCTGAAGGAGCTGGGCTGGCTTCTCGGCGACGAGCGGGCTGCCCGCCTGGCGGAGAAGGTGCGCGACGTCGGCGAGCTCCTCGCATCGACGCCTCCCCGCGCGCCCCGGCACCCGCTGTCACTCCGCGCCGCCCTCCAGGATCCGTGCCACCTCCGTCACGCGCAGCGACTCCCGCTCTCGGCGGCCGCGTCGCTGGGTCGCATCCCCGGCCTGGAGGTCGTCGAGCCCGCCGAGCAGGACCTCTGCTGCGGCTCGGCCGGGATCTACAACGTCGTGCAGGCCGAGGCCGCGCGCGAGCTCGGTGATCGCAAGGCGACGAACATCCTTGCGACCGGCGCGCAGGTCTACGCGAGCGCCAACCCGGGCTGCCTGGTGCAGGTCTCGAACGCGCTGCGACGTGCCGGGCAGCCGTTGCCGGCACTCCACCCCATCGAGCTGGTCGACGCCTCGATCACGGGAGTGCCGGCAGGAAAGCTGCGGGCGACCGCGCGCCGCTGAACGCCGAGCGCGGCGTTACCCTCAAGCCGGTGACGCCTCCGCTCGAGACCCCGCTCCTCCGCCGGATCCGCGAGTCGGTGATCGGCGACGACCAGGTGATGCTCGGACCGTTCGGGTCGCGGCGCGTCACCTACGCCGACTACACGGCGAGTGGGCGGGCGCTCACGTTCGTCGAGGACATCATCCGCGACGAGGTGCTGCCGCGCTACGCGAACACCCACACGGAGTCGTCCGGCACCGGACTGCAGACGACCCGTCTGCGAGAGGACGCGCGGCGCATCATCCACGACGCCGTCGGCGGCAACGACGAGACGTGCGTGATCTTCTGCGGCTCGGGCGCGACGGGAGCCGTCGACAAGCTCATCGGGATCCTCGGCCTCCGCCTCCCCTCCGCGCTCGAGGATCGGTATGACCTGTCGAAGGCGATCCCGCGGGAGGAGCGCCCGGTCGTGTTCGTCGGGCCGTTCGAGCACCACTCGAACGAGCTGCCGTGGCGCGAGTCGATCGCCGACGTCGTCGAGATCCACGAGGACGCAGACGGCCACGTCGACCTCGCGATGCTGGAGGCCGAGCTCGAGTGTCACGCGGAGAGGCCGTTGAAGATCGGATCGTTCTCGGCGGCCTCGAACGTGACCGGGATCTTCTCGAACACGTGCGCGATCGCAGACCTGCTCCACCGACACGGAGCACTGTCGTTCTGGGACTTCGCAGCGGCCGCGCCGTACGTCGAGATCGAGATGTATCCGAGCTGCGCGAGCCACGCGCTCTCCTACAAGGACGCGATCTTCCTGAGCCCGCACAAGCTCGTCGGTGGCCCTGGTACGCCGGGCGTGCTCGTCGTGCGGAGGGAGCTGCTGGCGAATCGTGTGCCCGACGTCGTCGGCGGGGGCACGGTCGCCTACGTCAACCCGACCGAGCATCGCTACCTGGACGATCCGGAGCATCGCGAGGAGGGCGGCACCCCTGCCATCGTCGAGTCGATCCGGGCCGGGCTCGTCTTCCAGCTGAAGCAGGCGGTCGGGATCGACGTCATCCGCGAGCACGAGGAGGACTTCTGGCGCCGCGCAGTCGAGCGCTGGTCGGCCAACTCGAACCTCGAAATCCTCGGAAACCTCGAGGCCGAACGCCTGTCGATCGTGTCCTTCGTCGTGCGTCGCCCGGGTGGCCGCTACCTGCACCACAACTTCGTCGTCGCGCTCCTCAACGACCTGTTCGGAATCCAGGCGCGCGGTGGCTGCTCGTGCGCAGGCCCGTACGGGCACCGCCTGCTCGGCATCGACCTCGACCGCTCTCACGAGTTCGAGCGCGAGATCGCGCGCGGCTGTGAGGGGATCAAGCCCGGCTGGACGCGCGTCTCGTTCAACTACTTCATCTCGGAGGCGGTGTTCCGGTACCTCGTCGAGGCGGTCGATCTCGTCGCGACCGACGGCTGGAGGCTCCTCCCGCTCTACCGCTTCGACCCGGAGACCGCCCTCTGGCGGCACCGCGACGGCCCGATCGAGCCGCCGCTCCGGCTCACCGACATCGCGTACGACCCCGAGACCGGCGACCTGCGCCTCCCCGAGTTGCCACACGACCGCGCGCCGGAGTCGGCGCTCGCCGGCTACCTCGCGGCGGCGCGCGAGATCGTCGACCGCATGGATGAGCCCGACGTCGACGGCATATCCGGCCTCGGCGCCGACTTCGAGCACCTGCGCTGGTTCGAGCTGCCCGCGGTCTGCGTCGCCTGACGCCGCCGTCAGATGGGGACGGGGCGGAGCTCGTCGAGCCGGTCGACGCGCGCCAGCGAGGGGAAGAGCTTCCACCAGATCCCCGCAATCGCGATCGTCGCGACCCCACCCAACACGACCGCGGGCACGGCTCCGATCAGCGCCGCGGCGACACCCGACTCGAACGCGCCGAGCTCGTTCGAGCCGCTGATGAAGACCATCTCGACCGCCGTGACCCGGCCGCGAAGCGGATCGGGAGTCACGAGGGGGAGGATCGTCGACCGGAGGATCACGCTCACCATGTCGAATGCGCCGCCGAGAGCGAGCGCGAGCATGGACAGCCACATCTCGCGCGAGAGCCCGAACACCACCATGCATGCGCCGAAGGCGGCAACCACGAAGAAGAGCTTCGGGCCTGCCCGGCGGCGGATCGGGAAACGCGCGATGAGGAGCGCTGCGGTGAACGCACCCGCCGCCGGTGCCGTGCGAAGAAGCCCGAGACCGGCCGGCCCGACGTCGAGGACGTCCTTCGCGAAGATCGGGAGGAGCGCAACCGCCCCGCCCAGGAGCACCGCGAACAGGTCGAGCGAGATCGCGCCGAAGAGGATTCTCGTCCGTCGGATGAGACGGACACCGGCGAGCACCTCGTCCAGGCCCACGGTCACCTCCGACGCCGGTGCCTTGCCGCTTCGCATCGCGAGGACGCACACGAGCGCGACGAGCGACAGGACGATCCCCGCGCCGTAGACGAGCTCCGCGTGGATCGCGAAGAGGACGCCGCCGACAGCCGGCCCCGCCACGGCCGCGAGCTGGAAGGCGATGGAGCGTTGCGCGAGTGCGCTGACGAGGATCTCCTGCGGGACGAGCGACGGCGTGAGCGCCCGTCCTGCCGGCGCGCCGATCGCGCTCCCGACCCCGGTGACGAAGGCGAGCGCGAAGAACGGCCACACCTTCGTGATGCCGCTCGCCGTGATCCAGAACAGCGCCACCAGCACGACGACGTCGAGCACGACCATGAAGACGATGATCCGACGGCGCGAGACGCGGTCGGCGAGCTGCCCCGCGGGCAGCGCGAGCAGGAGGAGCGGAAGGAACTCGGCGAGACCGACGAGCCCGAGGTCGAGCGGGTTCTCGCGGACGGAGTACACCTGCCACCCGATGGCGACCGTCGCCATCGTGAGCGCGAAGCCCTCCGCGAGCAGCGCCGTCCAGAAGAGCGCGAAATCGCGGTGTCGGAACGGAGAGTCGCCCGAGCGGCGCACGCGAGCTACGCGGCTTCGGGCTCACCCGCCGGCGGCTCGCCGACGAACTCGATCTCCATGCGGATGATGCGCGAGCCTTCGATCTCGAGCACCGTCAGCTCGAGGCCGTCGACCGAGGTGACGTCGCCGACCTCGGGTGCCCGGCCGATCATCCCGAAGACGAGCCCCGCCATCGTGTGGAAGTCCTCCTGCTCGAGGTTCGTCCCGAACTGCTCGTTGAAGTCGTCGATCGAGAATGTCCCGCCGATCCGGATCCGCCGCTCGTCGATCCGCTCCACCGACGTGTCCGGAAGGTCGAACTCGTCCTCGATCTCGCCGACGATCTCCTCCAGCAGATCCTCGAGCGTCGCAATCCCCTCCATCGCCCCGTACTCGTCGACGACGATCGCCAGGTGCTGCTTCTCGCGCCGGAAGTCCGCGAGGAGCGCTGCGAGGTCCTTCGTCTCCGGGACGACGAATGCCGGACGGGCGATCGACTCGAGCCGGACGGACGCAATGCCGAGGTCGTGTATCGCGGCGAAGAGGTCGCGCACGTGGAGGATGCCGACGATCTCGTCGAGCGATCCGCGATAGAGCGGATAGCGCGTGAACGGCGAGTCCACGACCGCCTTGAGCGCGTCCTCGGTCGGCATGTCCACCGAGATGGCCACGATCTCCGGACGCGGCACCATCACCTCGTGCACTTCCTTGCCGGCGAAGTCGAAGACCTTGTAGAGCATCTCTTCCTCGGCGGCGCGGATCACTCCGGCCTCCTCCGCCCCGGCGACGAGACGACGCAGCTCTTCCTCGGTGTGCGTCAACTCACCGGCGACTGCGGGCCGGAAGCCCATGATGCGCATGATCCCGTTGGCCGAGATGTTCAGGAGCCACACGATCGGGACGGTGAGGGCCTGCAGGAAGCGCATCGGCACGGAGAGGGCCATGGCGATCGACTCCGCCGACTGGAGCGCGATCCCCTTGGGGACGAGCTCTCCGAGCGCGACGCTCAGGTACGTCAGGATCGAGAATGCGAGCAGGAACGCCACGGCGCGAGGCATCCAATCGAAGTAGCTCGAGAGCAGCGGCTCCCCGATGGCGCCGAGCGCGATCCCGAACGCCGTGATCCCGATCTGCACCGTGCTGATGTACGAGATGGGCTCGTCCATCTGATCGAGCACGACCCGCGCCGCGCGACTGCCGCCCTCGGCCTTCGCCTGCAAGCGCGTCCGCCGTGCAGTGACGAGCGAGTACTCCGCCGCGACGAAGATCGCGTTCCCGAACACGAGCGCGAAGATCGCGACGATGCGTACGGCGTCGCTCATCGCATCCTGCTTCGCGCCCCGTCAGGCCGTGAGCCGGAAAGAGGATCCGCCCCGTCGCCCGGGGCGCTGGTACTCGGCGGGAGTTCGTCGCCCACGTTGATCAGGCGGCAGTATAGGTCACGGTCACGCCGTCCTCGTGCCGGCGAGCAGCGCCCTCGTGAACGAGCCGCTCCGCGTGCGAGAGCGTCTCCGCGATCGCGAAGCGCCGGCCGGCAGCCGGCAGGTCTGCTCCGAAGAGGGCAAACGACAGCTCGTAGCCCGATCGTGGGCCGTCTCCCAGGGCGGCAATCGTCGCCTCGAGCCGGAGTCGATGGTGCTCCTGAAGCTCCCTTGCGCGTGCCACGGGGTCGGCGATCGGGTCGCCGTGACCGGGCAGGGCGATGGTCGGGGCGAGCTCGATGGTGCGCTCGAGCGCGTGCAGGTAGTCACCCAGCGGATCGGCCCTGCTCGCCGGCCAGAGCCCGACGGTCGGTGTGATCCTGCCGAGCAGGTGGTCGGCTGCGATCAGCACGCCGTCCCTCAGGAGACACAGCTGGCCGTCCGCGTGTCCCGGAGCTGCAACGAGCTCCCAGCCGTCCAGGTGCTCGCCCGCGTCCATCAGTACCGGGTCGCGCTGGTAGCGGATGAACGGCCGGTAGACCGCGCTCTGCCCGACCAGCTCGTCGGTGACGTTCGCAGGTGTGCCGTGGAGGGCGAACCAGTCCAGGAGGCGCTCCGACCAGGCCGGGTTCCCCCAGACGAGCTCGCACTGCGCGTAGTCGAGCGCGCCCTGATGGACGGGCGCCCCGGTGAGCTCGTGCAGGTCTGCGGCAGCGCCGACGTGGTCGGGGTGGAAGTGCGTGACGAAGATCGAAGCGACCCGCCCTCCCGCCTGCTCCAGCTCCGCTGCCCACGTCTTCTTCGCGTCGGGAACCCCGACGCCGGTGTCCACGACGATCCAGCCCTCCTCGCCGGGCAAGAGGTACGTGTGCACGTGCCCCGGTCGTGTCGGCAGTGGGATCGTGACGCGGCTGATTCCTGCCAGGAGCTCGACCATGCCCGGCGGACTCTACGCTGACGCCCGATCAATTCACCCAGCAGCGCCCCGGCGACCGCAAGCGCATCCTGGGCAGCATCCTGGGGCTGGAAACCTGGGATGTGTACCGCCAGCGCACGGCGGCGCGGCGCAAGAGCGTGGAAGCCGAGGTGGACCAACTGGACGGCCGCCTGGCAGAGATCAACGCCGAGCTGACAGAGGAGGCCATTCGCAAGCAGCGCCTGAACGAGCTGCAAGACGGCTTGAAGCACCTGACGAAGGCGCGCCAGGCGCAAGATAAAGCCCTGGAAAGCATCCGCCGGGTGGCAGCCACGCTGGCTGAGCAGAGCCGCCTGGTCGAGACGCTGACGCGCCAGGTGCAATCGGCTGAGACGCGCCGCAGCGACCTGGCGGCG
>JAWOIV010000092.1:0-9013 GCA_046484465.1 Gaiellaceae bacterium
GTGAGCGCCTGCGCTCCCTGCTCGAGCTGCGGCTCGACGCACGCGAGCCCGAAGCCGCCTGACCGAGTCGGCGGTTCCGGACGTGCTGGCGCCGGGAGTGCGCGTCGTCTTCTGCGGGATCAACCCGGGCAGAGCGAGCGCCGCGGCCCGGGCGCACTTCGCGAACCCGCGAAACGACTTCTGGCGCTTGCTGCACGCCGCGGGGTTCACACCACGCCTCCTCGAGCCGCGGGAGCAGTTCGACGTCCTGGCCCTCGGGATCGGCCTGACCAACGCCGCGAGCCGCACGACGAAGGGGTCGAGCGAGCTCCGCTCGGGCGACTTCGCGGGCTCGCGCGACCGCCTCGAGGAGCTCGCCCGGACGCTCACGCCCCGGGTCGTCGCGTTCGTCGGCAAGGCCGGGTACCAGGGCGTGTTCCGCGAGCGTCCGGAACACGGGCTCCAGGAGCGGCAGCTCGGAGGCGTTCCGCTCTTCGTCCTGCCGTCGACGTCACCGGCGAACGCCGCCGTCCCGTGGGAGGAGCGCCTGCGCTGGTTCCTGGCGCTGCGAGACTTCCTCGGTGGCTGAGCTGCGCATCCGGCAGGCCGCCCGGGCGCTCGTCCTCGACGAGGAGGACCGCCTTCTGCTCGTGCGCTTCCGCGAGGGCGAGCGCGCGGTCTGGCTTACCACGGGCGGGGGGCTCGAAGAGGGGGAGTCGGACGAGCACGCGCTTCGACGCGAGCTGGTCGAGGAAGCGGGCCTCGAGGAGTTCGACCTCGGCCCCCTCGTCTGGACACGTCTGGTGCACGCTCCCCTGGACG
Organism: Gaiellaceae bacterium; assembly: GCA_046484465.1. GTDB lineage: Bacteria > Actinomycetota > Thermoleophilia > Gaiellales > Gaiellaceae > GMQP-bins7. Next base: position 802 of record JAWOIV010000092.1, read on the forward strand.
GCGGTCGCTGGGACGGCCAGAGCGAGCGGTTCTACCTCGTCCGCGTCACCGCGTTCGATCCGGCACCGCGGCTCTCCTGGGAGGAGCTCGCGGAGGAGGGGATGACCGCGGTGAGATGGTGGACGGGGGAGGAGCTGGAGACGGCGACGGCGCGGTTCGCGCCGCGCCGCCTACCGATCCTCCTGCGCGAGCTGATCCGGCACGGGCCTCCCGCCGAGCCCGTTGACGTCGGCCTCTGAAGGTCAGTCGCGCCAGCGGTTCGTGATCGGCGTTCGGCGGTCGCGCCCGAACGCTTTGGGGCGCAGCTTCACGCCCGGCGGTGCCTGGCGCCGCTTGTACTCGGCCCGGTCGACAAGGGCGATCGCGCGCTCTACGACGGCCCCGTCGAACTCCTCGAGGAGCTCCTCGCGCGAGTGGTCGCGCTCGACGTACGCCTCGAGCACCGGATCGAGAAGGTCGTACGGCGGCAGCGAGTCCTCGTCGCGCTGATCCGGCCTGAGCTCGGCGCTCGGTGCGCGCTCGATCGTCGTCACGGGGACGAGCTCGCGCCCCGCGCGCGCGTTCAGGTATCGGGCGAGCCTGAACACGTCCGTCTTGAACACGTCCTTGAGGAGGGCAAACCCGCCGACCATGTCCCCGTAGAGCGTCGAGTAGCCGACCGCGAGCTCCGACTTGTTCCCGGTCGAGACCACCAGCCAGCCGTATGTGTTCGACAGTGCCATGAGCACGACGCCGCGAACGCGCGCCTGCAGGTTCTCGTCCGCGAGCCCCTGGAGCCCGCCGGTGGACTCGCCGAGCGTGGCGCGGAACGCATCCGCGACGTTCTCGATCGGCACCTCGCGGAAGTCGCAGCCGAGGCTCTCCGCGACGAGCTCGGCGTCGGCGCGCGTCTCACGAGAGCTGAAGCGCGACGGCATCGAGACGCAGTGGACGCGCTCGGCGCCCAGGGCGTCCACACAGAGAGCAGCCGTCAGGGCGGAGTCGATCCCGCCGGACACGCCGACCACGACCTCGCTGAACCCGTTCTTCTCGACGTAGTCGCGAAGCCCGAGCGTCAGGGCCAGCCGCATCTGCTCCAGGTCGTGCTCGAAGGAGACGATCGATCCTGGGGGACTGTCGCCCGCAGGGTGACTGTCACGTGCCTGGAGCTCGACGACCTCCACGGCGGGAAGCGTCTCGCGCGACCGGTCGAGCTCGCGCCTGCGGACATCGCGCAAGCGGCGCCCGATCGCGAGCTCCGGGGAGATGTCGACCACCAGGAGGCTCTCCGCAAAACCCGGTGCGCGGGCGACGACGGCGCCTGAGTCGTCGAGTACGACGGAGTGCCCGTCGAAGACCAGCTCGTCCTGCCCGCCGACGAGGTTGCAGAACGCGAGGTAGGCGCTCGTGTCGCGAGCGCGCGTGACGAGCATCTCCTCGCGCTCCTCCGCCTTGCCGACGTGGAACGGCGAGGCGGAGAGGTTGACGATCAGCTGGGCACCGGCCAGCGCGAGGTCGGTCGCAGGCGGCCCCGGCTGCCAGACATCCTCGCAGATCGTCACTCCGACGTACACCTCACCGAGCCGCAAGAGCACGAGGTCGCGTCCCTCCGAGAAGTAGCGGTGCTCGTCGAATACGCCGTAGTTGGGGAGGAAGTGCTTTCGATACACGGCCTGGACGCGCCCGTCGGCGCACACCGCGCAGGCGTTCGCAAGGTCGCGGTCGAGCCACGGTGTTCCGACGAGGGCGACGAGCCCGTCCGTGGCGCCAGCGATCTCGTTCACGGCGGACTGAGCACCACGGACGAACGCCGGTCGAAGCAGGAGGTCTTCGGGTGGGTAACCGGTGACGGCGAGCTCCGGAAGCACGACGAGGTCGGCTCCGACTGCGCGCGCATCCTCCAGTGCGGCGAGGATCCGATCTCGATTCCCCTCGAGGTCGCCGACGACCGCGTTCAGCTGCGCCAGGGCGAGCCTCATGGTTTTCGCCTCACAGTCACAAACCGGAGTCTACCTCCGTCGGGACGACCCGGGAACGTGCCTCCGGCAGCCGAGCCGGGGAGAACAGGGTAGAAGTGAGACCCATGCAGCTCACGTTCGACCGGCGCTTTCGTGGTCCGCTGACCTCGGCCAACGGGGGCTACGCCTGCGGGAGGGTCGCATCCTTGGTGCACGCACCGGAGGTGGAGGTGACGCTGCGGCTTCCCCCTCCGCTCGAGCGCCCGCTCGAAGCGCAGCGCGACGGAGATCGGGTGACGATCTTCGACGGAGCCCACGTCGTCGCGGAGGCGCGGCCGTCGGCAGTCGCGTTCGAGGCGCCGGATCCGGTGTCGTTCGACGAGGCGCTGGACGCGGAGGCGCGCCACGTCCGCGTCGGCAGCCCGGTGTTCCGCGAGTGCTTCGTGTGTGGCAGCCGTGACGAGGGCGACGGGCTTGCGCTCTACGCCGGCCCCGTCGCGCGGCGCGAGCCGCTTCACGCCTGTCCGTGGATCGTCCACGAGGCGTCGCCAGCGATCGTCTGGGCCGCGATCGACTGTCCGGGCGCCTATGCCGTCGGCGCTGCGGGGCGTGGTGAGATCGTTCTCGGCCGGATGACCGCGCGGATCGAGCGCGTGCCCGAGATCGGGGAGCGCTGCGTCGTCGCTGCCTGGCCACTCGGCGAGGAGGGTCGCAAGCTCTTCGCGGGGACGGCGCTCTTCTCGGAGCGAGGCGAGCTGCTCGCGGCGGCGCGCCAGATCTGGATCGAGCCGAAGACGTTGTAGGGGCGACCCTCGGGCCGGGCGAGGCGAGCCTCGCGCCTACGACGAGCGAGGCGTCAACGCGACCAGCAGGCCGCCGTCATCGTCGTAGGCGGGGAAGAAGTCCGCGGTCACCGGTTTCGTCGTCCCTGCCCGCGTGCGGATGGCGACCTTCTGATCCAGCTTGCGGACGCCCCACTCGCGAACGACGTCGATCGGTGCCGGGTCGGAGAGGGCGAGAGCCTCGACGACACCCCTGCCGATCAGCTCCTCGTCGCGGTAGCCCGTGAGCTCGAACACGCCTCGCCCGGTCGCGAGGACGCGGGCGTCCTGGTCGCACACGACGAACCCGGTCTCGGGCGCTGGGTAGAAGTCCTCGAGCAGCTCGAAGAGGAACCCGAACCCGCACTCGCGGCACTGGACGGGCCGGGTCGAGAACCCTTCCCAGCCGTCCGTGTCCACGGATCGGCGCTTGCAGTTGGGGCAGATGTAGACCGGCACTCGAACCAGGGTAGGCGCCGGAACGTTGCTCGTGCGTTGCTCAGCGCCGCAGCCGGATCGCGTTCAGGTCGCTCCCGACGATCTCGCCGGCGCGATCGATGAGCTCCTCGATGTCGTCGTGCTCGGCGTGGAGGTACCTGCCCGCGAGGGCGTCCGCGCGGCCCGAGGCAAGCACGCGCACGAGCCGCGGCGCGAGCTCCGGCGGCGTCCAGGGCGCGTCGTCAGGGAACCAGTCGTCCGTCATGGCAGTGCGCACGAGGCCCGGGCTGATGACGAAGACCGGCACACGGCCGCGTAGCTCGCCGGCGAGGATCTCGCCGTAGCGGCAGACCGCGGCCTTGCTCGTCGGATACGCCGTCTGGCCGGCTCCAGGGAGGTAGGCAGCACCACTGCCCGTGATCACGATGCGCCCGTTTCCTCGCGTGAGCATGGGCGGGATCACGGCCCGGCAGCAGAGGTGGACTCCGAGGACGTTCACCTCGAGCGTCCGCCACCAGCGCTCGAGGTCCGCCTCCCACGTCGGGACGCGCGGGCCGTTGGTGCCGGCGTTCGCGACGAGGAGGTCGATCGGGCCGAGCTCGGACTCCGTCCGCGACACCCACGCCTCGACGTCGCCTTCGTGCGAGACGTCTCCGGTCAGCGCGATCCCGCCGATCTCGCCCGCCACTGTCCGTACCTGCTCGGCGGTACGGCCGGTGACCGCCACGCGCATGCCCGCGCCGGCAAGCTCGCGCGCAATCCCTGCGCCGATCCCCCGCCCGCCCCCGGTCACGAGGGCGACCCCGTCGAGTTGGTCAGACGGCACGCGTGATCTCCTCCAGTGACTCGGGGTTCTCGAGCGTCGAGAGGTCCCCCGGATCCTCCCCGAGTGCACGCGCTCGCACCGCCCGCCGGACGATCTTGGCGCTCCTCGTCTTCGGAAGCGCGGAGACGAACACGATCTTCTCCGGCTTGAAGGCCTTGCCGAGCTCGTCGGTCACAGCGCGCGCGACGTCGTCCGCAGACGCCTCGGCGCCGGGCCGGAGCACGCAGAAGAGCCATGGCACCTCGCCCTTCACTTCGTGCGGGACACCGATCGCGGCGGCCTCTGCGACGGCCGCGTGGTTCACGGCAGCCGACTCGAGCTCCGCAGGCCCGATGCGCTTGCCCGCGATGTTCAGCGTGTCGTCCGAGCGCCCGTGCAGGTACCAGTACCCGTCCTCGTCCACCGAGGCCCAGTCGCCGTGCGTCCAGACGCCGGGGAAGCGGCGCCAGTACGTCTCGAGGTAGCGCTTCGGGTCGCCCCAGATACCGCGCGTCATTCCGGGCCACGGTCGCCTGCAGACGAGCTCGCCCACCTCCCCCCGCACCGGCCGGCCCTCGTCGTCGAAGACGTCCATGTCCTGGCCGAGCGCCGGAAATCCGAGCGAGCACGGCTTCGTGGGCGCGAGCATGCTCACAGAGAGGAAGCACGCGCCGACCTCCGTGCCGCCCGAGATGTTCACGATCGGAATGCGGCCCTTCCCGCACACGTGCTCGTCGAGCCAGTCGTACGGTCCGCGGTTCCACGGCTCACCGGTCGTGGTCACGGCGCGGAGCGACGACAGGTCGGCGGTCGGGTCGCCGTGCGCGATGAGCGCCCGCACGAGCGTCGGGGACACGCCGAGCATGGTCACCCGCTCCTCCTCGACGAGCGTCCACAGGCGATCCGAAGGTCGGTCGGGCGCGCCCTCGAGAAAGACGACCGCGGCGCCGAGCGCACCCGCGCCGACGACGGTCCACGGACCCATGATCCACCCCATGTCGGTCGCGAAGAGGACGCGGTCGCCTGGTCGTAGGTCGGCCTGGTACGCGGCCTCCCTCGCGATCGAGAGCAGGAACCCGCCGTGGACGTGGAGTGCCCCCTTCGGCCGACCCGTCGTCCCGGACGTGTACGCGAGCAGGTAGGGCGTCTCGCTCTCGACCTCGAGCCCCGGAAGCTCTCCGGGCGACGAGGCGACGAGCTCGTTCCAGTCGTGGTCACGGCCCTCGCGGAGAGGAAGGTCGAGGCCCAGCCGGCGCCAGACGATCACGTGCTCGACGGACGGCACCGCAGCGGCGGCCTCGTCTGCGATCTCTTTCATCGGCACGGTCGAGCCACGCCGGAGCGAGCCGTCAGCGGTGACGAGGACGCGGGCACCCGCGTCCTCGAGCCGGGCGGCGATCGCCGGAGCGGCGAAGCCCGAGAAGATCGGAACCTGGATCGCGCCGATATGAGCGCAGGCATGCGAGGCGATCGCGACCTCGGGCGACATCGGCAGGAAGATTCCCACCGTGTCGCCCTCTCCGACGCCGAGTCGTACGAAAGCCTCGGCGAGCCGCGTGACCTCGAGGGAGAGCTCCCGCCACGTCAGCGATCGCCGCGCGCCCTCCTCGGGCGACCAGATCGCGGCCTCGCTCTCCGGCCGCTCGCGCGCCCAACGGTGCACGCAGGCATCGGCGAGGTTCAGGCGGGCGCCGCGGAACCACGTCGTCCACTCGATGCCAGCGGAGTCGTCCAGCACCGCGTCCCAGTCGTGGGCGAGAGGGATCCCGAGGTCGTCGCGAACGGCTCGCCAGAACCGGTCGGGCTCTTCGACCGACACCCGGTGGAGGTCGCTCCACCGCGCGCATCCGAGCGCTCGGGCGAGCCGCGTCACGTTCGCGGCCTCGAGTTGCGACGCGGTCGGCGTCCACGCTCGCTCGGCGGCGGGGATGGTAGTGTCCATCAGGTTAGTATTCACTAACTTTCGGAGAAGGAGTGAGAGCTCGGATCTTCGCAGAGGAGACGCGGAAGTGGCTGACCCTCGCCTCGGTGTCGGTCGGCCTGTTCATGATCATGCTCGACAACACCGTCGTGAACGTGGCGCTCCCGGCGATCCAGGACGACCTCGACACGACGCTCTCCCAGCTCCAGTGGATCGTCACCGGGTACGCGCTCACCTTCGCGGCCTTCATGCTCGTGGGCGGGAAGATCGCCGACGCCTACGGGCGGCGCCTGATCTTCGTCGTCGGCATCGTGATCTTCACCCTCGCGTCGCTCGCCTGCGGGCTCGCGGGCTCGGGCGAGTCTCTCATCGCCGCTCGCGTTGTGCAGGGGGTCGGCGCGGCGTTGATGAACCCCGCCACGCTGTCGATCATCGCGGCGACGTTTCCGCCCGCGAGGCGCGGAACCGCCATCGGCATCTGGGCAGGCGTCTCGGCGACCGCGCTGGCGATCGGTCCGCTCGTCGGCGGCCTCCTGACGGAGCACCTGAGCTGGAACTGGATCTTCTTCGTCAACGTGCCCGTGGGCATTGTCGGTATCGCGGCGAGCTTTCTCTTCATCGACGAGTCGCGCGACGAGTCGCACGAGCGGCTCGACCTGCCCGGGCTCGCGACCTCCGGCATCGGGCTGTTCGCTCTGACGTACGGGCTCATCGAGGCGAACACGTATGGCTGGACGTCGACGCGGATCGTCGGCTCGTTCGCCGTGGCGGCTGCCGCTCTCGGCTCGTTCGCCCTGCTCGAGCGTCATCAGCGCGCACCGATGCTGCCACTCGAGCTCTTCCGCAACCGTACGTACACCGGGGCGAATGTCGTAACCCTCCTCGTGGCGCTCGCGATGTTCGGGGTGTTCTTCTTCATGTCGCTCTACATGCAGCGCATCCTCGGCTACTCCGCCGTCCAGACCGGCGCTGCCTTCCTCCCGATGACGATCCTGATCATCCTCGTGGCGCCGGTGGCGGGCCGGACCGCCGATCGCGTGGGCTCACGCGCACTCATGACGGCCGGAATGGTGCTCATCGCCGTGCAGCTCCTCTACCTGTCTCGGCTGGGAGTGGAGTCGACCTTCTGGACGCTCCTCCCCGGCTTCGTCGCGGGCGGGATCGGGATGGCGTTGACCATGACCCCCAGCGCGGCGGCGGCGACGCGTTCGGTTCCCGTGGACAAGGCAGGAGTGGGCGCCGCCGTCCTCAACGCGTTCCGTCAGGTCGGCGGATCGCTCGGGATCGCGTTGATGGGGGCGATCATGGCGAGCGAGCTCGGCTCGACGCCCACGCCCGCGGCGTTCATGCGCGGCTTCGAGCACGCGCTCCTCGTCGCCGCGGGCATTGCACTCGTGGGAGCGGTCGTCGCCTACGTGCTCGTCCGGCCTCACGCCGGAGCAGGCGGCGCGGCTCCACAGCGTGCGCCGGAGCTCGCCGCATGACCTCCGCGCCGGGGACGAGGCTCTCGGCGAGCGAACGGCGTCGCGAGCTCGTGGATGCGGCGATCCGGGTCTTCTCGGCGGGAAGTTACGCGGGCGCCACGACCGCCCACATCGCACGGGAAGCCGGCGTGTCGGAGCCCATCCTGTACCGGCACTTCGAGTCCAAGCGCAGCCTCTACGTCGCGGCCCTCGACGAGGCGTGGCTCCGCATCAGGTCGAGGATCGAGGAACGGCTCGACGATGCCGGCGCCGCTGCGGGCTGGCAGTCGATCGGCCCGTCGACGATGCGTGAGATGAAGACGCTCGTTCCGAGCCTCTGGATGCAGGCGATCACGGAGGCCGGTGAGGATCCCGAGCTCCGCGCGCACGTACGTGCTCACATGCGGGAGGTGCACGACTTCTTCGCGGAGGTCATCCGCCGGGTACAGGCGGAGGGCGGGATTCGGGCCGACCGTGATCCGGAGGTCGAGGCCTGGGTCTTCGTCGCGGGAACACTCCTGTACTCGATCGCGGACCGCCTGGGAGGCCCGCTGGGAGCCGAGGACTTCGCCGCGATCAAGGCCGAGCGCCACCGCTGGCTCATCGGCGCTTGAGCCGTGCTCAGCGCTCTCAGGGCCGGAGGGCACTTCACGTGCCCGAGAGGCCAACTCGCCACTGAGCGGTGCTTCGGCGCGAGGGCACGCGGGGGGAAACCGTCGCCCACGATCAGGCCCAGCTCTGTGGTTACCAGCGCAATCGAGATGCCGCCGGAAAGCAGCTTGGGGTCGCCGGTGCCGAACTCGGTGATGACGTCAAAAGTGGCAATC
>JAWOIV010000110.1:0-2791 GCA_046484465.1 Gaiellaceae bacterium
TCAAGAACCTGCCGGTGAGCGAGGTGAAGATCGACCGTAGCTTCATCGCCGACATGGCGCTCTCGCGGAGCAACTGGACGATCGTGAAGGCGACGGTGCAGCTCGGTCGCTGCCTCGGGCTCCAGATCGTCGCCGAGGGCGTCGAGGATCCCGACGTCGGCAGCGCGCTCCGCAGCCTCGGCTGCGACTACGCGCAGGGCTATCTCTACGGCCGGCCGATGCCCGTCGAGGCTGCCGCCGAGCTGCTCGCGCGCGAGCACGTCGAGGCTGCGTAGCGAGGCCCGAGCGCGGCCAGACTTCCGCGGCGCGGGCCGTTAGCTCAGTAGGTAGAGCTGTCCGCGTGGAAGAACCCGTGGTTCCTGCACGAGCCCCCTCCTTCCCCGTGGTGACACCACCAACCGCGGCGCGCCTCCCGGCCGAGTGAATCGGCCTTCGGCGATCGGCCGCCGCGATCCGTGAGCCCCGAACGCCGAACCAGGCGGGCTAGACTTCCGCGTCGCGGGCCGTTAGCTCAGTTGGTAGAGCAGGGGACTCTTAATCCCAAGGTCGAAGGTTCGAATCCTTCACGGCCCATCCGTCCTGCAGACAGCTCCGGCTCCGGAGACGGGAGGGGCGACTGTAGCCGCCCCTCCCCCACGATCGGTCGACGGTGCCTGACGTCAGCAGCGCCGCGACTTCTTCGTCAACACGATGGGCCCGCTCCCGGCCTGCGTCACGACGGCCGTCACGGTCAGCCCGCCGGTGAGCCCGCTCATCGGGATGCGGGCGGTGTAGGGAGCGCGAGCGGCGGTCGCCTTCTTGCTCCCCTTCGCACCGCGGACGGTGTAGCTGACGCGCTGCGTCCTCGCGATCGCCGACGGCGTCACGGTCGCGACGAGCGCCCCAGCCTGGCAGCGCACGGCCAGCACCGGCTCGCAGGCGCCACGCGTGAGTGCGACGGAGATGTTGTCCGCATAGCCGTAGTTGCTCGGGCCGCCACCGCTCTCGGCCGTGATGGTGACCCGGAGCAGACGCGTGTTCCTGGGCACGGCGGACTGTGCCGCGCGTCGAAGCATCACGGTCACGCCCTTCCGGTGCCCCTGCGTCACCGGCCCTGCCTGCACCTGGCCGAGACGCGCCTCGGCCTCGTCCAGGAACTCGACCGTCACGCGCGCCCGACCCGCCTTGTCTCTGAACCCGCCCAGGTACGCCGAGAGGCATGCCTTCACCCCGCCGCCGTCGATCTCGGGCGCCGCCCTGCCCACGTCGATCGTCTGGAACGCCGTCGAGACCTCGCTCGGATAGCCGCCGGCGAAGAAGCTCCGGCCGCCCCCGATCGCCCGTGCGTTAGCAGGAGTCGGGTAGTACACCTTGCTGGCGTCGCCGTAGCGAATGACCTGGATCGGCGCGGACCTCGGCTTCGCGTCCTCTCCCTTCGTCCAACCGTTGGGAGCGATGTTCCTCGTGAGGTTGTCGCCACCGGCGTTCGCCTCGCCCCCAGGGTTGGTCACGAGGTTGCCTGCCGGAATCGCCTGCTCTGTCGCGGATCCCGGCCCGGCCGCTGCCAGGAGCAGCGTCCCCATGGCCACGAGCCCCGCGATCGTCGCAACGCCGATGGAACGACGTGTCATACAGCCCTCCTGTCGTCGGATGTCTGTGGCTGCCGGGTCACGGACACGTCAGGCGCAGGACACCCTGCCCCGTGTAGACGGTCCTGTTCGCCGACTCGTCGAGCTCACGGAAGGTCTGCACCCAGGTGACGGATTTGCCCTCGACCGTCGCCGGCTCGGCCCCCTCGGCAAGGCGGCCCACGATCACGTAGATCTGATCCTCGTTCGGGAACTCGATCGAGGCCTGCGACTGCGACCAGCTCCCCGACAGGTAGAAGTTGAGGAAGCTGAACTCCGAGCCGTCGACGCTCGTTCCCGAGGCCGAGAACGTATCGCCCGGCTCTCCTTCGCACTCGGTGACGGTGATCGGGAACGAGCGGCCGTCGTCGAGCACGAGCGTTCCCTGGCCCGGCGCGGGCACAGGGCCCTCGACGGCCGGGCCGCCGCCAGAGCTCGTGTCCGCCTCTTCGGTCGTCGCGGCCTCGGTCGTGGTCGACGTCTCGGTCGGCGTCGTCAAGGTCTCGAGCGGCTCCTCCGCGGCCGAGTCGCTCCCCCCGCCACAGCCCGCGACGACGAGCGTCAGCAGGGCGCCGGCGACGATGGCGGGAAGCGATCGGGTGGGGGCTCGATGCATCTACGCTCCTCCGGTGTCCGGTCGGGCACGGGCGGCGCTCGATCTCTCGCGCTCACGTCGACCGTAGTCAGGGCCGCCAAACAACCGCCAAACTCGATCGTGCGAAGATGTTGCCGTCCTCCGGCGAGGGAGGTTGCTTGCGGATCGAGGTGCTCGGCCCGCTGCGTGTCAGCGGTTCCGGCGAGATCGAGCTGCGGCGGGCGTCGCACCGCCGTCTCCTGTCGATCCTCGCGCTCGACGCCGACCGCCCGATCGAGACCGCCGTCCTGATCGGGCGTCTCTGGGGCGAGGAGCCGCCCGCAACCGCACGGGCGACGCTCCAGATGCACGTCTCGGCGCTGCGCAAGATCCTTCCGGCCGGCTCCATCGTGACCGAGAGCCAGGGGTATCGGCTCGCGCTCGACGGTCACGTCCTCGATGCGGCGGAGTTCGAGGCACTCGGCGACGACGCGCAACGCGCGGCACGCGAGCGCGATTGGGGGCTCGTCCTCGCAGGTTCCGACGCGGCGCTCGACTCGTGGCGAGGAGAGCCGTACCCCGATCTCGCGGACGACGGGTTCGCCCGGCC
>JAWOIV010000034.1:0-2767 GCA_046484465.1 Gaiellaceae bacterium
AGGCCGAGGGGCTCGTCGCCTTCCTGATCGCCTACTTCGAGGCCAACGCGAACGTGGGGCTCCGGCCGTTCTACGGGCGGGCTTCCGGCTATTGGCCCCAGCTCTCGGCACTCGCTGGCCTCACGCTCATGCCTTCGCCCGCGGCCCTCTCCCGGATGTTGAGCTCGCTCAAGTGTACATGGTCCCCGACCTCCCGGGCCGCCCGCCGCCGAGCAGGTGACGTGCGCGCCGCACCCGCAAGGAGGTCACCGTGCTCGAGCAACTCGCCGCAGAGGTCGCCGCGAACCGCCCCGCCGCCCCGAACTATGGCTACCCGCCGTGGCTGCGTGACAAGGTCGCTGCTGCCACCGCCGAGGTGATCGCCTCGGGCGGCAGCATCCACGGCGTTGCGCGTAGACTCGGCCTGAATGCGAACACGGTGCGGCGCTGGACGGATGCCCCAGAGCCGAGGCCCGGCTTCCGGCCAGTCATGGTCGCAGGGGCCCAACCAACCAGACGCTACCGTCTCCGGACACCGTCGGGCTACGAAGCCGTCGAACTCGAGCTCTCGGACCTGGTCGCCCTGCTCCGGGAGCTCGCGTGATCGGCAGCACCCGCGCCGTCCGCGTCTTCGCCCGCGCCACGCCGACAGATCTTCGCAAGGGCTTCAACGGTCTGTACGGCCTCGTCGAGCGTGAGCTCGGCCAGGACCCACTCTCCGGTGACGCCTTCCTCTTCGTGAACCGCACGCGGACGTCCGCGAAGGTCCTCCTGTTCGACGGCACCGGGCTCTGCATCTACGCGAAGCGCCTGGCGAGGGGGCGGTTCGCGTCTCTGTGGCGGGAGGACGGCGCCTCCACACTCGCGCTCAGCATGACGGAGCTCGCGCTGTTTCTCGAGGGGGCCGACCTGTCCGGCCGTCTCCCGCTGACCCCTGAAAAGGTCTCCATGAACGGCACAGATTCGGGTTGAACCCGGCGCAATCCGTGTTACATTGCGGCGTGACTGACCTTGAGACCAGACTCGTCGAGGAGAACGCGCGGCTCAAAGCCGAGCTGGCGGCCGCCAACGCCGCCCGTGAGCTCCTGCGCAGCGAGAACGAGGTGCTGCTCCGACGCATCGAGCAGCTCACCGCCGAGCTCGCCAACGCCAAGGACGCCGACGCGCAGCAGGCGCTCAAGCTCGAGCTGAAGGTCCTCAACGAGCGGCTCGCCCGGAAGGAACGGGAGATGTTCGGGACCCGCTCCGAGCGTCGGCCCCGGACCGAGGACGCCACGACGTCCAAGACGAAGCCGCCGAAGAAGCGCAGCAAGACGGGCCGGACCGCCCAGCCGAAGCTCGAGAAGAAGGTCCAGGAGCACCTGTTCGACGAGGCCGATCTCACGTGCCCGAAGTGCGGTCACCGCATGGTGATCAAGTCCAAGACCGCCGGGTACACACAGATCCATGTCGAGGTCCGGCGCTACAAGATCGTCGAGCAGCGCGCTCAGGTGGCCGGCTGCGGTGGCTGCGGCGCCGAGGAGTCCGCGGAGTATCCGAAGCCCTGGGTGAAGGGCGCTCGCTACTCCGAGGACTTCGCGATCGACGTCGCATTCCGCAAGTACGGCCTGCACCTCCCGCTGGCGCGGCAGGAGCGGGAGATGAAGCGCCTCGGGCTCGACGTCCGGCGCAACACGCTGGCCGGCCTGCTCGGTCTGCTTCACGACTTCGTCGCCCCGAGCGTCGAGCTGATGCACACGACGCTGCTCACCGAACCCGTGCTCCACGCCGACGAGACCACCTGGCGGATGATGCCGGGCAAGGGAGGCTCGAGCAAGTGGTGGGTCTGGACGCTCGCAAGCTCCGAAGCGGCCGTGTTCCTCATCCAGCCGACGCGCTCGAAGAACGCCGCCGCGCGGCTCCTTCGCGACTACGACGGCACGCTCGTGTGCGACGGCTACGGCGCCTACGCCGCCCTCGAGCGGCTCGCCGACAAGAAGGGTGACCTCGGGCTCGAGGGCGTCCCCGTCCCGAACTTCGACCTCGCTGGCTGCTGGTCGCATGCGCGTCGCGGCTTCGTCCACGCCCAGGACCAGGCCGACGTCGCGCACGTGTTCCTCGACGACATCGATCTGCTGTTCCAGATCGAAGACGAGGCTCGCGAGGAGGTCGCCAACGACCCGTCGCAGTCGCTGGTCACCGCCCGCGAGCGGCTTCGCGCCGAGAAGAGCCGTCCCGTCGTGGAGCGCATCTACGAGCGGTGCGCGAGCACGGTCCGCTTCCCGAAAAGCGCCGTCGACAAGGCCATCGGGTATCTCGTCAACCAGCGGACCGCGCTCGAGCGCTTCCTGTCCGACGGCCGCGTCCCGCTGACGAACAACCACGCCGAGCGCATCGTCCGCGGTCCCGTCCAGGGCCGGAAGGCCCACCAGGGCTCCCGTTCCGAGGGCGGGACGCGCATCGCCGGCGTGTTCTACTCGGCCATCCAGTCCTGTCAGCTCGTCGGCGTCGACCCGGTCGCGTACATGACGGTCCTCGTCCGGCGCGGCATGAAGGAGCCCGGCTACGCGCTCCTCCCGCGCGAGTTCGCGGCCGAGTTGGCCCGCGAGGGGCAGCCACCAGAGGGTTGAGTCGGTCGGTCGGGTCGACATGACCGCGCTGTAGGCCGGCGGTCAGGCGGGTGCCCGGGAGGTCCGGGACCATGTACGGAAGGAACGGGAGATGTTCGGGACCCGCTCCGAGCGTCGGCCCCGGACCGAGGACACCACGACGTCCAAGACGAAGCCGCCGAAGAAGCGCAGCAAGACGG
>JAWOIV010000135.1:0-28545 GCA_046484465.1 Gaiellaceae bacterium
CGCGGTTATGGGCGCGGTGCTCGCGCTCGGCGTCGGCCAGGCGGGAGGCGCGCAGTCCGAGCACGTGCTGGGAAAGCAGCGGCCGGCGTTCAAGCTGCGGGTCGACGCCGTCGCGTACCACCTCAAGGGACGCACGCCGCTCGGAATCACGACGCGGAAGGGCGTGGTCGCGGTCGACCCGAGGCTCATCCCGCTCGGGACGAAGCTCTACATCCCCGGCTACGGACACGGGGTCGCCGCCGACGTGGGGTACGCGATCAAGGGCAGGATCGTCGACCTCTGGATGCCGAACCACGCCGCCGCCCGCACGTGGGGACGCCGGACGGTGACGATTACCGTCTACCGCTGACCGGATCGTCGCCCACACAGCGCGACAGCGCGCCAGCGCTCTACCCTGACCGACGTGCGCACTCGCTGGATCGCCCCCGTCGCGTCGCTCGTCGTCGCGCTCTCCATCGCCGCGAGCGCCGGTGGCACCCCCGCCGCGGAGAGCGACCTCGCGACGACCCTGCGCGCGGCGCTCGCCCAGCCCGGAGTGGACGCGCGGCGAACGGCGGCGCTGGCGATCGACCTGCGCTCCGGAGCCACGGTGCTCGAGCTCCACGCCCGCCGCGCGCTCGTCCCGGCGTCGACGGGGAAGCTGGCGGTGTCGTTCGCGGCGCTGAAGGTGCTCGGCCCGCGCTACCGGTTCCGGACGACCGTCTCGGGCGAGGGGTACCGAGACGGCGCTGCGTGGCGGGGGGACATCTACCTCGTCGGCGAAGGCGATCCGACGCTCGCGACGCGGGATCTCGATCGGCTGGCAAGGCGGATTGCGGAGCTCGGGATCCGGCGCGTGACCGGGCGCGTCCTCGGTGACGAGTCCGGGTTCGACACGCAGCGCGCCGCGCCGGGCTGGAAGCCGTCGTACGTCGGCGACGAGTCCGCGCCGGTCTCCGCGCTGTCGGTCGCCGGCGCACGTGGCAACGGTCCCAACGGATCCGCCGCGGCGGCCGCGCGAGCTCTTGCGCGGGCGCTCTCGCGGCGCGGAGTCGTGGTCGCGGGGACGCCCGGGACGGGCAGGGCGCCCCTGAGCGCGGTTGCGCTCGCCGAGGACGCCTCCCCGCCGCTCCGCCTGGTCATCCGACTCATGAACCGCGACAGCGACAACTTCACCTCGGAGATGGTGCTCAAGTCGCTGGGCGCCACGTCGGGGGAGCGCGGCTCGTTCGCCGGCGGAGCCGATGTCGTCCTGAACGCGCTGCAAGAGGCGGACGTGCCGGTCTCCGGAGTGCGCGTGGTGGACGGGTCGGGGCTCTCCGCGCTCGACCGCACCACGACACTGGCGCTCGTGGCGATCCTGCGAGCGGGCCTCGCCGACGCAGAGGTCCGCGACGCGTTCGTCGGCTCGCTCGCGGTGGCGGGCGTGTCCGGGACGCTGAAGCGGCGGCTCGATCGGCCGCCGGCTCGCGGCCGCGTGCTCGCGAAGACCGGAACGACCAGCCGAGCATCGGCGCTCGCCGGCTTCGTGCGACGGGACTACGTCTTCGCCGTGATCCAGAACGGCTCACCCGTGCCGTACTGGTCGGCGCGATCGGCCCAGGACCGGTTCGTCACCGTCCTCGCCCGATCCTGAGGCTCAGGCGCCTTCGAGCAGCGCACGGAGATCGTCCTCCGAGAGCACCGGCACGCCGAGCTTCCCCGCCCTTTGCGCCTTCGACCCCGGGCTCTCCCCCACGATCACCCCCGTCGTCTTCTTGGACACGGAGTCGGCGACCTTCGCGCCCAGTGCCTCGAGCGCCGCCTTGGCCTCAGGTCTCGTCCAGCCCTCGAGCGTCCCCGTGATCACGTACTGGCGGCCGTTCAACGCCCCCTCCGCAGGCCGCTCTCCTTCTTCCAGGGCCATCCGGAGCCCGAGCGCGCGGAGCTCCTCGACCAGCGCCCGGTTCTCGGGATCGCCGAACCACTCCGCGAGGAGCTCGGCCCGGCCGGGCCCGATCCCCTCCACCTGCTCGAGCTCCTCGAGCGTCGCGTTCATGAGCGCATCGACCGATCCGAAGTGCAGGGCGAGGCTGCGCGCGAGCACCCAGCCGACCTTGGGGATGTTGAGGCCGAAGAGAATGCGCGGGAAAGGCTTATCCTTCGAGCGCTGGATCGACTCGTACGCGCGGACAGCTGAGATCTCCGCGAAGCCCTCGAGCGCCTCGAGCTGATCTGCTGTGAGGCGGTAGAGGTCCGGCAGCGACCGCACGAGGCCCTCGTCCCACAGCTTCTTCACCGTCTCGCCGCCGACGCCCTCGATGTCCATCGCCGCGCCGACCCAGTGCTGCAACGTCTCGAGCCCACGTGACGGGCAGGCGCGGTTGGGGCAGCGGTGCATGACCTCACCCTCCGGCTTCACGACGTCGGTGCCGCAGACCGGGCAGCGCTTCGGCATCCGCCAGGGCTTCGTCCCCGGCTCGTGCTCGCCGGCGGGCCCGACGACCTGCGGGATGACGTCGCCGGCGCGCTGCACGAGCACGAGGTCGCCCTCGCGGATGTCCTTGCGCTGGATGTCCTCTTCGTTGTGGAGGGTCGCACTGGTGACGGTCACGCCGCCCACCTGCACCGGCTCGAGCTCGGCGAGCGGGTTGAGGACGCCCGTGCGACCGACACGGACATGAATCGCGACGAGTCGCGTGACCGCGCTCGTCGGCGCCCACTTGTACGCGCGGGCGAAGCGCGGGCGCTCGTGGAGCGACCCGAGGCGCTCCTGCTGCTCGAAGGAGTCGACCTTGATGACGATGCCGTCGATCTCGTAGCCGAGCTCGCTGCGACGCCCCTCCCACGCCGCGCACACCTCGGCGACCTCCTGGATCGTCTCGAAGCGCTCCGCGTGGGGGTTCGTGCGGAACCCCCGCGCGCGTAGCCACGCGAGCGCCTCGAACTGCGCCGTCGGGAACGAGGCGGGACGTGTGCCGACGCCGTAGACGAAGAGCGTGAGGGGGCGCGCGGCGGTGATCGCCGGGTCGAGCTGACGGAGAGATCCCGCAGCAGCGTTGCGGGGGTTCGGTGCGGGCTTCCGCCCTGCCGCGACCTGCGCCTCGTTGAAGCGAGCGAACCCGTCGAGCGGGAAGTAGACCTCTCCGCGCACGTCGAGCACCTCGGGAGGCAACTCACCGTCCGGAAGGAGCATCCGGAGCGGTACGGCATCGATGGTCCGTAGGTTCGCCGTCACGTCCTCCCCGCGGAAGCCGTCTCCCCGCGTCGCGCCGCGGACGAAGACCCCGCGCTCGTACACGAGCGACACCGCCGAGCCGTCGATCTTCGGCTCGGTCACGTAGGCGACGGGCTCGTCGGTCCCGAGACGCCTGTGCACGTCGTCAGCCCACTTCTCGAGCGCCTCCGCGGTCGTCACCTTCTCCAGTGAGCCCATCGGGGAGAGGTGTGCGACCTTGCGGAATCCCTCCGCCGGCGGCGCGCCGACGCGCTGGGTCGGGGAGTCGACCGTGATGAGCTCCGAATGCTCGCTCTCCAGTGCCTTCAGCTCGTCGAGAAGCGCGTCGTACGCCTCGTCGGCGAGCTCGGGGTCGTCGAGGACGTAGTAGCGGTGGTTGTGGTACTCGATCAGGCGCCGCAGCTCGGCCGCCCGCGAAGCGGGCGACGTCGCC
Source organism: Gaiellaceae bacterium (assembly GCA_046484465.1). Classification (GTDB taxonomy): domain Bacteria; phylum Actinomycetota; class Thermoleophilia; order Gaiellales; family Gaiellaceae; genus GMQP-bins7. The sequence continues at coordinate 3,630 of JAWOIV010000135.1, forward strand.
CTAGAGGACATCGAGTAGCTCCCGCGGAGAGCGGACGAACGCATCCGGCTCCTCGGCCAGGAGGCGCACGTCGGAGTGGATCCCGCCCCAGCCGACTCCGACCGCGAACGCCCCCGCCGCCTTCGCCGCCAGGATGTCGAACGGCGAGTCGCCGACGTACGCCGAACCGGCGGGCGCGGCCTCGAGCCGCCCGAGCGCGTGCAGGACGGGGTCGGGATCCGGCTTGTGCCGCTCGGTGTCCTCGTATCCCACGACGACGTCGAACTTGGACGCCAGCTCGGGAAAGCGGTCGAGCGCGAGCGCGACCGTGCGGTGGCGCTTCGCGGTTACGATTCCAAGTCGCCGCCCCTCCCCGCGCAGGACGGGAAGGACGTCGAGCATCTCGTCGAAGGCCTCGAGCGTGTCGTGGAGCGGCTCGTTGTGCACGCGGTAGGCCTCGACCAGCTCGTCGACGCGATCGGGGTCGAGCGCGCGCATCTGGGAGACGAGCCCCTGCCCCCCGACACTGGCGGCGAGCTCCTCGACTGCGATCTCCCGCCCGAGGACCGTGCGGACGGAGTGCTGCATCGACGCGATGATGATCGGTCCCGAGTCGATGAGCGTGCCGTCGAGGTCGAAGAGGACGACGGGGAAGCGCACCCGGCGATCCTAGCCGGGGTCAGACCGGTCAGTACTCGACCCGCTCGAGGTACAGACCCCACGGCGGTGCCTTCAGGCCGGCCTCCTCGCGGGGCCGCCCGACGAGCAGCCCGGCGACGAGATCAGGCGCTCCGGAGCCTGCCTCGAGCATCGTGCCCACCAGCGTCCGCACCATGTGGCGGAGGAAGCTGTCCGCCGTGATCGTGAAGTCGAGCCGGTCGCCGTCTTGCTCCCAGCCGGCGGCCAGCACGCTTCTGAGGAGGACCTCGTGCTTCGTCTCGGTCGGCGTGAAGGCGCGGAAGTCGTGCTCGCCCAGAAGAAGCGCCGCTGCCGTGGACAGTGCGCGACCGTCGATCGGCCGCGGCCACCAGAGCTCCCTACGGGCTGCGATGGGTGACCGCGTGTGCCGCACGAGCACGCGATAGCGATACGAGCGCGAGCGCGCAGAGAAGCGCGCGTGGAACCCGGCCGGAGCGTCCTCGGACTCGAGCACCGCAACGTCGTCTGGCAGCGCCGCGTTCAGGGCCTCCGCTGCGCGCTCGGCCGGCGGGCCGCCCTCGACATCGACGCTCGCCACCTGCCCGGTCGCATGGACGCCGGCGTCGGTGCGCCCCGCCACGGCGAGGCCGGCCCATTCCGGGAAGGTCGTGTCCAGTGCCTCGCGCAGCACCCCTTCGACCGTGCGCAGGCCGGGCTGCCGCGCCCAGCCGCGGAAGCCGGTCCCGTCGTACTCGAGCGTGAGCTTGAGGATCACGACGTGACATCATGGCGGGCAGACGTCGATGGCTCAGCGCTACGACCTGTACAGCCACGAGTTCAGGGTCGCGACCCACGGGACCTACGCACGGATGCGCGAGGAGAGCCCGGTGCACCTCCAGCCCGGCCTCGACGGAGAGACGCCCATCTGGTTCGTGACCCGCTACGAGGACGTCGTCGCGATGCTCACCGACAACGAGCGCTTCGTCCTCGACCCCACCCTCGCGCTCACACCCGAGGAGCTCGCGGAACGCGGGACGGCGTTCGTTCCCGACGAGCGCGTGAGCGAGAACCTCCTTGCGAAGGATGGTGACCATCACCGCCGCCTGCGCCGCCTGGTGACGAAGGCGTTCACGCCCCGGATGGTCGAGCAACTACGACCTCGGATCGAGGAGATCGCGAACGAGCTGATCGACCGGGTCGCGGGCCGTGGGAGCATGGAGCTCGTCGACGACTTCGCGTTCCCGCTCCCGATCACCGTGATCGCCGAGCTCCTGGGAATCCCGGTCGAGGACCGGAACCGCTTCCGGGAGTGGTCGAACACCTTCGTGCTGCCGGCGATGACGCCGGAGCTCCAGGAGCAGGCGAGCCGTCACACGCAGGAGTTCATCGACTACCTCGACGCCCTCTTCGCCGAGCGGCGTGCCGAGCCGACCGCCGACCTCGTGAGCGCGCTCGTCCAGGCCGAGGACGAGGGAGATCACCTGACGGAGAACGAGCTGTACAGCATGGTCGTGCTGCTCATCGTCGCCGGGCACGAGACGACGGTGAGCCTGATCACGAATGCGGTGCACGCACTGCTCAGCCACCCCGAACGGCTCGCCGAGCTGCGGGCCGACTCCTCCCTGCTGCCATCCGCGGTCGAGGAGCTTCTCCGCTATGACAGCCCGGTCGAGCGCACGATCACGCGCTGGGCCGCTGCGGACGTCGAGCTCGGCGGACGAGAGATCCGGCGCGCCGACCTCGTCATCGCCGTCATCGGCTCGGCCAACCGCGACGACGCACGCTTCCAGGAGGCGGACACGCTCGACTTCCGCCGCACGGACACCCAGCACGTCGGGTTCGGTCGCGGCACCCACTACTGCCTCGGAGCGCCGCTTGCGCGGCTCGAGACCGAGGTCGCCATCGGAACGCTCCTCCGCCGCCTTCCGAACCTCCAGCTCGCGATCGCCCAGGACGACCTCTACTGGCGGCCGATCCCGCTCTTCCGCAGCCTGGCCGAGCTCCCGGTCATCTGGGACGCGGGGTCGTAGCTCGGGCCGGTTCGACCTCGAGCGTCAGCCCGTCGACAGAGCGGACGACCACGCGCGCACCGCGCTCGATCCCACCGTCGCAGCGGGCCTTCCAGATCTCGCCGTTGACCTTCACCTGCCCCTCGGGCCACAGTTCGCTGACCACCACGCCTGTCTTGCCCTCGAGCGACTCGATGCCCACCGACGCCCGACGGCGCTTCGACCACCAGATGAAGAGCCCCGTCTCGGTGATTTCGAACATCGCCCCGATGACCACGGCGACGACCCCCCACGGCTGCGGGAGCACGAAGATCGCCAGCACGACGGAGATCGCGAAGATCATGTGACGGAGGCTAGACGAGCGACCCGAGAACGCGGGTCAGCAGCGCCGGAGACCCCTACGCGGAGGCAGCGGGCGCGGCGGCAGCTTGCTCTTCGCGCTGCGCGCGGGCCAGCGCGAACGGCGTCGCCACGGGCTCGTAGTCCACGAGCTCGAGGTAGACCATCTCCGCGGCGTCGCCCTGGCGCGGGCCGATGCGCACGATGCGCGTGTAGCCACCGGGGCGCTCCGCGAAGCGCGGGGCCACCTCGGCGAAGAGCCGGTGGACGACATCGTTCGAGCGAAGCGCGGCGAGTGCCTGACGGCGCGCATGCAGGTCGCCACGCTTGCCCAGGGTGATCATCTTCTCGGCGAAGGGCTTCACGGCCTTCGCCTTGGCCTCCGTCGTCTCGATGCGGCCGTGCTGGATCAGCGCGCCGGCAAGGTTCGAGTAGAGCGCCTTGCGATGGGCGGGGTCCCGCCCGAGCTTCTTGCCGGATCGCTGATGTCTCATCGTGGTTTTCTCGAGCGAGGGCGAGGCAAGCCTCGCCCTACGCGAGATCCTCGCCCTTGAGCCCGAGCCCGTGCGCCCCGAGCGCGGCACGCACCTCTTCGATCGACTTTCGCCCGAAGTTCGGGATCGCGACGAGCTCGTTCTCGGACTTCGACGTCAGGTCGCCGATCGTCTCGATACCGACGCGCTTGAGGCAGTTGTACGAGCGGACACCGAGCTCCAGCTCCTCGATCGGGAAGTTCTCCATCCCGTGCATCACGGGCGCCTCGGCGGCAGCCTCGGCCGTCACCTCGGCGAACCCCTCGATCCGGTCGAGATCGGTGAAGATGGCGAGCTGCCGGATGAGGATCTCTGCGGACTTGGCGATCGCGTCGCGCGGATCGATCGAGCCGTCCGTCGTGACGTCGAGGACGAGCTTGTCGTAGTCGGTCCGCTGCCCGACGCGTGCCGCCTCGACCTCGTACGCGACGCGGCGCACCGGCGAGAAGATCGAGTCGATCGGAACCACGCCGATCGCCGTCTCGGGGCCGCGGTTCAGCTCCGCGGGTACATAGCCTCGACCGCGTCCGACCGTCAGCGCCATCTCGAGCTTGCCCTTGTCGAGGTTCGCGATCTCGAGCTCGGGGTTCAGGATCTCGAGATCGGCCGGGGCCTCGATGTCGGCGGCCGTGACCACGCCCGGTCCCTTCTTCGCGATGTAGACCTCGATCTCCGGCGAGGCGCCGTGCAGGCGAACGATGAGGTTCTTGAGGTTGAGGATGATGTCGGTGACGTCCTCGCGGACGCCCGGGAGCGTCGTGAACTCGTGGGCGACGCTCTCGATCTTCACGGCCGTCACGGCGGCGCCCTCGAGCGAGGAGAGCAGCACGCGACGGAGCGAGTTCCCGAACGTGTGACCGAAGCCGCGGTCGAGCGGCTCGATCACGAACACCCCGCGCTTCTCGTCCATCTCTTCGTGGACGATCCGGGGGATCTGGAACTCCATCAGGCTTGTGGATGTGGCCAACGTGATCCTTTCTCGTCTTCCTTCGAATCCGGTCTCTTACGGTGGGGAGGGCGAGCCTCGCCCCTACTTCGAGTACAGCTCGACGATGAGCGACTCTTGGACGGGCGTGTCGATCTCGTCGCGCTCCGGCCACTTCAGCACCGTGCCCGTGAGCCCGTCGTGGTCGGCCTGGAGCCAAGGGGCGACCGAGGCGGTGAGATCGGTGGCGTCGCGAACGAGCTGCTCGACGGGGCTGCCCTGCTTCAAGGCGACGACGTCTCCGGGCCGAACGGCGTAGCTCGGGATGTTGACCCGACGCCCGTTGACGTGGAAGTGGCCGTGGCGGACGAGCTGCCGGGCCTGGGCGCGCGAGCCCGCGAACCCGAGCCGGTACACGACGTTGTCGAGCCGGGTCTCGAGCATGCGCAGCAGGTTCTCGCCCGGGGCGCCCTGCGCACGGCTCGCCCTCTCGTAGGTCCTGCGGAACTGCTTCTCGAGCAGCCCGTAGTAACGGCGCGCCTTCTGCTTCTCGCGCAGCTGGATCAGGTACTCGCTCTGCTTGATGCGACCGCGACCGTGCTCACCCGGCGGATAGCTGCGTCGCTCGACGGCGCACTTCTCCGTCAGGCAGCGCTCTCCCTTGAGGAAGAGCTTCACGCCCTCCCGCCGACACAGTCGGCACTTCGGCCCGAGGTCCCTCGCCATCTCAGCCGCGCCTTCGCTTGCGGGGTCGGACGCCGTTGTGGGCCTGCGGTGTCACGTCCTTGACGCCGAGGATCTCGAGGCCCGCGGCCTGGAGCGAGCGGATCGCCGTCTCGCGTCCCGAGCCCGGGCCTTTCACGAAGACCTCGACCTTCTGCAGGCCGTGCTCCATCCCCTTGCGCGCCGCGTTGTCCGCGGTCACCTGGGCGGCGAACGGTGTGGACTTGCGCGAGCCCTTGAAGCCAGCTGAGCCCGCGGACTCCCACACGATCACGTTGCCCTCGCCGTCGGTGAGCGTGACGATCGTGTTGTTGAACGTCGCCTTGATGTGCGCCTGGCCGACGGCGATGTTCTTCCGGACGCGACGGCGTGTGCGGCCGCGCGATGCAGATTTGCGAGGGGGGGCCACTAACTCGCCTTCTTCCCGCGGCTGACGGTCTTCTTGGCGCCCTTGCGGGTGCGCGCGTTGGTCTTGGTCCGCTGCCCGTTCACGGGGAGGCCCCGGCGGTGGCGGATCCCGCGGTAGCTGCCGATCTCGGTCAGCCGCTTGATCGACTGCGCGCGGTCGCGACGCAGGTCGCCCTCGACCTCGAGCTCCGAGTCGATGTACGTCCGGAGCTTCGTGACCTCCTCGTCGGTGAGGTCACGGATCTTCTCGTCCGGATCGAGCTCGAGCTCTCGGATGATCCGCTGTGCGGTGGGCTGGCCGATCCCGTAGATGTAGGTCAGCCCGATCTCGAGCCGCTTCTGTGTCGGGAGGTTGACGCCTGCGATACGTGCCATCTGCGGCTAGCCCTGCCTCTGCTTGTGTCGGGGGTTGGAGCAGATCACGATCGTGCGGCCGTGGCGCTTGATGACGCGGCAGCGCTCGCACATCGGTTTGACGGACGGACGGACTTTCATCTGCTGACTACTTCAGCCGGAAGGTGATGCGGCCGCGGTTGAGGTCGTAGGGAGAGAGCTCGACCTTGACGCGGTCGCCCGGGAGGATGCGGATGTAGTGCTTGCGCATCTTCCCGGAGATCGTGGCCAGGACGTCGCGATCCGTGTCGAGCCGCACACGGAACATGGTGCTCGGGAGCGCCTCGACCACCTCGCCTTCGACCTCGATCTTCTCTTCCTTGACTGCCACGTTCGCTGTCCGGCCTCACCTCGTCAGGAGCCGATGCTTCTGGTCGCTGGATTTCCTCTGAGAACGGCGGCGCATACGAGCGGCCTCGCGCCGCGACGGGCCATCGTAGCAAAACGACGTGCCACGTTCATGCGCCCAGAGGGCGGGCCACGGCGGCAAGGCCGACCCGCGGAGTCAGGATGCGCGGCCCGTCCTCGGTGATCGCCACCGTGTGCTCGAAGTGCGCCGAGAGCGAGCCGTCGGCGGTCGAGATGGTCCAGCCGTCGTCGGCCACGACGATGTCGGACTCGCCGGCCGTGATCATCGGCTCGATCGCGATCGTCATGCCCTCGGCGAGGCGGGGGCCTCGGCCGGGCTCGCCGAAGTTCGGGATGTGAGGATCCTCGTGGTAGTGGCGGCCGACGCCGTGGCCGACGAGGCTCCGGACGACGGAGAATCCTGCCGCTTCGACCTCGGCCTGCACCGCATGCGAGATGTCCCCGACGCGGTTTCCGAGCTGCGCCTCGGCGATGCCCGCGGCAAGCGCGTCCTGGGCGACGTCGAGGAGCCTCTGGGCCGCGGGCTCGATCTCGCCGACGGCGAACGTGTACGCACTGTCCGCGATGTAGCCGTCGAGCGTGACCCCCACGTCGATCGTGACGAGGTCGCCCTCCGCCACCGTGTACCCCCCGGGGATGCCGTGCACCACGACCTCGTTCGCCGAGATGCAGATCGCCTTGGGGTAACCCCGGTATCCCTCGGAGGTCGGGATGCCGCCGTGCTCGCGGATGAACGCCCCGGCGACCGCGTCGAGCTCGTCCGTGGTGATCCCCGGCACGAGCAGCGACCCGACGTGTGCGATCGTCTCCGCCACGACAGCTCCTGCCGCTGCGATCTTCTCGATCTCCCGTGGGCTCTTGCGGACGATCATCGCGAGCCGGCCCTCGCTCCGACGAGGGCCTCCTCGATCTTCCCCTCCACCTCGTCGACGGTCTGTTCGCCGTCGACCTCCGCGAGCGTGCCCGCCTCCCGGTAGCGCGTCGCGACCGGCTCCGTCAGCTCGTGGTAGAGCCGGAGACGGTTCGCGATCACCTCCGGAGAGTCGTCCAAGCGCCCCTCCTCGATCGCGCGGCCGTGCAGGCGCTCCACCGCGACGTCGTCGCCGACCGCGAGCAGCAGCACCACGTCGAGCGGCTTCCCGATCCCGGCAAGCATGGAGTCGAGAGCCTCCGCCTGCGCGAGCGTCCGCGGGAACCCGTCGAGGACGAAGGAGCCTTCGTGCTCCAACCGCTCGCGGATGAGGTCGATCATGAGCTCGTCGGAGACGAGATCACCGCGCTCGAGGATCGGCGCGACGCGAAGGCCGAGCTCTGTTCGTTCGGCAACCGCCTGGCGAAGGATGTCGCCGGTCGAGACGTGCGCGATCCCGTGCGCAGCGGCCAGGCGTTTCGCCTGCGTCCCCTTGCCCGAGCCCTGCGGCCCCAGAATCAAGATCCTCATGCTGTCGCTCGAGGGCGAGGCAAGCCTCGCCCCTATCGGAGGAAGCCCTCGTAGGAGCGCATCATCATCTGCGACTCCATCTGCCGCATCGTGTCGAGCGCGACGCCGACGGCGATGAGCACTGACGTACCGCCGAGCGCCCCTGCGCTGGCCTGCGAGAAGCCGCCGTACGCGATGAACAGGCTCGGGAGCACGGCGACGGTAGCGAGGTACAACGCGCCGGGCAACGTCAGCCGCGAGAGCACGCGATCGAGGTACTGGGCAGTGGGAGGCCCTGGGCGGATGCCCGGGATGTACCCGCCGTGCCGCCTCAGGTTGTCAGCCTGATCCACCGGGTTGAACTGGACGGCGGTGTAGAAGTAGGTGAAGACGACGATCATCACGCCCTCCATGAGCAGGTAGATCCAGTCACCTGGCTGGAAGTACTCGTTCACGAAGTCGCGCGTCGCAGGGAAGTACTGGGCCATCGTGGGCGGGAACGCGAGGATCGCGGCGGCAAAGATGATCGGGATGACGCCCGCCATGTTCACGCGCAGCGGGAGGTAGGTGGATCCGCCGGTCGTCATGCGCCGGCCGACCATCCGCTTCGCGTACTGGATCGGGATGCGCCGCTGGCCCTCCTGCACGAAGACGACCGCCGCGCAGATCCCGAGCGCGATCAGCGGGTAGAAGAGCTTCTCCATCGGCCCGCCGTTCCACCAGGCCGCGATTCCGATCGGAGCGCCGACGAGGATGGACGCGAAGATGAGTATCGAGATGCCGTTCCCGACGCCGCGCTTGGTGATGAGCTCGCCCATCCACATGAGCACCGTCGTCCCGGCGGTGAGCGTGACGACGATCAGCACAACCTCGCCCGACCCCGCCTCGAGAGCTCCCTGGCTGCGGAAGAGGAAGGCGTAGCCCGTTGCCTGTGCGGCCGCAAGGCAAACGGTCAGGTAGCGCGTGTACTGCGTGATCTTCGCGTAACCCGCCTCGCCCTCCTTCTGCAGCTGGCCGAGCTTGGGGATCACGACCGTCATGAGCTGGAGGATGATCGAGGCCGTGATGTACGGCATGATCCCGAGCGCGAAGAACGAGAACTGCGAGAGCGCTCCGCCCGAGAAGAGGTCGAGGAAGCCGAGAATCGTGTCCCCGCGTCCAGAGAAGTAGTTCTGGATCGACTCGGGGTTCACACCGGGTGCCGGGATCCACGACCCGAGCCGGTAGATCGCGAGGATGAACGCCGTGAAGAGGACGCGCCGCCGGAGCTCCGGCACGCGCCAGGCGTTGGCGAGCCACGAGAACATGCGTTAGGCCTCCGCTTCCCCCTCGGCGGAGGGCTCGGGCTCGTCGACGGCGTCGGGGCTCTCGGGAGCCTCCGGTTCCGCTGCTGCAGGCGCCGACGCCTTGTGCCGCTTCTTCTTCTTGACGACGGGCTCGCGCAGCCAGACGACCGTGCCACCCGCGGCCTCGATCTTCTCCACTGCGGACTTCGAGAACGAGTGTGCTGACACGGTGAGGCTCTTCGTGAGCTCTCCCTGGCCGAGCACCTTGACGTCTACCGACAGCTTGCGCACGAGCCGGGCCGCCTTCAGCGCCTCCGGGGTCACGGCGGCGCCGACCTCGAAGCGTGCTTCGAGGTCGCGGACGTTCACCGGCTGGCTGTAGGTCCGGAACGGGCCGATCGGCATCGCGTCGGCCGACGTGTTGCCGCGGAGCTTCCCGAGGCGCATGTCGATCGGCGTCTGGCCACCCTCGAACCCCGCCGGCATCTTGTGCGAGCCGGAGCGCGACTTCTGGCCCTTGATACCGCGGCCCGCGTACCTGCCCTTGCCGGAGCCGGGCCCGCGGCCCACGCGCTTGCGCGCCTTGCGAGGCTGCGCCGGGCTCAGGTTGGAGAGGTTCAGCTCGTCGGCCATCTCACGACTCCTTCGGGTCGACCCGGACGAGGTGACGAACCTTGCGCAGCATGCCCTGGAGCTCGCGCGAGTCCTCGTGCTCCGCCCAGCGCCCGATCTTCCCCAGCCCGAGCGCGCGGAGCGTCCCGAGGTGGCGGTCGGTCTGGCCGATGGTGCTGCGCACCTGCGTGATCTTCACGGACGTCACGCTTCCGCCTCCTCGGGCGCAGCGACGGACGCTGCAGGCTCGTCGGGCTCGTCGGCAACCTCGGCGGGCGCGCCGTCGGCGGACGGCGTGGGCTCGTCCCCGCCCGGCTCCTCCACGCGCGGGATACCGGCGCGTGGGAACGGCAGGACCTCGGAGATCCGCTTTCCGCGAAGCGCCGCGACGTCCTCCGGCCGCACGAGGCACTTCAGGCCCTCGATGGTGGCGCGGGTCATGTTGATCGGCGTCGTCGTGCCGAGGCTCTTCGCGAGCACGTCGCGGATCCCGGCGAGCTCGAGCACGGCCCGCACGCCGCCCCCGGCGATGACACCCGTTCCCTCGCTCGCGGGACGCAGTACGACGCGTGCGGCGCCGAACCTGCCGAGGATCTCGTGCGTGATCGTCTGCCCGTGCTTCGGAACGGTGAACAGGTTCTTCTTCGCGTCGTCCACGGCCTTCGAGATCGCGAGTGGAACCTCGCGCGCCTTCCCGTAGCCGAGGCCGACGCGGTCGACCTCGTCACCGATGACGACCAGCGCCGTGAACGAGAACCGCCGGCCACCCTTCACGACCTTGGCGACACGGTTGATCTCGATCACGCGCTCCTTCAGCTCGCGAGCGTCTGCCACTTCCCTGGTGCTCAAAACTGGAGCCCTCCCTCGCGCGCGCCTTCGGCGAGCGCCTTGACGCGTCCGTGGTACAGGTAACCGCCGCGGTCGAACACGCAGCGCTCGATCCCGCGCTCCTTGGCCGCTGCAGCGAGAGCCTTCCCGACCTCGTGTGCCTGCTCGGTCTTCGACCCCGAGACGTCCACCGTCTTCCAGGTCGCGGACGCGAGCGTTGCGGCCGACTCGTCGTCGACGAGCTGCGCAAAGATGCCGCGGTTCGAGCGGAACACGACGAGGCGCGGACGCTCCGCGGTCCCGGCGATCTTGCTGCGGACGCGACGATGCCGTCGCTCGCGCGCCTGGCGCGTGGTCATGGTCGTCATGCGCGCTTCCCGACCTTCCTGCGAACGTGCTCGTCGCGGTAGCGGATGCCTTTGCCCTTGTACGGTTCCGGCGGGCGCACCTTGCGGACCTCGGCCGCGGTCTGGCCGACCATCTGCTTGTCGATCCCCTTGACGACGACCTCGGTCGGGATCGGGACGTCGAACGTGATGCCGGGGCGGGGCTTGACGACGACCGGGTGCGAGTACCCCACCGCAAGCTCGAGATCGGTGCCCTTGAGCTGCGCGCGGTAGCCGACGCCCTGGATCTCGAGGTGCTTCTCGAAGCCCTTCGTGACGCCTTCGACCATGTTGGCGATCAGCGTGCGCGTCAGCCCGTGCAACGCACGGTCCTCGCCGCGCTCGGTCGGCCGCGTCACGAGGATCTCCGACTCGCTCTTCTCGATCTGCATGCGTGCCGGGACGTCCTGCGTGAGCTCGCCGAGAGGGCCGTTGACCTGGACGCGCCCTGGCGAGAGTGCGACCTGCACGCCTGCCGGGAGCTCGATGGGTCTGCGTCCGATCCGCGACATCAGTGCACCATCACCAGACGAATGCGATCACTTCGCCGCCGAGGCCGCGCTCCGCGGCCTGGCGGTTGGTGATGACACCGCTCGAGGTTGACATGATCGCCGTGCCGAGCCCGCCGAGCACGCGCGGGAGCCTGTCCTTGCGCGCATACACGCGCCGGCCGGGCTTGGACACACGCTTGAGGTCGGTGATGACTCGTCGGCGGTCCTTCGCGAACTTGAGCTCGACGACGAGCGTCGAGAACGGCTCGCCCGGGACGACCTTGAAGTCCTTGATGTAGCCCTCCTCCTTGAGGATGCGGGCGATCTCCTCCTTCATGCGCGAGGTCGGCATCGCAGTCGTCTCGTGCAGAGCACGATTCGCGTTGCGAATCCTCGTGAGCATGTCGGCGATGGGATCCGTGAGCACCGTCGTCCTCCTACCAGCTCGACTTCGTCATGCCGGGGATCGCGCCCTGGTGCGCGAGCTCGCGCAGGCAGATTCGGCACAGACCGAACTTGCGATAGACCGCGCGCGGACGTCCGCACCGGTTGCACCGCGTGTAGGCGCGCACCTTGTGCTTCGACTCGCGGCGCTGCTTCGCGATCATCGACTTCTTGGCCACTAGCTCTGCTCCCTTCTCTCCGCGGCGAAGGGCAGGCCAAGGGCGCCGAGAAGCGCCCGACCGTGCTCGTCGGTCTCCGCCGTGGTCGTGATCGCGACGTCCAGGCCCCTGATTGCAGGCACCTTGTCGTAGTCCACCTCCGGGAAGATGATCTGCTCCCGGATGCCGATCGAGTAGTTGCCGCGCCCGTCGAACGAGCCGGGGTCGAGCCCGCGGAAGTCCCGGATGCGCGGGAGCGCGATCGAGGCGAGGCGGTCGAGGAACTCGTACATCCGCGTGCCGCGCAGGGTGACCCGTGCGCCGACCGGCATGCCCTCGCGGAGCTTGAAGCTCGCGATGGACTTCTTTGCGCGGCGCACCTGCGCGCGCTGGCCGGAGATGACCGTGAGCTCGTCGATCGCCGCGTCGAGCGCCTTGGCGTCCGTCTTGGCCTCGCCCACGCCCATGTTCAGCGTGACCTTCGAGACGCGCGGCACCTGCATGATCGAGTCGAGGCCCAGCTCGTCCTGCAGGCGCGGGCGGATCTCCGACTCGTAGGCATCCTTGAGCCGCGGCACGTACGTCTCGGGAGTCGGCGCGGTCGTCATCGGTCGAGCTCCTGTCCGCAGCCCTCGCGCTTGCAGACGCGCACGCGAACGGTTCCGTCCTTGACTTCCTTCTCCGCCATCCCCACACGCGTGGGCGTCTCGCAGACGGGGCAGACGATCATGACGTTGGAGACGGAGATCGGCGCCGGCTTCTCGAGGATGCCGCCGGGGACGATCTGCGTGCCGCCCATCCGCGAGGCGTCCCGGATCGGGCGCGGCTTCGTGTGCCGCTTGGCGACGTTGAGGTTCTCGACGAGGACCCGGCGCTCGGACGGGCGCGCCTCGATGACGCGGCCGCGCTTGCCGCGGTCCTTGCCGGAGATGATCTGGACGAGGTCGCCCTTCTTCACCTTCATCTTGGTAGCCACGTGTTACAGGACCTCCGGGGCCAGGCTGACGATCTTCATGAAGTTCTTCTCGCGGAGCTCCCGCGCGACCGGGCCGAAGATGCGCGTCCCGCGCGGGTTGGACTGGGGATCGATGAGAACGGCGGCGTTCTCGTCGAATCCGATGAGCGTGCCGTCGTTTCTCGAGTACGGCTTCTTCGTTCGGACGACGACCGCTCGCACGACCTCGCCCTTCTTGACCGCGCCCTGCGGCGTGGCCGACTTCACGGTAGCAATGATGATGTCCCCGACCCGCGCGTAGCGACGGTGCGACCCGCCGAGCACGCGGATGCACAGGATCTCACGCGCTCCCGTGTTGTCCGCCACCCGCAGCCTCGACTCCTGCTGGATCACTTCGCGGCCTCCACGATCTCCACCAGCTGCCAGCGCTTCATCTTCGAGAGCGGTCGTGTCTCGACGATGCGGACGACGTCGCCGACCTTGGCCTCGTTCGCCTCGTCGTGCGCATGGAGCTTCGTGCTGCGCCGGATCACCTTCTTGTACATCGGGTGCAGCTTCATGGCGTCCACGCGGACGACGATCGTCTTGTCGGGTGACGCCGAGACCACGGTGCCCTGGCGCTCGTGGCGTCGGCCACGCGGGTGCTCCGGTTTCGGCAGCCGCGTGAGCGGCTTCCGCTCCGCGGGCTTCTCGCGCTTCGGCTTCGCACGCTGCCGGCGCTCGGAGCGAGGAAGGCGCTTGCGCTTCTTCTTCTTCTCGGAGACGGCGGCAGTCGCCCCCGGCTCCTCGGCGGATGCCGGCTCGGCCTCGGCTGCCGGCTCGGCCTCAGCTGCCGGCTCGGCCTCGGCTGCCGGCTCGGCGGCCTCAGCTGCCGGCTCGGCCTCGGCGGGGATCTCCTCCGGCGTCTCCTCGGCAGCGTCAGGCTCGGGTTCCGCGGGCTCCGGCGTCTCCTCTGCCTCAGCCTCGGCGACGGGCGCCTCCACCTCCGCTTCGGCGGCGGGCTGGTCGGCGACCTCTTCCGACACCTCGTCGGTCACGGCATCGACGTCGGGGGGCGCCCCGGTCCCGTCGGCATTCGTCTCGTCGTCTCTGTCCATCGTCTCGTCAGTCATACGTGGAGTCCTCGCGCGCGCTCGTTCTTGACCGTCAGGATCCGCGCGATCTCGCGCTTCGCGTGGCGGAGCCTGGCGCTGTTCTCGAGCACGCCGGTTGCTGTCTGGAAGTGAAGGTTGAAGAGCTCCTGCCGCGTCTCGGCCATCTTGCGATCCAGCTCGTCGTCCGTCAGGGCGCGCAGATCTCTAGCTCTCATGGTGTTCCTCCATATGCGACGGAGCAGACGTCACGCGGGCGAAGCCGGGCTTCACCCGGCGGGAGCCCAGGCGCGGCCGAGCGGACGCGGCGGCGAAGGAAGCGGCGCGTGGGGGAGCCATGGGTTCTCCCACGATTCGTTCAGCTCTCAAAGAGATCGGCCTCCCTCTTCACGAACTTCGTCTTGATCGGGAGCTTCTGGCCGGCCAGGCGGAGCGCCTCCTTGGCGAGCGGCTCGTCGACGCCGGCGAGCTCGAACATCACGCGTCCCGGCTTCACGACCGCCACCCACCCTTCGGGTGAGCCCTTGCCCGAGCCCATCCGCGTCTCGGCGGGCTTCTTCGTGTAGGGCTTGTCCGGGAAGAGGTTGATCCAGACCTTGCCGGTCCTGCGGATCTTCCTCGTCGCGGCGATTCGTGCAGCCTCTATCTGACGGTTCGTGATCCATCCCGCCTCGAGCGCCTTGAGCCCGTAGTCGCCGAACTGCACCGCCGTCTGCCCGGCAGACGTGCCGCGGCGATGACCGCGGTGGTGGCGGCGGAACTTCGTCTTGCGCGGCATCAACATCAGCTGCCGTCCTCACTTGTCGTCGGGTCGGCTGCGGGCTCGGCCGTCGTCGGCGTCACCGTCTCCTCGGGCGGTGTCACGGGTGCCGTGACCTCGACCTCTTCCGGGACCTGCTGGGTCGGCTGCTCGGCTGCTTCTTCGCGGGGCGGGCGCTGTCCAGGGCGCCCGCCGGCACCCGGCCGCTGACCACGGCGGCGGCGTTGGACGATGCCGAGCCCCTCGCGGTCGACCTTGCGGCCGCGGCCCTCGCGGGAGGCTCCGAGGCCCTCCGACGGACCACCACGCCGGCGTGCCTGGTCCTGGTCGCCGAGCCGCTGGTCGCGGCCGGTTCCGCTCTCGTACCCCTCGGGCATGATCTCGCCCTTGTTGACCCAGACCTTGACGCCGATGATGCCGAACGTCGTCTTCGCCTCGGCCTGGCCGTAGTCGATGTCCGCCCGGATCGTGTGGAGCGGCACGCGGCCCTCGGAATACATCTCGCGGCGGCTCATCTCGCCGCCCCCGAGACGGCCGGCTGCCGTGATCTTGATCCCCTGAGCGCCGGAGCGCATCGCTGAGGCGAGCGAGCGCTTCATGGCACGCCGGAAGCTCACGCGGTTCTGGAGCTGCTCTGCGATCGACTGTGCGACGAGCTTCGCGTCGAGCTCGGGGCGCTTGATCTCGTTGATGTTGATGTGGACGTTCTTCTTCGTGATGGCGTGCAGCTCACGCCGGAGCGCATCGACCTCCACCCCCGACTTCCCGATCACGATTCCCGGACGGGCCGTGAAGATGTCGACGGTGATCCGCTGCTTGTCCTTGCGAATGAGAATGTCCGAGAGCCCCGCATGGGACAGCTTGCCGAGGATGTGCTCGCGGATCTTGACGTCCTCGAGGATGTAGCCGGCGAACTCGTGCTTGCTCGTCCACCAGTTGGACTTCCAGTCGTGGATGACGCCGACACGGAACCCGCCGGGATGCACCTTCTGACCCATCAGGCTGCTGCTCCTTCCATCTCCTTGGCGGGCGTCGCGGCCTTCTTCCGCGAGCGCTTGGGCTTCTCCGCGGCCGGCTCGCTCACAGCGGCCTCCATCTTCTTCGGGCGGCGGCCGCCGTTCTCGGGCGCCACCGGCTCGGCGAGGACGAGCGTCACGTGACACGTGCGCTTCCGGATCCTGTTGACGCGGCCGCGCGCGCGCGGCTTCCAGCGCTTCAGCGTCGGCCCCTCGTCGGCGTAGGCCTGCGCGACGACGAGCTCATCGCCGTCGAGGCCGAGATTCGCCTCCGCGTTGGCGACCGCCGAGCGCAGGACCTTCTCGATGTCCGTCGCAACGGCACGCGAGGTGAAGGCGAGGATGGTTCGCGCCTCGGGAACCGAGCGCCCGCGGATGTGATCGAGGACGAGCCGCGCCTTGCGTGCAGAGGTGCGAACCCACTTGGCTTGGGCGCGCACGGTCGTCGACGTGTCCACCGGGGCGGCCATCAGCGCTTCTTCACCTGTGCCTGCCGATCGCCCGAGTGGCCGCGGAACGTGCGTGTCGGCGCGAACTCGCCGAGCTTGTGGCCGACCATCTGCTCGGTCACGAAGACGGGAACGTGCTTCCGGCCGTCGTGCACGGCGATGGTGTGGCCGACCATGTCGGGGAAGATCGTGGACGACCGCGACCAGGTGCGGATCATCCGCTTCTCACCCGTCGCGTTCATGGACTCGATGCGGCTCATCAGCCGATCCTCGACGAAAGGCCCCTTCTTGGAGCTACGACTCATTACCGTCTCTTCTCCTTGCCGCGGCGGCGGCCGCGAACGATCAGCTTGTCGGACTCCTTGTGCTTACGACGCGTGCGCTTGCCGAGCGTCGGGACGCCCCACGGCGTGACGGGGTGGCGGCCCCCCTTCGACTTGCCCTCGCCGCCGCCGTGCGGGTGGTCGACGGGGTTCATCGCCGAGCCGCGCACGGTCGGGCGCTTGCCGAGCCAGCGGCTCCGGCCCGCCTTTCCGCTCGACTGGTTCGCGTGATCCGAGTTCCCGACCTGGCCGACGGTCGCGCGGCAGGTCAGGAGCACCCGGCGGAGCTCTCCGGACGGGAGCCGCAGGACGCCGTGGTCGCCGTCCTTGGCGACGAGCTGCACGGAGGACCCGGCCGACCGCGCCATGCGGCCTCCCTGACCCGGCTTGAGCTCGACGTTGTGAACGAGCGTGCCGGTCGGGATGTTCGCAAGCGGAAGGGCGTTGCCCGGCTTGATGTCCGCGCTCGGGCCCGACTCGACGACGGCTCCGACACGGAGCCGCGCTGGCGCGAGGATGTAGGCCTTCGCCCCGTCGACGTAGTGGAGCAGTGCGATCCGGGCGGACCGGTTCGGGTCGTACTCGATCGCCGCAACCTTCGCGGGGACGCCGTCCTTGGTGCGCTTGAAGTCGATCCTGCGGAAGCGCCGCTTGTGGCCTCCACCCTGGTGGCGCGTGGTGATCCGTCCCATGTTGTTGCGGCCGCCCTTCTTCGTGAGCGGCTCGAGCAGGGACTTCTCGGGCTCCGTCTTCGTGACCTCGTCGAAGCTCGACGTGGTCATGAAGCGCCGCCCGGGGCTCGTCGGCTTGTACTTCTTGAGTGCCATGGCTAGACGGACGCCCCTTCGAAGATCTCGATCTCGTGACCTTCCCGGAGCTGCACGATCGCCTTCTTCCAGCCGGGCCTACGGCCCGCGGTCGGCCCGCGCCGCTTCGGCTTCGACTGCACCTTGAGGACGTTCACGCTCGCCACCTCGACCTCGAAGAGCTCCTCGACGGCCTGGCGGATCTGCGTCTTGTGCGCGTCGGGGTGCACGCGGAACGTGTACTTGCGGTCGTTGATGAGCGAGTAGCTCTTCTCGGACACGACGGGCGCGATCAGGACCTGGTTCGGATGGAGGCTCACTCGACCACCTCCTCGGACGGCGTCTCGCCGCCCGCCCGCGCGAGAACGAGCGGAAGTGCCGCTTCGGTCACGACGACGGAGCGCGCCCACAGGAGCCCGGCGACCTCGAGGTCCGCGGGGGCGGTCACGAGAACCCTCTCCAGGTTGCGGAAGGACTTCACGAACAGGTCCTCGTCCTCGGTCGCGACCACGAGCGTCGGGAGGGACTGCCCCCACTCGTCGAGCAGCGCGACGGCCGCCTTCGTCGAAGGCTTCTCGAACGCAGCGCCGTCGGTGAGCGCGAACGTCCCGTTGGCGGCATGGCTCGAGAGCGCACCGCGGAGAGCGGCGCGCCGCGCCTTGCGGTTGACCTTCACCTCGAAGCTGCGCATCCCCGGTGGGAACGCGACGCCGCCGCCCGTCCAGTGCGGCGCGCGCGTGGTGCCGGCCCGGGCACGCCCGGTGCCCTTCTGGCGCCACGGCTTCGAGCGACCGCCCGCGACGAGTCCGCGGCTCTTCGCGCCGCGCGTTCCCGCACGGGCAGCGTTGAGCTCTGCGCGCACCGTCTCGTGGAGGAGATGCGGCTTGACGTCGGCGGCGAACACGGCGGCCTCGAGCGAGACCTCCTTGCCTCCGGGCGCGCCGAGGACGGGTGCGGTGGGCGCCGAGGTCGTCACCGTGCCTCCTCGCGGATCTCGACGATCCCGCTCTTCGGGCCCGGTACCGACCCCTTCACGAGCAGCAGGTTCCGCTCGGCGTCGACCTCGTGCACGACGAGGCCGGGCTGGCTGACCCTCGTCCCGCCCATGCGGCCCGCCATCTTCATGCCCTTGAACACCCGAGACGGGTACGCGGACGCTCCGATCGAGCCCGGCTTGCGGACGTTGTGCGAGCCGTGCGAGACCGGGCCGCGCGTGAACCCGTGGCGCTTGATCGTGCCCTGGTAGCCCTTCCCGATCGAGATGCCGGACACCTTGATGCGGTCTCCCGGCTGGAAGGACTCGACGGTGACCGTGTCTCCGACAATGAGCTCGCTCGCGCCGCGCATCTCGACGAGGTGTCGGTGAGCGTCCACGCCTGCCTTCCGCAGGTGCCCGAGCTCGGGCTTCGTGATCTTCCGCTCGGCGACGGGCTCGAAGGCGAGCTGGACGGCGTCGTAGCCGTCGCTGTCCGTCGTCTTGACCTGAACGACCGGGCACGGTCCGGCCTCGATCACCGTCACGGGCGTCATCTCGCCCGTCTCCGGGTCGAACATCTGGCTCATGCCGAGCTTCCTGCCAAGGATCCCCTTCATCGCGTCACTCAGAGCTTGATCTCGATGTCGACCCCGGCCGGGAGGTCGAGCCGCATCAGCGAGTCGACCGTCTTCGGCGTAGGGCTGTGGATGTCGATGAGGCGCTTGTGCGTCCGCACCTCGAAGTGCTCACGTGAGTCCTTGTCCTTGAAGGGGCTCCGGATCACGCAGTAGACGTTCTTCTCCGTGGGGAGCGGAACGGGGCCCGTGATGGTCGCGCCCGTGCGCTGCGCCGTCTCCACGATCTGGGAGGCGGAGCGGTCCACCTGCTGGTGGTCGTAGCCCTTCAACCGGATGCGGATCTTCTGCTGAGCCATTTGCGTCTTGTAAGGAGAGGAGAGGCGAGCCTCTCCCCTACTTGATGATCTCCGTCACGACGCCGGCGCCGACGGTGCGCCCACCCTCGCGGATCGCGAAGCGGAGCCCCTGGTCCATGGCGATCGGCTGGATGAGCTCGATCTCCATGTTCGTGTTGTCGCCGGGCATGACCATCTCCTGCCCCTCGGGCAGCGCGATCGAGCCGGTGACGTCGGTCGTCCGGAAGTAGAACTGCGGCCGGTAGCCGTTGAAGAACGGCGTGTGGCGCCCGCCCTCCTCCTTCGAGAGGACGTACACCTCGGCCTTGTAGTGCGTGTGCGGCGTGATCGAGCCCGGCTTCGCGAGCACCTGGCCGCGCTCGACGTCCTCGCGCTTGATCCCGCGGAGCAGCGCACCCGCGTTGTCGCCGGCCTGTGCGTAGTCGAGCACCTTCTGGAACATCTCGAGGCCCGTGACGACAGTCTTCTCGATCTCGGGGTGGATGCCCACGATCTCGATCTCCTCGCCGACGGTGAGCTTGCCCTGCTCGATGCGGCCCGTGACGACGGTGCCGCGGCCCGTGATCGTGAACACGTCCTCGATCGGCATGAGGAAGGGCTTGTCCACGTCGCGGACGGGCTCGGGGATGTACGAGTCGACGGCCTCCATGAGCTCGAGGATCTTCGGCGTCCACTCCGGGTCGCCCTCGAGCGCCTTCAGCGCGGATACCTGGACGACCGGGATGTCGTCGCCCGGGAACTCGTACTTGGAGAGGAGCTCGCGCACCTCCATCTCCACGAGCTCGAGGAGCTCGGGGTCGTCGACCATGTCGGCCTTGTTGAGGGCGACGACGATCGACGGCACCTCGACCTGGCGCGCGAGCAGGATGTGCTCGCGGGTCTGCGGCATGGGGCCGTCCGCCGCCGAGACGACGAGGATTGCGCCGTCCATCTGCGCCGCGCCGGTGATCATGTTCTTGATGTAGTCGGCGTGCCCCGGGCAGTCGACGTGGGCGTAGTGGCGGTTCTCGGTCTCGTACTCGACGTGCGCGGTGTTGATCGTGATGCCGCGCTGACGCTCCTCGGGAGCCTTGTCGATGTCGTCGAACGAGGTGGCGGCCGTGTTCGTGCCCGCCTCCGCGAGGACCTTCGTGATCGCTGCCGTGAGCGTCGTCTTGCCGTGGTCGATGTGGCCGATCGTGCCGACGTTGACGTGCGGCTTGGTGCGCTCGAACTTCTGCTTGGCCATCTGCTCCTACCCTCCGAGAATCGGTACCGAGATTTACCCTGTGGACTCGCTCGCCACGAGCGCTTCCGCGATCGTGGTGGGAACTTCTTCGTAGCGGTCGAACTGCATGCTGAACGTCGCCCGGCCCTGCGTCATGGAGCGCAGGTCGGTCGCATAGCCGAACATCTCCGCGAGCGGGACGCTCACGCGGATCGACTGCGACCCACCGACCGGCTCGAGGTGCTCGACCCGGCCACGACGACCGTTCAGGTTACCAATGACGTCGCCCAGGTACTCCTCGGGTGTGACGACCTCGACTGCCATCACGGGCTCGAGGAGCTTGGGCTTGGCGCGCTTCATACCTTCCTTGAACGCCATGGAGCCAGCGATCTTGAACGCCCGCTCGCTCGAGTCGACCTCGTGGTACGAGCCGTCCATCAGCTCGATCTTGATGTCGACCACGGGGTACCCGGCGAGGACTCCGGCGCTCATCGCCTCCCGGATGCCCTGATTCACCGCGGGGATGTACTCCTTCGGGACCTTCCCGCCGACGATCTTGTCCACGAACTCGTACCCGGCGCCCGGGTCCTGCGGAGTGAGGTCGATGGTGACGTCGCCGTACTGGCCGGAACCGCCGGTCTGCCGGACGAACCTGCCCTGGATCTTCTGCACCGGGCGGGAGATCGTCTCCCGGTAGGCGACCTGCGGACGGCCGACGTTGCCCTCGACGCGGAACTCGCGCAGGAGGCGGTCGACGATGATCTCCAGGTGCAGCTCGCCCATCCCGGCGATGAGCGTCTGCCCCGTCTCCTCGTGCGTCGAGACCTGGAAGGTCGGGTCCTCTTCCGCGAGCCGCTGGAGCGCGGTCGCGAGCTTGTCCTGATCCGCCTTCGTCTTCGGCTCGATCGCCACGGAGATGACCGGGTCCGGGAACGTCATGCGCTCGAGGACGATCGGTGCCGAGTCGGCCGCGAGCGTGTCGCCCGTGGTCGTGAACTTGAAGCCGACGGCAGCGGCGATCTCGCCCGCTCCGATCTCCTCGCGCTCCTCGCGGTGGTTGGCGTGCATCTGCAGGATGCGCCCGATGCGCTCGGTCTTGCCGGTCGTGGTGTTGAGCACGCGGCCGCCGGCCTTCACCTGCCCGGAGTAGACGCGGAAGTACGTCAGCTTTCCGACGTATGGATCCGTCATGACCTTGAACGCGAGCGCCGCGAACGGCTCGTCGAGCGAGGCGGCCCGGGTCAGCTCCCCGGCGCCCTTCGGGTCGATCCCCTCGACCGGAGGCACGTCGGTCGGGCTCGGGAGGTAGTCGACGATCGCGTCGAGAAGCGGCTGGACGCCCTTGTTCTTGAACGCCGAGCCGGCGAGTACCGGCGTGAGCGTGCCCGCGAGCGTTCCGGCTCGAAGCGCGCGGCGGAGCATCTCGGGCGTGACGGCGCTCTCGTCCTCGAGGTAGGTCTCCATGAGCTCGTCGTCGAACTCGGCGACGGCGTCGATGAGAGCGTGGTGGCCCCGCTCGGCTCGCGTGCGCAGCTCTGAAGGGATCTCGCCGACCACGTACTCGGTGCCGAGCGCGTTCTCGTAGGTGATCGCGCGCATCTCGACGAGGTCGACGACGCCCGCGAAGTCCTCCTCCTGGCCGATCGGGAGGTGGATCGGCACCGGATTCGCGCCCAGGCGGTCGCGCATGGAATGCACGGCCGCGTCGAAGTCGGCGCCGGTGCGGTCCATCTTGTTGATGAACGCGATGCGGGGCACGCGGTAACGGTCGGCCTGCCGCCAGACCGTCTCGGACTGCGGCTGAACACCGGCGACCGAGTCGAAGACGGCGACCGCGCCGTCGAGCACGCGCAGGCTCCGCTCCACCTCGACCGTAAAGTCCACGTGCCCGGGCGTATCGATAATGTTGATCCGGTGGTCGCGCCACTCCGCGGTCGTCGCAGCCGACGTGATCGTGATCCCGCGCTCCTGCTCCTGCGCCATCCAGTCCATCGTCGCGGCGCCTTCGTGAACCTCGCCCATCTTGTGGGTGCGGCCCGTGTAGTAGAGGATGCGCTCGGTCGTCGTGGTCTTCCCGGCGTCGATGTGCGCCATGATCCCGATGTTCCGGACACGGTCGAGGGCGACGGATGCTGCGACGGTGCTCATGCGCGCTCTCCGGCTACCAGCGGAAGTGCGCGAAGGCCTTGTTGGCCTGCGCCATCCGGTAGATGTCGTCCTTCTTCTTGAACGCCCCACCCTGCTGGGCGATCGCGTCCATCAGCTCTCCTGCGAGCTTCGCGGGCATGCCCTTCTCCCGCCGGTCGCGCGCGTTCTGCACGATCCAGCGCAGCGCGAGCGTGCGCGCGCGCCGCTGCGGTACCTCGATCGGCACCTGGTAGTTCGATCCGCCCACGCGGCGTGACCGGACCTCGAGGACCGGGGTCACGCTCTTCACGGCCTGCTCGAGCACCTCGAGCTCGCTCTTGCCCGTGCGCTCCGAGGCGATCGCCAGCGCGTCGTACACGATCTGCTCCGCGATCGACTTCTTGCCGTCCAGCATGAGCCGGTTCACGAGTTGCGCGACCAGGATCGACCCGTGGACGGGGTCCGGCTCGAGCACGCGGGGCTGGATCTCTGCGCGACGCGGCATCGGTCCTAGGGCCTCTTGGCGCCGTACTTGGAGCGAGCCTGTCGGCGCTCCGACACGCCGGCCGAGTCGAGGCCGCCGCGGATGACCTTGTACCGGAAGCCCGGGAGGTCCTTGACGCGCCCGCCGCGCACGAGCACGACGGAGTGCTCCTGGAGGTTATGCCCCTCGCCGGGGATGTACGCCCCGACTTCCATGCCATTGGTGAGCCGTACGCGCGCCACCTTGCGCAGCGCTGAGTTCGGCTTCTTCGGCGTCGTCGTGTAGACGCGCGTGCACACGCCGCGCTTCTGCGGCGCCCCGCGGAGGGCGGGCGTCTTCATCTTCGCCTTCGGGGCCTTGCGACCCTTGCGCACGAGTTGATTGACGGTCGGCACGCGTTCGCTCCTGACGACTGATCGATTGCTTTCTTCAGACAGAAAGGACCGGCAGGCTCGAAGCCCGCCGTCCGGGCCGGAGGATGGTAGCAGAACTCTTCGCGGCGATCGGCTCTCCCGCGGCCCCCGTGGGCGGGTGGCGAACGCCTCGAAACCCAATAGAGTGAGCCCCAGGGGAGTGGATGGATGAGATCGTGACTGCGGCGCTCGCCGCGGCCGTGGCCGTGGTGGTCGTCGCCGGGGTTCTGCTCGTCGCCTGGCGGCGTGCGGCAGCTCGGTCCGAGCGCAGGTTCCAGACCGCACTGGGGCAGCTCGACGAGCACATGGGGGCGATCTCGTTGAACCTCGAGCGCGCCGTTCAGCGGACGGAAGGCCTTCGGGAGCGCGCTGTCGGAGACCTCGGGCTCACGCTCGACCTCCAGGAGCTCCTCGACCGGATCGCGTCGGAGGCCGCCGGACGAACCGGAGCCGAGGCCGCCGCCGTGCGCGTGCGCGGACCCGGGGCGACGTTCGTCTCCGCGACGTTCGGCGTGGACGAGGGCGAGCGCCTCGTCCAGGCGACCCTCGTGCCGCCCGGCTCGCCGCCGTTCCGGGCGCTGACGCTCGGCTGGAGCTATCAGGGAGGGCAGGAGGCGGAGACCGCGTTCCGGTCCGCCCTCGTGGTACCCATCGCCGAGGATGGCGTCGAGACGGGAGCTCTCGTCGCCTACGCGCGCGAGCACGGCGCCTTCCGGCACGACCACGCACGCGCGCTCGAGGAGCTCGCGGCCGAAGCGGCGCCGGGGCTCGCGAACTCCCGGCGCTTCGCCGAGGCCGAGCTCCGCGCCGTGACCGACGCACTGACGGAGGTCAGGAACCGCCGCGGCTACGACGAGGAGCTCGGACGCGAGGTCGCGCGGGCGCGGCGGACGGAGCGAACGCTCTCGCTCCTTCTGCTCGACCTCGACGACTTCTCGCTCGTCAACAAGCGCTTCGACTACCCCGGAGGCGACCAGGTGCTCCGCGAGTTCGCAGAGCTGCTCAGGCGAGCAGCGCGAGCGACGGACATCGTCTGCAGGCGCGGCGGCGAGGAGTTCGCGATCGTGCTGCCGGAGACGAGCGGCGACGAGGCGCAGGCGCTCGACGATCGCCTCCGGCAGATGGTCGCCGTCACGGCCTTCACGCACGTCGGCCGGGTCATGTTCTCCTCGGGGACCGTTCTCGATGCAGGAGAGGCTGAGTGCCTTGCCATCGCAAAAGCGCGCGGCTGGGTATTCGCCAGCGACGATCTGGCGGCCCGACGGCTGGCGCAGCACGAAGGAGTCGTTGTCTCAGGCACGCTCGGTGTGTTGCAAAAGCTGGTGGCTACGCACTTGCTCACCCTCGACGAAGCTGACGTGTGCCTGGCGATCATGGTCAGTCGCGGCTATCGTGCACCGGTGAAATCGCTCAGCGACCTCTGAAATGTCACG
>JAWOIV010000027.1:0-2932 GCA_046484465.1 Gaiellaceae bacterium
CTTCCACTCGCTCGGGGACGATCGCAACATGGCCGGCGTGGAGCACCGGCTCGCCGTCTCGGCCTGGAGACGAGGGGACTGGGAGCGCGTTCGCCGACTGACCGAGAGCGGCCTTGCGCGCTCGCGCGGGAAGTTCACCGAGATCGAGATCACGTCCTGGTGGCTGCTGGGACAGCTTCGCCTCGCCGAGGGCGACGTGGAGGGTGCGACCGAGCTGACTCGGCGAAGCGCAGCAATGGCCAGGGACATCGGCTGGACGTGGTGGGAGTCCGGACAGCTGCACGAGCTTCTCGTCCTCGCCCTGCTCCGAGAGGACCTCGACGAGGCGGAGCGCGACGGCCGGGCGGCTCTGGCAATGGAGCGAGAGCAGGAGAACCGCCTGTGGACCGTGTACACCCTCGCAGGGCTCGCGCAGGTTGCGCTCGCGCGCGGCGATGCCGATCGCGCAGGACTGCTCTGGGGCGCTGCGGAGCGCGAGGGAGCGAGCTTCACGAGCTGGGATGAGGAGCGAGCAAACCGTGGCGGTGCCCTGATCGAGGAGACGCAACCATCGTTTCTGGCGGCGTTCGAGCGCGGTGGCCAGCTCAACCTCTGGGATGCGGTCGCGATCGCGCTCGGCGAGGACGAGTCGTCCACCCTGCGCGCAACGCCCTAGTGTTCGCGTCATGGAGCTCGTCGTCCGTGCCGCGATCTCCGGAGTGATCATCGCTCTCGCGAGCGAGCTTGCGCGTCGCTCCTCGATCCTCGGCGCGGTCATCATCTCGCTTCCGCTGACGTCGATCCTCGCGATTGTCTGGCTCCACCGCGACACCCGGGACACGGACGAGATCGCGTCGTTCGCCTGGTCGATCCTGTGGATCATCCCGCCGTCGCTCGCGTTCTTCGTCGTGCTGCCCGTCGCCCTCGGGCGCGGGCTGGCGTTCGCTCCGGCGATGCTGCTCGCAGGCGTCGTCACCATCGCCGCGTACGGCGTATGGGTCGCCGGCGCACGGGCGCTCGGCGTGGGCGACTGACGCCTACACCGTTCCGTACAGCGCGAGCACGACGCGCACGAACATCTTCGTGTCGTCGTAGAGCCCGATCTCGCGGACGGCACGCGCGCCCTGATACCAACCTGCGAGCGCGAGTCGCACGTTGCCGTCGAACTCGTCCAGCTGCCAGCGCAGGTAGCGCACCCCCGCGCGCACGTTGCCGCGGTAGTCCCGCGGCGTGCGGAAGCCGAGGAGCACCGTGTCGACGAACTCCCACGTCTCCGGGAGGAGCTGCATGACGCCGAGCGCGCCGACCGACGAGACGACGTCCTGCTGGAATCCCGACTCCATCCACGCGAGCGCACGCGCCAGCTTGGGGTCGACCCCGTAGGTGCGCGACCAGCGGTCGATCTCGGCGCGGACGGCCTCGCGACTCCACGGGACGGAACGCGGCGACGCGGCCGCCGAGACGGCTCGGGCCTTCGCGCCCCGCGGGAGGACGAGCCGTTGCCCGGGCACGATCACGTGCATCAGCGAGAGCCTGTTCACCCTGGCGAGCTGCCATGGGCTCACGCGGTAGCGCGCGGCGATGGAGAAGAAGCTCTCCCCGGGCAGCACGCGGTGGACCGCGACCGGCCCTCGTCGGACGAGCGCACGAAACGTGGCCGGCCCCGCAATGCCGTCGGGCACGAGCCCCTGGCGACGCTGGAAGCGGGCGAGCGCGCTCGCCGTCTGCGCGGTGAACCTCCCGTCGACCGCCTTTGCCGGAAGCCCGTGACGCCGCAGCCGGAACTCGAGCGCTGCGACGTCCCAGCCGACGGCTCCGGCCGAGAGCTCACGCTGCCCGAGGAGCGGCTTCCCGCGTGGGCCGAGCGCCCGTCGCGTCCTCGGGCCGAACGCGCCGACGGGCTCGATCCCGCGGGCGCGCTGAAACGCGATCAGCGCGCTCGTGGTCGCGGGGCCGCGCCTCCCGTCGATCGGCCCAGGGTCGAAGCCGTGCGTGCGCAGGCCGACCTGCAGGGCGGCGACCCGGGCGCTGCCCGCGAGGGCCTCGGGTACGAGCACGAGAAGGCCGATGGACAGCGCGACGCCGACGACGGCGAAGCGACGCATACCGTGAGGTTCGCCGCCCACGGCAGGCGTCCTCCCGCCACGAGGCTCGAGCGAGCGCCGGGTACAATCCGCTCCTGCCTTCCCCGGTAGCTCAATTGGCAGAGCATCCGGCTGTTAACCGGAGGGTTGTTGGTTCGAGTCCAACCCGGGGAGCTTCGGCCTGCCGCGCGCGTTGCGTCGGCCTTCCATGATCCACCGACCCTGCGAGAATCGCCGTCCGTGCAGCGTCTCATCCGATCTCTCCCCCTCTACCTGCGCGTGACCAAGCGACTCGCTCCACGGCGTGGCGCGTCGCTCGGAGAGCGATTCGGGAGGCTCGACGAGCGGCTCGTGTTCGTCGTCGGCTCGCCCCGCTCGGGAACGACCTTCCTCGCAGGCGCGATCGGTTCCGTTCCTG
This sequence comes from Gaiellaceae bacterium, assembly GCA_046484465.1. Taxonomy (GTDB): domain Bacteria; phylum Actinomycetota; class Thermoleophilia; order Gaiellales; family Gaiellaceae; genus GMQP-bins7. The sequence continues at coordinate 2,482 of JAWOIV010000027.1, forward strand.
GCTTCGTCGACCTCGGTGAGGTGCCTCCGGTGAAGGGCGCCGTGCCGGAGCTCGCCTCCCTGCCTCGGGACGAGTCAGCGCAGAGGCTCCGGAGAACGCTGGGGCTCGCACGCCGTGCCGGACTCGTGGGCTCGGTCCGCGCCGTCGAGCAGACGCCGGAGCTCGCGCACCTCGTCGACGTCATCGCCACCGCCTATCCCGCGAGCAGCGTCGTCCACATCGTCCGCGACGGACGTGACGTCGTGTGCTCGCTCCTCGAGAAGCCCTGGCTCCGGCCAGAGGCGTCGCGCTCCGACGATGCCGGGGTCTCACACGGTGCGTACGCGCGCTTCTGGGTCGAGCCGGAGCGCCGGCAGGAGTTCGAGCACGCAAGCGACGCGCGCCGTGCCGCCTGGGTCTGGCGGAGCTACGTGACCGCAGTCCAGTCCGCGGCCGCAGCGGTGATCGAGAT
>JAWOIV010000103.1:0-7304 GCA_046484465.1 Gaiellaceae bacterium
GCCTGCTCCAGCACCTCTTCCGCTCCGCCATGGAGGGCGAGGACGTGGACGTCGTAGGGGGCGATCGCGCGCGGCCAGAGGATCCCGTTCTCGTCGTGGGACTGCTCGACGACGGCCGCGATCGTCCGGGCCGGCCCGATCCCGTAGCTGCCCATGACGGTCGGCCTCGTCGTCCCGTCCTCGTCGAGGAACCTCGCCTCGAGCGCGTCGGAATGGAACGTCCCGAGCTTGAAGATGTGGCCAAGCTCGATCGCCGGCCCCACGAGCAGCGCTCCGCCGCAGACCGGGCAGGCGTCCCCCGCGCGTGCCTGCCGGATGTCGGCGAACGTCGGCTGGTATCCGCGGCCGGCCTCGACGCCTCGCGTGTGCCACCCGTCGCGGTTCGCGCCGGCGACGAACTGTCCATGCCGCAAGCTCTCGTCCGCGACGACCTCGACCTGTGCGCCGACCGGCCCGATCGATCCACCCCCCGCGCCGAAGGCCGCGCGGATCTCCTCGTCCGTGGCGGGACGGAACGCGGCCTCGAAGTGCGTCATGAGCTTCTCCTCGCTCAGCCGGTCGTCCCCGCGGACGAGCGCCAACACGAGGCGATCTCCGACGACCACCGGCATGGCCTTCGACGTCGCCGCCGGATCGATACCGAGGATCTCGGCCAGGTCCTCGATGGTCGTGACTCCGGGAGTCGCGACGTCCAGCGGTGCGTCGAGCGCCTCGGGGAACTCCGGCGCTCTCGGGATCCCACGTGCGGCCTCGATGTCCGCGAAGTAGTCGCCGTTCTCGCATCGCATGAGCTCGTTCTCGCCCGAGCCCGTGGGCGCCAGGAAGCCGGACGACTCCTTGCCGCCCATGATCCCCGACTCCGCCTCGACGAGGTACACCTCGAGCCCGCACCGCTCGAAGATGCGCGCGTACGCCTGAGCGTGGCGGTCGAAGCTCGCGTCCAGACCCGCCTCGTCGCGGTCGAACGAGTACGAGTCCTTCATGATGAACTCCCGTACGCGCAGCAGCCCGCCCCGCGGCCGTGGCTCGTCGCGCTCCTTGGTCGAGAAGTGGTACCAGGTCTGCGGCAGCTCCTTGTACGACTGGAGCTCGCGCGCGTGGAAGGTCATCGTCTCCTCGTGCGAGAGCGGCAACACGAAGTCCCTGCCGTTCCGGTCGGTGAGTTTGAAGACCTCGGGTATGGCGATGCGCCCGGTCGTCTCCCAGAGCTCGGCAGGCGTCAGAACCGGACAGAGCATCTCCTGGCCGCCGATTGCGTTCATCTCCTCGCGGATGATCTGTACCACCTTCCCGTGGATGCGCCACCCGAGAGGAAGGAATGTCCAGAGTCCTGCGCCCACCTGGCGGATGTAGCCGCCGCGGACGAGGAGCTTGTGCGAGACGGCCTCAGCGTCGGCCGGCGCCTCGCGCAGCGTCGGTATGAAGAGCTGTGACTGGCGGGCGACCATGTGGACGACAAGGCTACCCGGACGGTCGAGCCGCTTCAGCGGCTCGCCTGCCGCGTGCGTGTGACGGACGGCGGGTGCCTGGCTGAAGCCAGGCACCGTCTCACCCGGGGTCCAGCGGGATGAGGCTCGCTTCGGCCATCGCGAGCGCAGCCGGCTTCGCCATCTTGAGGCGCTTCGGGCGCACCATGCCGCCGTCGATCCAGCTGTCGATCTCGCGGAAGAGCTCGTCGATCAGGGTCTCGGACTGCACCTTCTTCAGCACACGGCCGTGTGCGTAGACGAAGCCGACGTCGCGGCCGCCCGCGATCCCGAAGTCGGCGTCGCCTGCCTCCCCTGGGCCGTTCACGGCACACCCCATGACCGCGACCTCGAATGCCTCCGGATACGACCGCAGGCGCTCCTCGACAACGCGGGCGAGGTTCTCGACGCCCACGTTGTCACGACCGCAGGACGGGCAGGCGATCATCACCGGGCCGCGCTCGCGCAGGCCCAGCGCCTTCAGGATCTCCCACGCGACCTCGACCTCCCTCACCGGGTCGGCGGTGAGGGACACGCGGAGCGTGTCGCCGATTCCGTCGGCGAGGAGCGAGCCGATGCCGACGGCACTCTTGATGGCGCCGGCGAACTCCGTCCCTGCCTCGGTCACGCCGAGGTGGAGCGGGTACGGAACTTTCGCGGCGAGCATCCGGTACGCGCGGATCATCGTCGGGACGTGAGTCGCCTTGACGGAGATCTTGAAGTCGCGGTAGTCGAGCCTCTCGAGCAGCTCGACCTCCTCGAGCGCAGCAGCCACGAGCGCCTCGGCCTGATCCTCCTGCGCGAGCTCGGAGAGGTGTTTCGGGAGCGAGCCCGAGTTGGCTCCGATCCGCATCGGGACCCTGGCCTCCTTCGCCGCTCGGACGACCTGCTCGACCTTGTCGGGGCCGCCGATGTTGCCGGGGTTGATGCGCACCGCCGCCACCCCTGCGTCGATCGCCTTGAGCGCGAGCGAGGCGTTGAAGTGGATGTCGGCGATGATCGGGAGCGGCGAGAGCTTCACGATCAGCGGCAGAGCAGCGGCGTCCTCGTTCTTGGGAACGGCGACGCGGGCGATCTCGCAGCCCGCCGAGGCGAGCGCCGCGATCTGCGCTGTCGTCGCGGAGACGTCGTGCGTCTTCGTGAGGGTCATCGACTGGATCGCGACGGGTGCACCACCGCCAACGAGCACGTTCCCGACCCGGATCTGCACCTCGCTCGCCACGTCTAGAGGGTAACGGTGGCACTCGCCCGGCCGCTGGGACGGACGACCGACGCGATCAGCGGGACGGCAGCTCCGCGCTTCAGGTCCGTTCCGCGCGCCGGGAATCCGCTCGGTGGATTCCCGGCAGGCGCAGATCAGCTGAGCCGGCCGATGTCGTTCGTGAGCCCGACGAAGAAGAGCAGGAGCACGATCGCGAGCCCGACCATCGAGACGCGCTCGTACACCTCGCGCTTCACGAACCGGCCGCGTGCGCCCTCGATCAGCGTGAAGAGGATGTGGCCTCCGTCGAGAGGCAGCAGCGGTAGGAGGTTCAGGAGCGCGAGTGAGAGCGAGATGAGCCCGAGCACCCAGAGGTAGTTCTCCGCACCGCGCTCGATCGCGTCGGAGGACGCCTGCGTGATGCCGATCGGGCTCGAGACGTTCTCCCGCCCCGAGCCGGTCGCGAGGCCGCCGATCGCCTTCACGATCTCCCAGCTGACGATGCCGGTTACGCGAGTGCCCTCCTGCACCGAAGCCAGCGGGCCGAGGCCCTCCCCGCGCAGCGAGAAGCCGAGTCGGTAACGGCCGTCGATCGAGCTGGCGGCGACAGGGCCGAGGTCGATCTGCTCTCCACCGCGGACGACGGTAACGACGATCGGCCTACCCGCCGAGTCGGCGATCGTGGCCGCGATCTCGTCGGCCGCGACCGCGGTGCCTCCGATCGCCACGATGCGGTCTCCGGACTGGAGCCCGGCTGCCTCAGCCGGGGACTGAGCGCCTGGTTGGAGCTCGGGCGTGACGGCAGCCACCGTCGTCGTGGGGTTCCCGGCGACGGTCATGAAGAGGATCGTGAACAGCGCGATCGCGAGGAGGACGTTCGCGACCGGTCCCGCGGCGATCGCGACCAGCCGCTTCCACGTCGGTGCTTTCCAGTAGGCCTCGGGCCCCAGCGCATCGCGGATCTCGGTGACCCCTTTGTCTGCGCGTCCTCTTGCCCCATCAGAGAGCGTGTGCCGCGCGAGGTCCTCCTCGAGGTCGGAGAGTGTGTCCAGCACGGCGTCGAAATCGTCGCCTTCCAGTCGCCGCTTCACGCGGTCGACGGGCCCCGCCAGGTCCGGCGCCTCGGCGACTGCCTGTGAGAAGCGCCGCTCCGCGTCGTGAGGGATCGGCCTGTGCATGCCGGGGATCGACACGAACCCGCCGAGCGGGATCATGCCGATCCCGTACTCGATCCCGTTCCGTCGCGTCTTGACGAGCGGGGGCGGGAATCCGACGTAGAACTTGCGCGGCCGAAGCCCGACCGCGAGCGACGCGAAGAAGTGGCCGGCCTCGTGCACGAGCACGAGGAAGCCGAGGCCGACGATGGCGATGGCGATGCTCATGCCGGCGTCAACCTTCCCGCTGCATGCCTTCGCACCTCCTGGTCGACCGCGACGAGCTCCGGAACGTTGCGGGCCGCGGAGCCGTCCACCACGGACAGCGCGTGCTCGACGAGCGGTGCGATGTCGAGGAAGTGGATGCGACCTTCGAGGAACGCGGCGACCGCCACCTCGTTGGCGGCATTGAACGCGCAGGGGAAGGTTCCCCCACGCTCGCCGGCCTCGCGCGCGAGCGCGAGGAGTGGGAACCGCGTCGTGTCGGGCGGCTCGAACTCGAGCGTCAGCCCGGCGCGGAAGTCGAGCGGAGTGATCGACGTGGCACGCCGCTCCGGATAGGTCAGCGCGAAGGAGAGCGGCACGCGCATGTCCGGGTACCCGAGGTGCGCCAACGCGGCGCCGTCTCGGAGTCGGACGAGTGCGTGAACGACCGAGGTCGGATGGACGACGACCTCGATCCGGTCGTACGGCAGATCGAAGAGGTAGTGCGCCTCGATCACCTCGAGGCCCTTGTTCGCGAGCGTCGCGGAGTCCACGGTGATCTTCGGGCCCATCGACCACGTGGGGTGCGCGAGGGCGTCATCGACGCCGACGAGCGCGAGCTCCTCGAGCGAGCGGTCGCGGAACGGGCCTCCGGAGGCGGTCAGGACGATCGAGTGGATGGTCTCGGGTGCGCGCCCCTCGAGGCACTGGAACACGGCCGAGTGCTCGCTGTCCACCGGCAGGAGAAGCCCGCCGCCACGCCGCCAGGCATCCACGGCGAGGTCGCCGGCTGCGACGAGGCTCTCCTTGTTCGCGAGAGCGAGCGTCACGCCGTTCTCGAGCGCCCAGAGCGTCGCGCCGACACCCGCGAAGCCGACGATCGCGTTGACGACGAGGTCCGGCTGCGAGGCGTCGAGGAGCGCGGTCGGATCGCCGCCGATCTGGACGTGCTCGGCGCCGGTCGACGCCGCGAGCTCGTCGAGGCCCGTCGATCCAGTGGCGAGTGCGCAGACCGAGAGATCCGGATGTGCGGCGATCACCTCGAGCGCCTGCCGCCCGATCGACCCCGTCGCGCCGAGGATTGCGATGCGCTTCCTGTTGCCGGACACTCGTGGAAGGCTAACGGGCGTTCCGTTCAGAACAGGCTATGCGTGCCCGAACGCGAGGATGGCGAAGAACGCGGCAGGCCCGGCCCAGAGCAGCGAGTCGAGACGGTCGAGCATTCCACCGTGGCCCCCGAGCAGCCTGCCGGAGTCCTTCACCTGCAGGTCGCGCTTGACCGAGGACTCGAAGAGGTCGCCCATGACCGACGCGAGGGCGACGATCGCACCGAGCGCGAGCGCTTGCGGAACGGTGAGGAACTCCTCCCGGTCACGGTAGAGGATGACGAACGCGACGAGCATCGCCCCGAGGACACCTCCGACGAACCCCTCCCACGACTTGCCCGGCGAGATCGCGGGCGCCATCTTGTGCCGCCCGATCGCGCGCCCGACGAAGAACGCCGCCGTGTCCGCCGCGAAGACCGTGAAGAGCACCGCCACGAGCGCCCAGAACCCATGCTCGGGGACGTCGCGGACGAGGAGCAGGAAGCCGATGCCCCCTCCCACCCACGCCACTCCGAGCAGCGTGACGCCGAACGAAGTCGTCGGCGACGGCCGAATGTCGGAGAGCCCGAAGACGACGAACGAGAAGAGAAGCGTCGAGAGGATCCCCCCGAGCATCCACGGGATGCCGCCGAGCTCGAGCCCGAGGAGCGTCAGGACGAAGCCGGCGTAGCCCGCGATGACGAGTGGGCGAAGCTCGCGCGCCATCGTGTACAGCTCGTGGAGGGCAATGAGGCCTCCGGCGAGCGCGAGCGCGAACAGCCACCATCCGCCGAGATACGCGACCCCGATCACGAGCGGGAGCAGGACCGACGCGCTTGACGGTCTCGTGGTCCGCATCCCCGAGAAGCAGTTCTGATGTCCGAGACCACGATCAAGACTGACGCGGTGATTGTCGGCGCCGGGCCGGTCGGTCTGTTCGCCGTGTTCGAACTCGGCCTGGTCGACATCAAATGCCATGTCGTCGACATTCTTGATCGCGCGGGCGGACAGTGCACCGAGCTCTATCCCGAGAAGCCGATTTACGACATTCCGGGGCTCACCGTGGTCACCGGCCAGGAGCTGACCGACCGGCTGATGGATCAGATCAAGCCGTTCGGGGCCGAGTTTCACTTCAATCAGCGGGTCGAAACTCTCGAACGCATCGACGAAGGTTTCCGGCTCACGACCGATGCCGACACCGTGCTCGAATGCAAGGTGTTGGTGATCGCCGCCGGCGGCGGATCGTTCACGCCGAAGCGCCCGCCGCTTCCCGGCATCAAGCAATATGAAGGCAGCTCGGTGTTCTACGCGGTGCGCAAGATGGAGAATTTCAAGGACCGCGACGTGCTGATCGTCGGCGGCGGCGACAGCGCCCTCGACTGGACCTTGAATCTCGCGCCGGTCGCCAAGTCGCTCACTTTGCTGCACCGGCGCGGCGAGTTCCGCGCCGCGCCCGCCTCGGTGCAGAAGATGTTCGATCTCGCCGAGAAGGGCGATATCAGCTTCAAGCTCGGCCAAGTCACCGCGCTGCACGGCGAGGGAGGGCGGCTCAGCGGCGTCACCGTCAAGGGCGCCGACGGCGCAAGCTACGAACTTTCCACCGAAGTGATGCTGCCCTTCTTCGGCCTGACCATGAAGCTCGGGCCGGTCGCCGATTGGGGCATCAATCTGCATGAGAACCTGATCCCGGTGGACACCGAGAAGTTCGAGACCAGCGAGCAAGGCATCTTCGCCATCGGCGATATCAATACCTATCCCGGCAAGCTCAAGCTGATCCTATCGGGCTTCCACGAGGCGGCGCTGATGGCGCAGCAGGCGCACAAATATATCTACCCAGAGAAGAAGCTGATTTTCCAATACACCACGTCATCGTCGAGCCTGCAGAAGAAGCTCGGCGTGAAGTGACGCGGCGGAGCAGCGTCACCCCGGCGCAAGCCGGGGTCCAGGGGGACCGATCTCCGTGCTCGTTGTCCTGGATTCCGGCTTTCGCCGGAATGACCCGCGGTCTCGTGAGGTCCGGTCAGGCCAGCGAGCGGTAGATCGCGACGTCGTAGGGACTGAACAGCTTCACCTTGTAGTACCAGCTTAAGGAGCAACATCATGTTTGGCAGATTGATTTTCCCGGCAATAGTACTCGCGACCGCAGGCAGCGGCGTCCATGCCCAGGCCCTGACGGATGCGGACGAAATCGTCG
>JAWOIV010000115.1:0-3435 GCA_046484465.1 Gaiellaceae bacterium
GGAGGAAAAGGGTAGCGAGATTCAACAACTCATTCGCTCGGCGATGCGGGAGGTTCGCCAGAAGGAAAAGGAAGCCAAGGCGGCCATCCGCGAGCTCGAGGAAAGAATGGGTTCCTTTGCCATACGCCCCCTGATCGATCAACTCCAGGAGGAGTACTCCGCCTTCGATGAAGTGGTCGACTATCTGGAAAACGTCCACGATGACATCATCAATCATCTCGACCAGTTCAAGGCCGACGACGAGGAAATGTCGAGCCAGCAGATGGCACTGGCGATGCTCGGTGGTGGGTCGCGCCCGGATCAGATGCAACGCTACAAGGTGAACCTCCTGGTCAATAACGCCGAAACCGAGGGGGCGCCGGTGATCGACGAAACCAACCCGACCTACTATAACCTCTTCGGCAAGATCGAGTACACCAGCAGCATGGGACACCTAACCACGGATCATACGAACATAACACCCGGTGCCCTGCATCGAGCCAATGGAGGATACCTGATCCTTCGGGCGGAGGACGTCCTCATGAACCCCCTGAGCTGGGACACCCTGAAACGCACACGTCGGGGATGCCGAGCCCGCGGTGCAGGACGCAGAGCTCCTCGAGGTCTCCGGCGTCCTGCACCGCGGGCTCGGCATCCCCGACGATGACCACCTCGTGCGCCGCGTCGTTCGGCGCGGCAAGGCGGAGCTCGAGGGGCTCGGAGTGCCGCTCGGGCCGGACGACGTGCTGCCCGAGCTGACGCTCACGGCCGAGGGGGCGTTCCTGCACCCGTTCGCACCGACCGTGCGGAACGGCGTGACCGATCTCGACCTCTGCGTCGCCTCGGCCCCGGTCGCATTCGATGCCGCGCTCACGGCGTTTCTGCAGGAGACCGAGAGCCGTCCCGCGGGAGACGACGTCGTGAGGAACGTCAGGTGAGCGTGAGCTCCGGGCCCCCCGGTCGGGGTGCGCGCGTCCTCGTCGTCGCGAAGGCGCCGGAGCCCGGCCGGGTGAAGACGCGGCTCGTCCCGCTGCTCGGAGAGCACGGAGCCGCCACGCTCTGCCGGGCGATGCTGCTCGACACGCTCGAGACCTGCCGACTGGAGGTGGCCGACGTGGGCGTCCTCTACGCCCGTGCCGGGGAGCGAGCTGCGCTCGCCGCCCTCGCCGGTCCCGGTGCTCCCCTCGTCCTGCAGGAGGGAGAAGGGCACGCCTGCGCGCTTCGCACCGGCATGCGGGCGACGCTCGCCGAGCGCGACAGCGCGCTTCTCGTCGCCTCCGACGTCCCCGGCGTGCCCCCCGGCAGCCCGCGCAGAGCGCTCACCGCCCTCGAGGCGGGAGCGGACGTCGTGCTCGGGCCGTCCGAGGACGGCGGCTACTGGCTCGTGGGCATGCGTGAGCCGCACGTGGCGCCCTTCGAGCGGATTCCCTGGTCGACCGGGACGGTTCTCGAGGTCACGCTGGACCGCTGCCGCGCCGCAGGGCTCGAGGTCGCGCTGGTGGACTCCTGGCGAGACGTCGACACGCCCGAGGACTTGGCGGCGATCGCCGGTGCCGCGATCCCGGGCCGGCGGACGAGAGCGCTCGTCGCGCAGCACTCGCACGCTTCCGGCGCCCCCGCGCCGAGTGCGCCCCGCGCAGCGATCAGTGAGGCGCGCTCGTGAACGGCCACGCGCACGGCGCGGACGAGCGCACGCTCTTCGTCCTTGCCGGAGCGCGCATCCTGCTCGGCGGGCTGTGGCTCGCCAACCTCACCTGGAAGCTGCCTCCCGACTTCGGTCGCGACGACCCGGAGGGGCTCCTCTACAACTTCGAGCTCGCCTCGGCACACGCCGTAGCGGCACCCTTGCGCACGCTCGCCGAGGATGTCCTCATCCCGCACTTCACGCTGTTCGGCTGGATCGTGTTCCTCGTCGAGCTCGCCGTGGGACTGTCCCTCCTCCTCGGGCTGCGGACACAGGTCGGCGCGCTGCTCGGTGTCGTGCAGTCGATTGCGATCACGCTGCTCGTCGTGCGCGCGCCCGACGAGTGGGTCTGGACCTACGTCCTGCTCGTGGCGATGAGCCTCGTGGTCGCCCTGACACCCTCGGGCGAGCGGCTGAGCCTCGATGCGAGGCTGCGCCGCGCCCGCTGACGTGCGGATCTCGGTCGTCATCCCGACGCTGAACGAGGGAGCGGCCATTGCGCAGACGATCACGCAGCTCGCCGGCGTGCTCGGAGACCACGAGGTGATCGTCGTTGACGGGGGAAGCACCGATCGCACCGCAGACGTCGCTGCGGAAGCAGGCGCGTGGGTCGTCCTACGGCCCGGGTCGCGTGCGGTCGCGATGAACGCGGGCGCGGCTCGGGCGAGCGGACAGGCCCTTCTCTTCCTCCACGCCGACACGACGCTCCCGGCAGGGGCGGGTGACGCCATCCGTTCCGCACTCGCCAGGCAGGCCGGAGGAGCGTTCACAGTCCTCCACGACCATCGCCCGTTGCCCTTTCGGCTTGCCGCCGCCGCCTATAGACCGTTCCACCACGGCGTGTACGGCGATCAGGCGATCTTCGTGACGCGGGAGGCATTCGAGCGGGTCAGCGGCTACCAGTTGCTGCCGATCATGGAGGACTACGACCTCGTGCAGCGGCTCCGGCGAGTCGGCCGTTTCGAGGTGCTCCCGCTGTGCGTCACGACGTCGGCCCGGCGGCAGCGCGGCCAGGGTGAGCTGCGCACGTTCCTCCGCGTGGCGTCGATCAAGCTGCTCTATCGCCTCGGCGTGTCGCCGCGCTGGCTGGCCGCTCGCTACCGGCCTGCGCGGTGACACAGTTCGGGGCCTACGAGCCTGCCGCGGTGGTCGAGAGGTTGTGGGTACGGTCGGTCGGTGCGGCGAGCCCCGACGTTCCCGGCTTTGATCCCGTGGGGTTGGCCGGCGAGCTTGACCAGCTCGTCCGTCTTCTGGACCTCGGTGAGGATTGCGGTCATGTCGTGCTCCTCTCGTGCGTCGCGGGAATGCGACCTGTCCGCGATAGAACGAAACCTGGATTTCCGCGGCCACCGCCTTGTTTGTGCACGTGGGGAGCGCGGTGACGAGGTCTGGGAAGCATCGTCCCGACGCTGCAACGTAGAAGGAACCGCGGTCCGGTGTGCACCCGGGTGTGCACCACACGCGCATTCACGGCACTCGCGACGCACCTGACCCGCTCAACCATGCGGATTCCGCATGATGAAGCGAGTCCAGATGGGCGGTACTGGGCTCGAACCAGTGACCCCCAGCTTGTCGAGCTGGTGCTCTCCCAACTGAGCTAACCGCCCAAAAGTAGCCCATTTGCAGGGCTTTTAACACTTTCCTAACGGATTACGCTCTCCCAACTTTTCGAAAAGCGCGCAATCCGAACCGATTCTAGCCGACTCAAGCGAGCATGTTCGCGTCTCTCTCGCCCAGGATTCGAACTGACGTTGTTCGGCCCGCGACGAACG
>JAWOIV010000121.1:0-4103 GCA_046484465.1 Gaiellaceae bacterium
CAGCAACAAATTACCGCTGACTTCAATATTTCCGTTGAAATTGATGGCAAGACCTGCAGCATTGTTTATTTCAAGATTATTAAAACTGTTTGAACCTGCAAAATCACTGCGACTTCCATGAGCGGCTCGGCTCGTTCGCGCGGCTGATCGTGTTCGACACGAGAGGCACGGGCCTCTCCGATCGGGATCGCGTTCGAGGATCGCGGCGAGCACGAGCTGAAGGGCGTCCCCGGCGAGTGGCGACTGTACGCGGCCGACGTCGACTGACACAGCGCGTCGTCGCGACCCGCCCCAGCAGCCCCCCAAGTCATGTGGAATCCCGCAGAGCCCTCTGACGGACTCGAACCGTCGACCCCCTCCTTACCATGGAGGTGCTCTACCGACTGAGCTAAGAGGGCAGGGTCGCTAGCGTAGCGAGTCAGACGGCGACGAGGTACACGGCGACGATGTGCGCGGCGAGCGCCGCGACGACGAGCAGGTGGAAGACCTCGTGGAACCCGAACGTGCGCGGGAACGGGTTCGGCCAGTGCGTCGCGTACGTCAGCGCGCCGAGCGTGTAGAGGGCGCCGCCGACGATGAGCAGGATGGCGCCCGCCACGCCGACCTCGCTGAAGAGCTGCGGCGCCGCCACGACGCCGACCCAGCCGACGAGCAGGTACGCGGGCGCGGTCACCCACTTCGGCGCGTCGATCCACGCCAGGTTGACGAGCAGGCCGAGCGCGGCACCGCTCCACACGCAGATCAGCACGACCTCCGAGACCCAGCCCTCGAAGGAGAGGAGCGCGAACGGCGTGTAGGTGCCGGCGATGAAGACGAAGATCATCGCGTGGTCGAGGCGGCGCGCCCAGGCGCGGCGCCTGGCGCTCTTCCACGAGACGCGGTGGTAGAGCACGCTCGCGCCGAGCATCGCGGCCATCGCGACCGCGTAGACGGCGGTGGCGAGCCGCGCCCGCGTGCCGTCGGCCACGGCGACGAGGACGACGCAGGCAGGGATCGCAGCGACGAGCGCCCACTGGTGGAACACGCCCCGGAGTCGCGGCTTCGGAACGTCGTACATCGGGGGATTGTGCCTCGTGGGCCGCACGCCGGCGACGCGGCGCCGCAGCGTCTCGACACCGGTAGGGTCGGGACGCGCGGCTCGAGGCTCGGGGATCAGCCCCGACCGACTGGGCCGACGCGGAGGAGGACTCGATGCACGTACGCATGGCGCGGTACTCGTTCAGCGGCGACTCGGCGGATCTGGCACGCCGCGCGCAGGCAGGGATGCTTCCGATCTTCCAGGCGAGCTCTGGATTCCAGGCGTATTCGCTCGCCGAGTCCGAGGGCGAGGTGCTCTCGTTCTCGGTCTGGGAGTCAGCCGAGGCCGCCGAGGCTGCGCACCAGCTCGCTGCCGATTGGATCGCGGAGAACATGGCCGGAGAGCTGGAACTGCTCGAGCGCCGCACGGGAGAGCTTCTTCTCGCGACGGCTCTCGGTGTAACCGCCTAGCCTCGTCGCGCGCCCGACCCTCGCGGTCATGGCGGCCGCGCAAGCGGCCCCCTTCAGGGATCTTCGCGGCCGGGAATCCACTTGGTGGATTCCCGGCCTGCGGAAAATGCGGGGTGGGACGGACGACCGCCGCGACCAGCCGTCGCGAAGCGACGGCGCTTCAGGGATCTTCGCGGCCGGGAATCCACTTGGTGGATTCCCGGCCTGCGGAAAATGCAGGGAGGAGGATTCGAACCTCCGAAGGCTGAGCCAGCGGGTTTACAGCCCGCCCCCTTTGGCCACTCGGGAATCCCTGCGGGAGCGCGCCATTCTAGCCAGCGTGCGGCTGCGCTCCCGATCTCGGGTGGCCCGAGCGGACGCCCCTAGGATTGCGGTGAGTTGCCCTGGTCGAACGTCGTCGCGTGCCGGGCGAGGACGGGACCGGCCACTCCGGAGGCGACGATGCGAACGACGACGGTCACGGTCTTGACCGCGCGTCCGCCCGACGGCGTCGTGCTCACGATGTACGTATCGACGCGGTACGTGCGGTTGTCGGGGCCGCCGACGAGTCTCGAAGCGGTGGTCGCATTCGTCGGGGGCGTGGCGTACGGCGAGCAGCCCGAGCCCGTCACCTGGGATGCGTTGTAGGCGGCATCGCCGGCATATGTCGAGTCTCCCGAGACGGCGGCGAGGTAGATGCACTCGTAGGGGAGCGACCGGTACGCCTCCATCTGGATGTCGGCGACCGTCACGGCCGTTCCCTTCACGCTCGCCCGGCCGATCGAGAGCATCGAGGCGCCGAACACGCCGAGCTGCGCCGAGATCGCGACGCTCAGGATCGTCATCGCGATCAGCAGCTCGACGAGCCCGAGCCCCGACTCCTCGCGGCGGAGCCTGCGGAGCAGCGCGCGAAGTCGCCGCCGGTCGCCGTGCCTCACGTCGTCAGCTGTCGCCACGATCCAGGGATCGCCTTCCATGTCGTCGTCGTCGTCATCGTCGAGGCACCCGGGGCTCCGGGCGGAGGCTCCGTGACGGCCGAGAACTTCGCGTTCCCGGAGAGCTCTGCGGTGTCCGCGATCACGGGCCCCGTCACGGCCGCGCCGCCCGATGCCGAGTAGGCGCCCACGACGTAGGCGATGACGTTGAACTCCGACTGGCCGCTCATGAGCCATCCGTTCAGCGCCACGATCGCGAGCGTGCCCTGACTCGGCGACCAGTCTCCGGCGCAGCTCGCCCCGGCCGGGACGGACGGCGGCCCGCAGAGCGCTGCCTGCCCGTCCGTCGTGACGGCGCCGTTCGCGTAGATCGAGCCGAAGCCCTCGTACCGTGCCTGCGACTGCCCCGAGAAGTTGAGCCCGCCGTCGATGAAGATCGTGCCGGTGATCGTCAGCACCATGGTCGCCTGGTCCCACTGGAGCCGCCCGATGCCGCTCGTGCCGCTCGGGTTCATCACCGTGCAGTCGAAGCTCGGCCGCGTGTTCCCCTGGAGCAGGTCGACCGTACCGAGGCTGCCGTCCTTCGCCGTGTTGTTGTCGAACGTGAACGACCCGATCGTGCAATTCGGGGAACTCCACGTGCCGCTTGCGTACACGGCGTCCGGATCGACGGCCGGCTTCACGAGCGACGACGGCGTGGAGGAGTACGAGCCCGCGTACACCTTCGACTGCGGAGCGCTGCTGCAGATGACGTTGTTCGACTGGCGCTGACAACCGCCGACGGCCGTGAACGACGCGACGGGCTTGCTTGCGGAGCCGACGGAGGGGTTCGCGGTCGCGATGTACTGCCCCCCGACGTAGATCGGGAGCGTGCCGCCCGCCACGCCGGGCTCGGAGATCGTTGCGTTCCCCGACAGGCAGAGGTCGTTCGCGACCCAGACGGGCACCTGCAGCGGCGCGTTCCCCACGACGTTCGAGCAGCCGGACGTTGCCGCGACGAAGAATCCGTACCCGTACACGGCGGACGCGGGTGTGCCCGCGGAGACGGTCTCGGCCGTCACCCTCAGCTCGAGGTAGCGCGTCACGGACTCCGTCGGAGAGGTGCCGCTCGAAGAGACCGTCCACTCGAGCGATCCGGTCTTCGTCGCCGAGTAGGTGCCCGAGCCACCGTCGAGCGTGAACGTCGTGCTCGGGAACGTCGAGCCAACTGTGAGCGAGCCGCTCGCATCGTGCTGGCTCAGGACCGAGAGCGCCTCGTTGAGGCCGGCCTCGGCGATGTTGAACGCTCGCACCGCGTCGCGACCGCGGGTCGCCGAGCGCTCGTTCGAGACCATGAGCGTCGCCATCGTCGCCGTCGAGATCGCGAACGTCGCGGACGCGACGAGCGCCAGGACGAGCGAGAATCCTCGCTCGTCACCGAGGAGTAGACGAATGCCTCGAACGGGTGTGTCTCGATGCTGCCGCATGAATCTCCTGACCCCGTCTGCTCTTCGACCGCAGGCAGGCGGATAGACCTCCTCCTCATCGGGCATGATGCTGAACGTGGTGATGCGCTCGGTGGCCGCTGCCGAGCGCGTCTTCGAGGCCCTCGATATTGTGCCCGAGATCCGCGATGTGCCGGGCGCCCGGCCGCTGAAAGTGACGCACGGCCATGTGCGTTACGCCGGAGTCGCGTTTGCGTACGACAACCGCAACGAGGTG
>JAWOIV010000132.1:0-4633 GCA_046484465.1 Gaiellaceae bacterium
GTCATCTCCAGGCCCTCGGGCCGCACGTCCGCGTCGACGCCCACGCCGAACGTGACGAGGGGAGCGCGATGCGCGTCGGCGAGGCCGGCGGCGAGGCGACGGCCCCACTCGTCACCGACGTTGACCGCAGCCGGGGGTGGCTGTGCGCCGGTGAAGAGGCGTCGCTTTGCCTGAAAGTAGTCGTCCATCGACCCGTGCAGATCGAGGTGATCCTGTGTGAGGTTCGTGAACACGAGAGCGTCGAAGCGGACGCGGTCGAGCCGGCGGAGAGCCGAGCCGTGCGAGGACGCCTCGAGCGCGACGCTCCGGTCGCCCGCATCGAGCATCTCCCGGAACAGGCGCTGCAGGTCGATCGCCTCCGGTGTCGTGAACGGTGCGGCACGCGCCTCTCCGCCGACCATCCACTCGACCGTGCCCACGAGGCCCGGCCGTCGCCCCGCGGCGGCGAGCATCGCGTGCAGCAGGAACGCCGTCGTCGTCTTGCCGTTCGTCCCCGTGACGCCGGCTACCTCGAGGTCTGTTGTCGGCGCGCCGAAGAACACGTCGGCGGCGACCGCCATCGCCGCCCTGGCGTCGGGGACGACGAGTTGCGGGACGGCGACCTCGAGCGGCCGCTCGACGACGAGCGCAACCGCGCCCTGCTCGATCGCCTCCCATGCCAGGTCGTGCCCGTCGACGCGCGACCCGGGAACGCAGAAGAAGAGCGCGCCCGCTGCCACGCGTCGCGTGTCGTAGACGAGGTCCGAGACGTCGACCGGCTCGAGAGCGGCCACCTCGCTCGGAGCGAGCGCGCGGATGAGCGCGTCGAGCTCCACGACGGGACAGGCTAGACGAACAGCCCGCGCGCTCAGCGGCGCGTGCCGGGCTCGCGCTGCGCGTCCGGGGGGACCTCGAGGTGCTGCATGTTGAAGCGAGCTATCTCGCGGAACGCGGGCGCTGCCACGACACCGCCGTAGATCGACCCGCTCGGCTCGTCGACCATGACCATGACCACGAGTCGCGGCTTGGTCGCAGGCACGAGCCCGACGAACGACGCGACGTACCGCGAGCGCGAGTACCTCCCGTTCGCGTCGATCTTCGCCGCGGTGCCCGTCTTCCCGGCCACGGTGTAGCCGGGGATGGCCGCCGCGGTGCCGGTGCCCTCGAGCACGACGCCGCGCAGCATCGACAGCATCTGCTGGGAGACGTCTCGCGACACGACGCGGCGGCCGCGCTTCGCCTGTACCGGCTGACCGTCGATCCGCTCGATGAGATGGGGCCTCACGAGCACGCCGCCGTTCGCGATCGCCGCGTATGCCCGCGCCATCTGCACGGGCGTCACCGCGATCCCGTGGCCGATCGGAACGGTTCCGATCGTCGACCCGGACCATTGATCGATTGGGAGCGCGAAGCCCGAGGACTCACCGGGAAAGTCGATCCCGGTCGTCTTCCCGAACCCGAAGCGGTCGATCCACGACGCGAGATTGCCCTCCCCAAGGCGCTGCGCGATCGTGATCGTCCCGATGTTCGACGAGTACTCCACGATCTCACGCACCGACATCTGCTGCGTGGGGCGCGTGTGCGCCTCGCGGATCACGCGGTCCGCCACGCGGATGGTGGGCGGCAGGCGGAACGAGGTTCGCGGGCCGACGATGCCCTCCTCGAGTGCGGCGGCGACCGTCACGAGCTTGAAGGTCGAGCCCGGCTCGTAGGTGTCGGTGACGGCGCGGTTGCGCCGCCGGTCCGGCCGTGTCTGCGCGAACCGGTTCGCGTCGAACCCGGGCGCCGCGGCCATCGCGAGGATCGACCCGTCGCTCGGGTCCAGCACGATCGCCGACGCGGCCCGGGCGCCGAAGCGCCGCACGGTGTCGCGCAGCACGCTCTCGGCATTCGCCTGGATCTGGTGGTCGATCGTGAGCCGCACGTTTCGTCCCGGGGTCTCGGGATTCGTCGACACGACATCGAGCGCCCGTCCGAATGGATCCTTGACGATCGTCCTCGAGCCCGGCTTTCCGGCCAGGATCTTCTCGAGCGATCGCTCGAGGCCCTCGAGGCCCTGGTTGTCGAGCCCTGCGTATCCGAGAAGATGAGATGCGACTGAGCGCTGCGGGTAGGTGCGAAGCTCCTCTGAGTACGCCCCGAGGCCCGAGAAGCCGAGCTCCTCGAGCTTCGCCACCTTCACAGGATCAGCCTTCCGGGAGATGTACACGAACCCACGAGAGCGATCGACGAGCTGCGGGTAGACCGTCGCCGGGTCGACGCCGAGGTGCTCGACCGCGGCCAGCGTCAGGTCTCGCGCGCGGTCGACCTGCCGTGGGTTCGCGTAGACCGTGGTCGCCTGCCGGCCGATCGCGAGCGGCTCACCGTTTCGGTCGAAGATCGTGCCCCGACCCGCCGGGACGACGACCGTCTCCCGGTGCTGCTTCACGGCCATGGCTGCGTACGCGTCGCCGTTGACCGCCTGTAGCCAGAATGCGCGCCCGAGCGCGACGCTCAGCATCGCAACGAAGAGGACGGCAAGGACGACGATGCGCCGGTTCGTGGCGGCCGGCTTCACCGCGGGAGCTCGACGTAGACGATCGTGTCCGGGTCGGCGGGAACGAGGCCCAGGTCCTTCCGCGCGCGACTCTCGATGCGCGCGCTCGCCGAGGCGCTCGAGAGCTGCGAGCGGAGCCCGGCGATGTCCGCCTTGAGCTGGGACTGCTCGCGAGCGGCCTGATCCAGCTGCACGTTCAGGCGCAGCACGGTGACATTGACCGCGACGACGCCGGCGAGGAGAGCGCCGAACAGGACGATCCACAGGATCCCTCCGCCGAGGAGCAGCCGCGGACGCGCACGCACCTTCGAGGACGAGCGGGTGCGCTTCGCCGGACGCGACCTAGCGCCCTGCGCGATCGTCGACATCAGATCTTGACTCCCACCCTGAGTCGAGCAGACCCCGCACGCGGGTTGGCGTCGACCTCCGCCCGCAACGGACGGACCGGCTTGGGAGTGAGGATCCGAAGCTCGGGCTCGTGGCCGCACAGGCAGACCGGGAGCTCGGGCGGGCACACGCACCCGCGCGCCTTCTCGCGAAGGAAGTGCTTCGCTCTCCGGTCCTCCAGCGAATGGAAGCTGATGACTGCGAGCCGTCCTCCCGGGCGGAGCATCTCGAACGCTGCGGGGAGTCCCGCCTCGAGGGACTCGAGCTCGTGGTTGACGGCGATCCGGAGCGCCTGGAAGACCCGCTTCGCCGGGTGGCCCTCTCCGAACCGGGCAGGAGTCGGGATGGACGCGCGCACGACGTCGACGAGCTGACCGGTGCGCTCGATGGGTGACTCATGCCTACGGCGCGCGATGCCGCGGGCGATCTGCCTGGCGTACCGCTCCTCGCCGTAGCGTCGGAAGATCGTCTCGAGCTCACGCTCGTCCCAGGTGGCCACGATGTCGGCCGCGCTGACTTCGGCGGACGGATCCATGCGCATGTCGAGCGGCGCGTCGGTCGCGTACGAAAAGCCCCGCTCCGGCCGATCGACCTGCATCGAGCTGAGACCGAGATCGAGCAGAACCGCGTCCGCCTTGACGCCGTTCCCGGCGAGATGCGCGAGCACCACCGCGAAGTCGCCGCGGAGGAAGCGCATCTGGACTCCTCCTGCGACCGCCTTCACGCGGTCGAAGTAGGGCTTCGCGGTCGGATCGCGGTCGATCGCGATCAGTTTGCCGCTGCCCCGGAGGTCCGAGACGAGCAGGCGCGAATGCCCTCCCGCGCCGAACGTCCCGTCGACGACCGTCTCTCCCGCCTGCACGGCGAGGAGCTCCCGAACCTCCTCCGCGAGAACGGGGACGTGATCAGCTTCGCTTGTCCGCAAGACGTTCGGCAACATCGCCTGCGCTCCCTTCGATCGCTCTGACGTGGGCCGCCCATTCGGCCCGATCCCAGATCTCGATGTGGTCGTGCACCCCCGCGACCACGGTGTCCTTTCCGAGCCCCGCGTGCGCGGCCAGGTGCGGGGGCACGAGCACGCGCCCCTGACGGTCGAGCTCCGCGACCGCCGCTCCCGCGAACACGTAGCGCTTCATCTCCCTCGCCTCACGGGTGAGCGAGTCGAGCCCGGCGATGCGAGCGACGTTCGAATCCCAGCTCTCTCGCGGGAACACGTCGATGTTGCGCTCGAGCCCGCGCGAGAGGACGACCCCGCCGGCGAGGGCATGCCGGAAACGCGCCGGAAGCGTGAGCCGGCTCTTCTCGTCGACAGTGTGTTCGTACTCGCCGTAGAACATCGGGGTGCGTGGGCTCCTCCCACGATGCCCCACCATACTCCACTTTCAACCACCACGCAACCCCTCTTCCCCATCTCCATCCCGAGCGCCACCCACAGGCCATCCGGACGGTCGGGTGGTGCTGCGGACGAGAGTCGGCGCTAGTGGTCTCTCCGGGAAGTCCGGTGCCCATTCGCCGGCGAGAACCGAGCAGGCCTAGGACGCAGGGAGGCCGCATACCAGAAGGTATGTGGCCGACCGAGGACGACGGCATGCGATGTGTTCGCAGCCGCGCGAAGGGGTGGCGTACTTCCCGGAGCGACCACTAGTTGCCGGAAGCGCCCGGCGGTGACCCTGCAGGAGGCTCACCGTCCGGCGCGCGGAGCGGCACCGCCTCTGCGTGGACGCCTCGTCC
>JAWOIV010000159.1:0-10176 GCA_046484465.1 Gaiellaceae bacterium
GCACCTCGGGCGTGATCAAAGGCGTGGACTGGGTCACCGCCAACGCCAAGAAGCCCGCCATCGCGAACATGAGCCTCGGCGGGAGCGTGAGCGCGGCGCTCGACGACGCGGTGAAGAAGTCGGCGAGCAGTGGCGTCTTCTACGCCCTGGCCGCCGGCAACAGCGGCGCGGACGCGTGCAACTCCTCGCCGGCCCGCGTCGGTGCGGGAACGAACAACGGCATCATGACCGTCGCAGCGACGGACTCCGCCGACAAGGAAGCGTCGTGGAGCAACTACGGGAGCTGCGTGGACATCTGGGCTCCCGGGGTGAGCATCCTCTCGACCAAGCGGGGCGGAGGTACCACCACGATGAGCGGCACGTCGATGGCGTCGCCGCACGTCGGCGGAGGCGGAGCGCTCTACCTCTCGAGCAACACCGGCGCGTCGCCTACCACGGTCGAGAGCGCGCTCAAGGGCGCCGCGACCACCGTCACGGCGAACAAGAGCAAGGACGGTCGCACGATCACACGGCTCTGGGTAGGCGCCTTCTAGTCCCCCCACAAGAGATCGCGGAACGACGAAGGGCCGGGCAACGCCGGCCCTTCGTCGTCGTGCGCGGAACGGGTTTAGAAGTCCATCCCGCCGCCGGGCATACCGGCCGGCATCTTCTCCGGCTCGGGCATCTCGGCCACGACCGCCTCGGTCGTGAGGATGTTCTTCGCGATCGACGCCGCGTTCTGCAGAGCAGAGCGCGTCACCATGGTCGGGTCGATGATCCCGGCCTTGACGAGATCCTCGATCTCGCCCGTCTCGACATTCAGGCCCTGCCCCTTCTTGGCGGTCCGGACCTTGTCGATGACGACCGAGCCCTCGAGGCCCGCGTTGAACGCGAGCTGCCGAAGCGGCTCCTCGAGTGCGCGGACGATGATCGCAGCGCCGGTCTTCTCGTCACCCTCGAGTGCGTCGAGAGTGGGCTTGACGGCGTCACCAGCGTTGATGAGCGCGACGCCGCCGCCCGGGACGATGCCCTCCTCGAGGGCTGCCCGAGTGGCCTGCAGCGCGTCCTCGACGCGGTGCTTCTTCTCCTTCATCTCGGTCTCGGTCGCAGCGCCGACCTTGACGACCGCGACGCCGCCCGACAGCTTCGCGAGCCGCTCCTGGAGCTTCTCGCGGTCGAAGTCGGAGTCGGTGTTCTCGATCTCGGACTTGAGCTGCTTGATGCGGCTCTTGATCGCGTCCGACTCACCGGCGCCGTCGATGATCGTCGTCGTGTCCTTGTCGATGACGATCTTGCGGGCCTTGCCGAGCTGCGAGAGCTTCGTGTTCTCGAGCTTGAGGCCCATCTCCTCGGTGATGACCTCGCCGCCCGTGAGGATGGCGATGTCCTCGAGCATGCGCTTGCGGCGGTCGCCGAAGCCCGGCGCCTTGACGGCGACGGCGCTGAACGTGCCGCGGAGCTTGTTGACGACGATCGTGGCGAGCGACTCACCCTCCACGTCCTCGGAGACGATGAGCAGCGGCCGGCCGGCCTGGATGACCTGCTCGAGCACCGGAAGAATGTCCTTGACCGCGCCGATCTTCTGGTTCGCGATCAGGACGTACGGCTCCTCGAGCACGGCCTCCATGCGCTCGGCGTCCGTGATCATGTACGGCGAGAGGTAGCCCTTGTCGAACTGCATGCCCTCGGTGAACTCGAGGTCGAGGCCGAAGGTCTGGCCCTCCTCGACGTTCACGACGCCGTCCTTGCCCACCTTCTCGATCGCATCTGCGATCACGTCACCGATCTCGCGCTCGCGCGAGGAGATCGTCGCTACCCGCGCGATGTCCTCCTTGCCGGAGACCTCGGTCGACTGCTTCTTCAGGTTCTCGACGACCGCGTCTACCGTCTTCTCGATACCGCGCTTGAGCGCCATCGGATTCGCACCCGCGGCGACGTTCTTCAGGCCTTCACGGACGATCGCCTGCGCCAGGACAGTTGCCGTCGTCGTGCCGTCGCCGGCCACGTCGTTGGTCGCGGTCGCAACCTCCTTGACGAGCTGCGCGCCCTGGTTCTCGAACGGATCCTCGACCTCGATCTCGCGGGCGATGGTGACGCCGTCGTTCGTGATCGTCGGCGCGCCGAACCTCTTGTCGAGGACGACGTACCGGCCCTTCGGCCCGAGCGTCACCTTGACCGCGTCGGCGAGGATGTTCACGCCGCGCTCGAGCGCGCGCCGTGCGTCCTCGTTGAACTTGAGCTCCTTGTGAGCCATGTCTTCTCGTTCCTCCTCTTTCTCTTACGTCACGGACGAGGCGAGCCTCGTCGCTACACAGCTGCGCGGTCGCCTACGACCTTGGCCAGGACGTCCGACTCGCGCAGGATGAGAACCTCGTCGGTGCCGAGCTTGATCTCCGTCCCGCCGTACTTGGAGAAGATCACCTCGTCGTCGACTTCGACATCCATCTTGATGTACTCCCCGTCCTCGTCGCGAGGGCCGGGTCCGACGGCGAGAACCTTGCCGCGCTGCGGCTTCTCCTTCGCCGTGTCGGGCAGCACGATCCCGCTGACCGTCAGCTCCTCCTCGTCGAGGACCTCGACGATCAGGCGATCGCCCAGAGGCTGCAGATCCATTCGCAGAGACCTCCCTTTATCCTTGAGTTTGTGACACTCTTGGCACTCACAGGGGGTGAGTGCCAGACGCACAATAGCACCCGCGAGCGCGTGATCCAAGCCAATATGAGCGTCTTGGACTCACATCGCTGGCTCGAACGGTCACCCAACGTCACAAAGTCGTGACGCGACGCGAGATCTCCGCCGGGCTCGTGATCGTCCGCAGCATGCGCGGACGGACCTGGTTCGCCGCCGTTCGCCCCCGCGGGAAGCCGGACGGGACGTGGGCCCTCCCGAAGGGCCTCGTCGGGTCGACCGAGACGCCAGCGGAGGCAGCGCTGCGCGAAGGTCGCGAGGAGACGGGGATCCGGGCCCGGCTCGGCCCGCAGCTCGGCGACGCCCGCTATGTCTACACGTGGCAGGGCGAGCGCGTGTTCAAAGTCGTGAGCTTCTACCTGGCGTTCGCGGCGGGCGGCCGCATCGGAGAGCTCCCGCAGGGGGCGGACGTGGAGGTCGCCGAAGCGCGCTGGCTCCCGCTCGAGGACGCACCGCGACTCCTCGCGTACCGGGGAGAGCGGGAGATGGCGGAGAAGGCGCGCGAGCTGCTGTCGTAGGAGGCGAGTCGGGACGGGCCGAAGCCCGTATGATTCTCGCGCCCGCCGTGCCGAGCTACGCACTCAACTTCTACAACCCCGCCGTCGCCGACCAGCTCAGGACGAGTCGTAAGACGGCGACGATCCGGCTCGGGGACAAGTCCGCGAAGTACCGGAAGGGGATGATCGTCACCGTCCTCTGCGGCGCCCGCTACGGACAGCGCGAGCGCATCTTCGACGCCGTGATCGACAAGGTCGAGGTCAAGCAGCTCGGCGACCTTTCACCCCGCGAGATCGAGCACGACAACCCGCTCATCAAACGCGTCGACGAGCTTCAGCACTTCCTCGGCCAGCTCTACAACCGCGAGGTGTCGGAGACGGACATCGTCACCGTCATCCGGTTCTCCCAGATCGTCAACGGCTGATCCTGCAGGCGCGCGACCGAGAGCGGATGACCGTGTCACGGTGCGCAGAAGGCGGGGAGACGGGTGCCGTCTGGCAATCAGCGGATCAGCGGCCGGCCCGGCGGATCGGCGTCCCGAAGAGCTCTGGAGGACGAACGGGCGCTTCGCACTCCTCGCACTCGACCGCAAACGCCGACGCGATCGGCGCGCCGCAGGCGGGGCAGCGATGTCGCAGCTCGCCGCCGCAGGTCGGGCAGGCCGACGGTAGCTGGTCCTCGCCCTCGAGGAAGTAGCGCTGCGTGTGCCCGCAGCGCAGGCAGAAGGCGACCCAGTCGCCGAGCGTCTTGCGCCGCTCCTCCTGGATCCAGTTCCGCTTCGCAGCCACGCGAACAACGTACCTCGCTCTACGCCGAGAGGTCGTGGCGGGACGGACGAACCGCGGGATCAGCGGGCGAGGAGCGCCCGCGCTTCAGGGATCTTCGTGCGATCGCTATCCGCGCGAGCGGTTTGCGGTCTTGCACAGTGGGCACAGCTGTGCAGCGTCGACCGCACCGCGACCGCGAAGCGGGCGCGCTTCAGGGATCTTCGTGCGATCGCGATCCGCGCGAGCGGTTTGCGGTCTTGCACAGTGGATAGAGTGCAGCACGACCATCCGGACGACGGGAGAAACCGCATGGCCGTACGCGAAGCCGAGCCCGTAGGCTCGCTGCAGGAGGTGAAGGAGGCGGGCCTCGACCGCGAGGACCTGCTCGGCATCTACCGCCACATGCTCATCACCCGCGGGATCGAGGAGCGGGGCCACATCCTGTACAAGCAGGGGAAGATCCCCGGCTCCTTCTACACGGGGCGCGGGAACGAGGGAGCTGCGGTCGGCGTGGCGACGGCGATGGGGCCGAACGACGTCGGAACGCCGCTGCACCGCGACATGGGCGTGCACGTGACGCGCGGCGTCGAGCCCTGGCGCATCTTCGCCCAGTACATGGGGCGGGAAGGAGGCCCCACACGCGGGCGCGACGGTAACGTGCACATGGCGGTTTCCGAGCTCGGCCTGCACACCATGGTCAGCCACCTACCGGCGATGCTTCCCGTCGCGACCGGCATGGCGCTCGCCTTCAAGATCCGGGGCGACCACCGCGTCGCGCTCGGCTGGTTCGGCGAGGGTGCCGCCGCGCGCGGCGACGCGCACGAGAGCATGAACATGGCCGGTGTCCGGAGACTGCCGATGGTGTTCGTCTGCGACAACAACCAGTGGGCGTACTCGACGCCCACGTACCTCTCCTACCCGGTCGAGCACGTCGCCGACCGTGCGGCGGCGTACGGCTTCGAGGGCGTGGTCGTCGATGGCACCGACGTGCTGGCCGTCTACCGCGAGGCGCGCCGTGCGATCGAGAAGGCGCGGGGCGGTGGAGGCCCGACGCTGCTCGAGTGCCTCTCACTGCGGATGGAGGGTCATGCCGTCCACGACGACGCCTTCTACGTCCCGAAGGAGATGTTCGAGGAGTGGGCGGCGCAGGATCCGATCGAGCGCTACCGCTCCTGGCTGCACATGCACGCCGGCATGTCGGACGACGAGGAGGACGACATCACGTCGAGTGTCAAGCGGCTCCTGAGCGACGCGCTCGAGCGTGCCGAAGAGTCGCCGCTGCCCGACCCGTCCACTCTCGAGCAGGGCGTGTTCGCGTCTCCCGAGGACCTCGACACCCCCCACCA
This sequence comes from Gaiellaceae bacterium, assembly GCA_046484465.1. Taxonomy (GTDB): domain Bacteria; phylum Actinomycetota; class Thermoleophilia; order Gaiellales; family Gaiellaceae; genus GMQP-bins7. The sequence goes on from JAWOIV010000159.1 coordinate 5,279, forward strand.
CAAGTGAGGCGCCATGGCTGAGCTGACGTACATCCAGGCGATCTCGGAGGGGCTCCGTCAGGAGATGCGTCGCGACCCGCGCGTGTTCGTCCTGGGCGAGGACGTCGGCGTCTACGGCGGCGCGTTCAAGGTCACGCTCGGCTTCCAGGAGGAGTTCGGCCCGTGGCGCGTGGTCGACACGCCCCTCTCCGAGACGGCGATCGTCGGAGGTGCGACCGGCGCGGCTCTCATGGGGCTCCGTCCCGTCGCCGAGATGCAGTTCGCGGACTTCATCTCCTGCGCGTGGGATCAGCTCGTGACCGTCGCCGCGAAGCAGTTCTTCCGGGCGCACACGCCGATCCCGATCGTCGTGCGGCTTCCGTCGGGCGGAGGCTTCTCGGGCGGGCCGTTCCACTCCCAGAACCCGGAGAGCTCGTTCGCACACATCCCGGGGTTGAAGATCGTGTGCCCGTCGACGCCCGAGGATGCGAAGGGCCTGCTCGCGACGTCGATCGAGGATCCGAACCCCGTCCTCTTCTTCGAGCACAAGCACCTGTACCGGCGCATCAAGAGCGAAGTGCCCGACGAGCGCTACACGATCCCCTTCGGCCAGGCCCGCGTGCACCGCCACGGCGACGACGCCGTCGTGGTGACCTGGGGAGCGATGGTGCATACCGCTGCCGAGGCAGCCGAGCAGCTGGCCGGCGAGGGCTACGAGGTGGAGGTGCTCGACCTGCGGACGATCGTGCCGTGGGACGAGGAGCGCGTGCTCGAGAGCGTCCGGCGAACGTCCAAGGTGCTCGTCCTGCACGAGGACACGCGGACGGGAGGGTTTGGCGGCGAGATCGCCGCGACGATCGCCGAGAAGGCGTTCGAGGATCTCGACGCGCCGGTGCTGCGCGTCGCAGCGCCGGACACGCCGGTGCCGTTCTCGCCGCCGCTCGAGAAGGCGTTCATCCCACAGGTCGAGGACGTGGTCGGAGCACTCAGGGAGTTGACGGCTTACTGAGGGCGAGGCAAGCCTCGCCCCTACAGGAGGACATGTGAGCACAGGAACGCAGATCGAGGTGGTCATGCCGCAGATGGGCGTGTCCGTTTCGGAAGGGACGATCACCAAGTGGCTCAAGCAGCCGGGCGAGCAGATCGCGCGCGACGAGCCGCTTCTCGAGATCTCCACCGACAAGGTCGACACCGAGGTGCCGAGCCCCGGCGAGGGGATCGTCGCGGAGATCCTCGTCCAGGAGGGCGAGACCGTCGAGGTCGGAACGGTGATCGCACGAATCGGCCCGGCCGGCGCCGCGGCGGCGCCGACGGCTCCGGTTGCCGAGCCCGAGCCTCCGGTCGCCGAGTCGCAGCCACCGCTCACACCACCGGTGGAGGCTCCCGCACCGACAGCGCCCGCAGCGGCGCCTGCGCCCGTCGTCTCGCCCGCGGCGGGGAACGGCAAGACGTTCGTCTCTCCGGTCGTCGCACGCATCGCGGCGGAGCACGGCGTCGATCCCGGCGTCGTCCCGGGAACCGGTACCGGTGGCCGCGTGACCAAGAAGGACATCCTCGCGTACATCGCGTCCGGAGCACCGGCGGCCGCTCCCGCCGAGGCGGCGACGCCCGCGGAACCCGCTCCTGCCGCCCCAACCCCTGCACCCGAGCCGGACGCAGCGGCACCCGTCGCGCCGCCGGCGCCTCCGCCCGCGCCCGCTCCGGCCTCCACGCCGGCACCGGCAGCAGCCACCGCCGCAGCCGCCTCGGAGGCGGCTGCGGGTGAGGTGCTCGAGCCGATGAACGCGATGCGCCGCGGCATCGCAGAGCACATGCGCACGTCGCTCGACACGTCCGCCCACGTCACGAGTGCGATCGAGGTGGACATGTCGCGCGTCGTTGCGCTCCGCACGAAGCTCAAGCCGGTGTACGAGCGCGAGCACGGCGTCAACGTCACGTACCTCGCGTTCGTCGCTCGCGCCGTGGTCGAGACGCTGAAGGACTACCCCTGGATCAACGGGGAGCTGCGAGACGACCAGATCGTGACGCGGAGCTTCGTCAATCTCGGCTTCGCGGTCGAGCTCGCAGACGGCAAGGGTCTGATCGTGCCCGTGCTGCGCAACGCGGAGACGCTGAACCTGCTCGGGATCGCGAAGGGCGTGGTCGACCTCGCGCAGCGCGCCCGCGACAAGAAGCTGCTGCCGGACGAGGTTCAGGGCGGGACGTTGACGATCACGAACCCCGGTGGGTACGGGACGTTCCACGGGACGCCGGTCATCAGCCAGCCGCAGGCGGCGATCCTCGGGACGTACGCGCTCGTGAAGCGGCCATGGGTGATCCAGGACGAGCTCGGAAACGACGTGATCGCGATCCGTCCGATCATGAACCTCACGCTCACGTACGACCACCGTCTCGTCGACGGCGCGCTCGCAGGGCGATTCCTCAGGGATCTCCGGGAACGGCTGGAGACCTGGGACGAGACCTCGTACTAGTGATGACCGTCCTGACCGGAACGTGCCTGTGCGGCGGTGTCCGCTTCGAGTTGGCGGAGCCATTCGAGCACGTCGGCGCATGCCACTGCGAGAGCTGCAAGAAGCTCTCCGGAGGCGGCGCGACCGTGAGCGGACGCGTGCGCACGGAGGCGGTTCGGATCGTCGCCGGTCAGGAGCTGCTGGCGACGTACCAGCCCGCGGAGGGCTCCGCGAAGACGTTCTGCTCGGTGTGTGGGACGAACCTCTTCGGCGGCGGCTGGCCCGAGAGTCCGCAGACCCCTGTGCGCCTCACCGCTCTCGACGAGCCGTACGACGGCACGCTCCAAGCCCACATCTTCACCCGCTCGCTGGCACCTTGGGAGATGCTCCCGGAAGACGGCGCCGAACGGCACGAGGCGCGACCGGAGTAGGCATGGCTCGCGGCGCGTACCTCATGAGCCTCGGGCTCGTCCCGTACGGCGAGGCGTTCGACCTGCAGCGATCGCTCGCCGGAGCGGTCTCGCAGGGGGCGATCCCGGAGACGGTCGTCTTCCTCGAGCACCCGCCGGTCGTGACGATGGGGCGGCGAACGGAGGCAGACCGAGAGCTGCACCTCCCCGAGGATGCCGAGGTCGAGATCGCCGAGACCGACCGCGGAGGCAAGTCCACCTATCACGCGCCGGGACAGCTCGTCTGCTACCCGATCCTCGACCTCGGCCTCCACGGGAAGGACGTGAAGCGGTACGTCCGCGACCTCGAGGAGGCGCTGATCCGGACGCTCGCCGCGTTCGAGCTGGAGGCGACCCGCTACGAGGGCCTGACGGGCGTGTGGATGCCGCCGTCGGGTGGCCAGGGGCCGAGGAAGATCGCGTCGATCGGCGTTCACGTGTCGCGCTGGGTGACGACGCACGGATACGCGCTCAACGTCGACCTCGATCCGGCGCCGTTCACGGAGTGGATCACGGCGTGCGGGCTCGAGGACGCGCAGTTCACGACCATGGCGCGCGAGCTCGGCCGACCGCTCTCCGTGGAGGATGCTCGTCCGGTCGCGATCGAGGCGATCGCAGACGTGTTCGAGCTCGACTTCGAGGAGCTCCCCGCGGACGACGGCGCCGGCCTCTGGCGGCAACCCGTCCACGCGAGTCTCGCTCGCCACTGAGGACCGCTACGACGCGAGCTCGTCCGGACAGGGGATGGGCACGTCTTCGGCGAAGCGCGCGTACGCCTCGCTCGGGTCGGACGTTTCCCGCTCGACGGAGGCTCCGTGGCGGTGCGCCACGTCGTTGACCGGGTAGCGGAGCCCGCGACCCTTCCGTCGTGCACCGACCCCGATGACGACGCACGGCCCGTCACCCGCGCCGACGAACACGTGCTCCGTCCACGCCGGGCAGTGGACGAAGTCCCACGCCTTCAGTCTCCGTTCCTGTCCCTCGACGATCAGGAGGCACTCGCCCGAGAGCACGAGGAAGTCCTCCTGCGCCTCCTCGGCGTGGTACATGCAGTTCGGCTCACCCGGCCGGAGGATTCCGATGCCGATGCCAACCTCGGGGAAGCGGGCGTCCTCGGCCTCGAATGTCGCGTACCGGCCCAGGCCGTCGCTCTCGAACCAGCGCGCGTCCCGGACGTTGAGCACGAACCAGCCCTCGCCGGCCGGGTAGTGGCCTCCAGCCATGTTCCCTAACCGGAACATGGCTGTTCCTTATTGAGTGCATCAAGAGGAGGTGGTGGGTTGAAAGGATACTACAGGTATTTCGGGAAAAAGTTTTTTTGGTTCTTCATTACATTCATTGCTGCCTTCCTGTTGAATTTTATCCTGCCTCGCCTCATGCCGGGAGATCCCGTAGCTGTTATTACATCCAGAGTTGTCCGGGGCATTGACAGTCCGTCGGCGATTCAACAGATATATAACCAATATGCAGACCTGTTCGGCACCAATAAACCCATGCTCGAACAATTTTTTCTCTATGTGAGAAATGTGGTCCGGGGTGATTTTGGGATCTCGTTCAGCGAATATCCCAGGCCGGTTGCAGACATTATCAGCACTTCCATCTGGTGGACGGTTGGTCTGCAATTCCCGGCGATCATCGTCGGCTGGTTGATCGGGAATCTGCTCGGTGCAATGGCTGCTTATCTTAAAGGAACCTATGATAAAGTTCTCATGCCTCTCAGTATTTTTGTAAGCAGTTTACCTGCCTTTGGCATGGCAGTCATCTTGCTTGTCATTTTTGCGATTAAACTGAAATGGTTCCCCACCTCTGGCGGGTATGGGTTTAATTTAATTCCCAACCTAAGCTGGGGTTATCTATGGTCTATGTTCGTCCATTACCAATTGCCTTTTTGGTCGCTCGTGCTGATCATCATAGGTGGGCAGGCGATCGGCATGCGCTCCATGTGTATTTATGAGCTAAATGCAGATTATGTGAAATTCAGCCGTTTCTTGGGTATCAAAGACCGCAAGATCGTCCGCTA
>JAWOIV010000171.1:0-4205 GCA_046484465.1 Gaiellaceae bacterium
CATGCTTCGTAGGCTCCGTATCGAGAACCTCGTCCTCATCCGCGAGGCGGAGCTCGAGCTTGCGCCTGGCTTGAATGCGGTGACAGGTGAGACCGGTGCGGGAAAGACGATCTTCGCGCAGGCGATCGGCCTCCTCCTCGGTGCGAAGGCAGACGCGTCGGCCGTCGGCTCGGAGGGCGCCGAGGCGTACGTCGAGGCCGAGCTCGACGTGCCCGACGGGTTCTTCGACGACGAGGACCTCGTCGGGCTCGCGGAGCTTCGCCCGGAAGGCGAAGCGGGGCTCGTCGTCGCCCGTCGCGTGTTCGGTGACGGTCGGACGCGCGCGTATGCGTGGGGCCGCGCAAGCGCGCGCGAGGACGTCGCGAGTGCAGTCGAGCGGCTCATCGCGATGTCCGGGCAGTTCGAGCAGCGTCGGCTCGCGCGGCCGTCGTACCAGCTTGCTCTGCTCGACGCGTTCTGCGGGCAGGAGCAGGCGGACCGCCTCCGCGAGGCGTCAGCTGCATGGAGCCATCTGCGCACCGCTCGGCGCGGGCACGAGGAGCTCGCACGCGACGCCGGGGCGGCGGCAACGCGGCTCTCCGAGCTGGAGGCGCTCGTCGAGGGCGTGCACGGGCTCGGCCCCGGCGACAAGGACGAGCTGCGAACGAGGCGTGAGAGGCTGCTTCATGTCGCGGAGCTCGGTGCCGCTGCGGCTGCTGCGGCCACCGCCATCGCCCCCGAGGAGGGGGGAGGCGCCGCGGAGCTCGCCGGCCGGGCGGAGCGTGAGCTGGCGCCGCTCGAGCGGATCGCTCCCGAGCTCGCGTCCGCGGGGCAGGAGCTCCGCGACGTCGTCGTGCGGCTCCAGGAGCTCGGAAGCGACCTCCACGCGTTCCTCGCCTCGCTCGATGCCGATCCAGGCGTGCTCGAGGACGTCGAGGGGCGCCTCGCCCGAATCGGTGATCTCGAGCGGCGGTTTGGATGTTCGTACGACGAGCTCCTCGAGCGCGCAGACGCGGCCCGGCGCGAGCTCGACGAGGCAGCGGCCGGTCACGACCCGGTCGAGGCGGCAGCACGCGACGTCGCCGAGGCAGAGGCCCGCGTGGCCGCGCTCGCCGAAGAGCTGCGGACAGCGCGGCGCGCGCATGCGTCTGCGTTCGCTGAGGCGGTCGCTGCAGAGCTCCTCGGGCTCGGGATGGGCGAGGGCGAGTTCCTGTGCGAGCTCGAGCATGCTGAGCCAGGCGCGGCGGGCGCGGATCGTGCCGTCTTCCTCGTCCGCCCGAACGCGGGCCTCCCCCTCGCTCCGGTCGCCGAGACCGCCTCCGGTGGCGAGCTCTCGCGGATCGCACTGGCGCTCGCTGCCGTCGCAGGGGGCGAGACGCTCGTCTTCGACGAGATCGACGCCGGCGTGGGGGGCGTCACGGCCCACGCGGTGGCTGCCACGCTTCAGCGCCTCGCAGAACGGGCTCAGGTGCTCACGATCACGCACCTCCCGCAGATCGCGAGCGTGGCCGACCGCCACTTCCGGGTGGAGAAGGTCTCCGGCGATCCGACGCACACTCGCATCGAGCAGCTCGACGAGCTCGTTCGCCGCGAGGAGCTCGAGCGGATGCTCGGGGGCCAGGAGTTCCTGGCCTCGCTCACGGAGCGCTGAGTGCCGGCAAGGACTGCTTCGATCGAGCTGCTCGCCTCGCCGCACGACGTCTGGGCGTACGTGTCGGAGCCGTACAACTTCGCTGACTGGTGGCCGCCCGTCGCGACGGTCGAGCCGGATCGCAGGGGCTTCGCCACGGGCGCGCGCTGGCAGGTCCGGCTGCGTGAGGCAACCCTCTTCCGCAAGCCGGACGGGGAGGATGTGCTCGTGGTGCACGCCGCCCAGCCGGAGGAGCGCTTCGGGTTCGAGATCGTTCGGGCCAAGGTGCGGGCAGAGCTGGTGCTCGCGCCCACACGCGACGAGCGGACGCACGCAACGCTGGCCGTGAAGGAGCCCTTCCGGATCTCGTTCACCCGTGGGCAGCTCGCAAAGGACGCCCTCGCGCGCCTCCACGACCTCGTGCAGACCGGCGCCGGGACATGACCCGACGAGACGCCGAGGAGTCAGTGCGATCCCGGCCGCGAAGCGGTCGGGCTTCAGGGATCTTCCCGCGACCGGGGATTCGCTCCCGCGGATCCCCGGTCTTGCGCATCAGCGTCTTGCGCATCAGCACAGCCCCGACGAGACGCTGAAGAGTCAGTGCGATCCCGGCCGCGAAGCGGTCGGGCTTCAGGGGTCTTCGCGCGACCCGGGCCCGCTTCCGCGGGCTCGGGTCTTGCGCATCAGCACAGCCTGCTACGGTGAGAACCCGTGGCCAAATACGTGTTCGTCACGGGAGGAGTCGTCTCGGCGCTGGGCAAGGGAATCGTCGCCGCGTCGCTCGGCAGGCTCCTCAAGGCACGCGGCCTCACCGTCTCGGCGCAGAAGTTCGACCCGTACCTGAACGTCGATCCGGGGACGATGAGCCCCTTCCAGCACGGAGAGGTCTTCGTCACCGAGGACGGCGCCGAGACCGATCTCGACATCGGCCACTACGAGCGCTTCATCGACGAGAACCTGTCGCGCAATGCGAGCCACACCGCGGGCGCGATCTGGGAAACGGTGCTGCGCAAGGAGCGAAAGGGGGAGTTCCTGGGCGCGACCGTCCAGGTGATCCCGCACATCACGAACGAGATCAAGGCGAGGATTCGGCGAGCGGAGAAGGTGACACCGGCCGACGTCGTCATCTCGGAGATCGGCGGCACGGTCGGTGACATCGAGTCGCTGCCGTTCCTGGAGGCGATCCGCCAGTTCCGGCGCGAGGTCGGCCCGGAGAACGTCGTCTACCTCCACGTCACGCTCGTGCCTTTCATCGCCGCCGCCGGCGAGCTCAAGACGAAGCCGACCCAGCACTCGGTCAACGAGCTGCGCCGCATCGGCATCCATCCCGATGTCGTCGTCTGCCGCTCCACCGAGCCGCTCTCCGACGACATCCGCGACAAGATCGCGCTCTTCGCCGACGTCGACCCCGGGGCGGTCGTCGGCTGCCCCGACGTGCCGGACGTGTACGTCATCCCGGAGGTGCTCCAGGCCGAGGGCCTCGACGCGCTCGTCTGCGGGAAGCTCGGCTTGGACTGCCGCCCCGCCGAGCTCGGGGAGTGGGGCGAGCTGATCGAGCGGACGCGCGAGCTCGACGAGGAGGTCGAGATTGCGCTGGTCGGGAAGTACGTGAAGCTCCAGGATGCGTACCTCTCGGTGCACGAGGCGCTGAAGCACGCCGGCGTCCACCACGGAGCCCGCGTGCGCGTGCGCTGGGTGGACGCCGAGCACATGTCGTACGAGGAGGCCGTGCATGAGCTCGAGCAGGTGGACGGCGTGCTCGTCCCGGGCGGGTTCGGGTCGCGCGGCTGGGAAGGGAAGATCCTCGCCTGCCAGGTCGCGCGCGAGCACGAGATCCCGTATCTCGGGATCTGCCTCGGCATGCACGTCGCCGTCTCCGAGTTCGCGCGGCACGTCTGCGGGATGGACGGCGCCAACTCGACCGAGATGGACCCCGAGACGCCGTTCCCCGTGATCGATTTGCTCCCCGAGCAGAAGGAGATCGAGGACCTCGGCGGGACGATGCGCCTCGGCGCCCAGGCGATCGAGCTGGAGGAGGGCACGCGGGCCGCGGAGACGTACGGCGAGCCGGTCGTCCACGAGCGCCATCGCCACCGCTACGAGGTCAACAACGAGCTGCGGCAGCGGCTGGTCGACGCCGGGCTCGTCGTCTCGGGGACGTTCCAGGACGGGCGCCTCGTCGAGATCGTGGAGCTCCCCGACCATCCGTGGTTCGTCGCGAGCCAGTTCCACCCGGAGTTCAAGTCGCGCCCGACGCGCCCGGCCCCGCTCTTCCGAGAGTTCGTCGGCGCAGCGCTCGAGCGCGCGCGCTCCCGGTCCGCCGTCCAGGCCGCCGCGCACTGAGCGAGCACGTGCCCGTAGGATCCTGCGCGTGTCGCAGCCCGCGCTGACCTCCCCGATGCTCGATCTCTTCCTCGACCTGTGCGCGATCTCGAGCCCGTCGAAGAAGGAGCGCGCCGTCGCCGATCGGGTCGGCGCCTATCTCACGGAGCTCGGGCTCGCATGGGACGAGGACGACGCCGCGGCCGGCCTCGGGGGCGACACCGGCAACCTCTACTGCCGCATCGTCCCGACGGACGGCGTCTCCGGGACGCCG
>JAWOIV010000067.1:0-50142 GCA_046484465.1 Gaiellaceae bacterium
TGAGTGGCGCCGGGTTGAAGAAGTGCATGCCGACGACTCGCTCCGGCGTCGAGACAGCCGCCGCGATCTCGGTCACGGAGAGCGCGGACGTGTTCGTTGCGAGGATCGCCTCCGGCAGCACGATCCCCTCGAGCTCGGCGAACAGCGCGAGCTTCGCGTCGAGATCCTCGACGATCGCCTCGATCACGAGATCGGCGTCGGCGAACGCCGCGAGCTCGGTCGTCAGCCGGAGACGCCCGACCGCGGCCTCTCGCTCCTCCGCGGCCATCTGACCCTTGTCGACCTTGCGCTGCAGGAAGTGGGCGATCCGCTCGTGGGCCTTCTTGCCCAGCTCGTCGCTGACCTCACGGCCGACGACGTCGTACCCCGCCTCGATCGCGAGTTGCGCGATACCGGCGCCCATGGCACCCAGGCCGACCACGCCGACCGTGCGAGTCTCCGGAACGGTCACGACGCGCGATCCTAGCCGCGCGCGCGAGCGAGTGCCGCGCGAGTCGTCAGCGCCCGACGCGGCGACGGCCGATCTCGTCGAGCCGCGAGTCGGACCCGGCAACCATCGCTAGCGGGCCCGCGACCAGGAGAAGCGTGATGAGAATGAATGCGAGCATGCACACATGGTGCGCGTGCGGTTCGATCAGCACAAATCGCATACATCTTTGTAGCAATCTTTTTCCCTAATCATCAACGGGAATACACGAGTCGCGGTTTGCAGCCGAGATCGACCGTACTCGTGAGGTGTTCTAGAGGCGCTCGACGACGCCGGCGATGGCCTGGCCCTGGCCGATGCACATGGTCGCGATCCCGTAGCGCGCGTCGCGACGCTCGAGCTCGTTCAGGAGGGTCGCGGTGATCCGCGCGCCCGTTGCGCCGAGCGGGTGCCCGAGCGAGATCCCGCCGCCGTTCGGGTTCACGTCGCCGACTTCCCATCGTTCGTGCAGGCCGGCATCGGCGAGGAACTGGACGACGACCGACGCGAACGCCTCGTTGACCTCGATCACCGAGATGTCGTCCCAGCCGAGCCCTGCCTTGGCGAGCGCACGTGCGCACGCCTCGGGGTTGCCGTGCAGCATGCGGTACGGATCCACGCCCGAGAGGCCGAAGGACACGAAGCGGGCCCTCGGCTCGAGGCCGAGCCGCTCGACCGCGTCCTCGCTCGCGAGGAGCATCGCCGCGGAGCCGTCCACGATCGAGCTCGAGTTCCCCGCCGTCACGACGCCGTCGGCCTTGAACGCCGGCTGCAGCGACGCCATCTTCTCCATCGACGTCTCGCGCCTGGGGGTCTCGTCCACCGCGAACAGAACCGCTGCTCCCGCAGCGCCGACCTCGACCGGGACGACCTCGCGCTCGAACCGCCCCTCGTCGATCGCCGCGACTGCGCGACGATGCGACTCGAGCGAGTACGCATCGAGCTCGTCGCGCGTCTGGCCCCACTCCTCGGCGATGACCTCGGCCGAGATCCCTTGCGGGACGATCGGCCAGCGTTCGCCGATCTTGGGGTTGACGGCTCCCCAGCCAGCCTCTCCGAGGTTGGAGCCCATGGGCACGCGCGTCATGTGCTCGACGCCCGCGGCGACCACGAGGTCGAGGTGGCCCGCCTGGAGCGCGGAGGCGCCGTTGAAGGCGGCCTGGAGCGACGAGCCGCACTGACGATCCACGGTCGTCGCGCACACGGTCTCCGGCCAGCCCGCGACCAGCACGGCCCCGCGCCCGACGTTCAGCGCCTGCTCCCCGACCTGGGTCACACAGCCCATCTGCACGTCCTCGATCTCGCCGGGATCGAGCTCGAGCCGACCGACGAGCCCGTTCAGCACTTGGGCCGCGAGCTCGTCCGCACGGAGCTCGGCGAGCGAGCCGCCCCTCCGGCCGATGGGTGAGCGGACGGCATCGACGATGTAGGCCTCTGCCATTCGACTCTGCAATCTACACTCACCGAATGGCTGTCACCGTGGCGGAACGGAAGCTTTTGATCGGCGGCGAGTGGGTCGAGACGGGAGAGTGGATCGAGGTGCGCTCGCCGTACGACGGGTCGCTCGTCGGCCGCGTCGCAAAGGGTGGAGCGGCGGAGACGGCACGGGCGCTCGATGCCGCGGAGAGCGCGATGCGGACACCTCCCCCGGCGCACGAGCGGGCTGCAATCCTCGATCGCGTCGCGGAGGCGCTCACCGATCGCCAAGACGAGCTCGCGCGAACGATCTGCGCGGAGGCCGGAAAGCCACTGAAGGCGGCTCGGGTGGAGGCGTCGAGAGCCATCTCGACCTACACGATGGCAGCGGTCGAGGCGCGCAGGCTCGTGGGCGAAATGGTGCCGATGGACGCGTCCCCGGCCGGAGAGGGCAAGCTCGCGCTCACGCTGCGCGTCCCGATCGGAATCGTCGGCGCGATCTCGCCGTTCAACTTCCCTCTCAACCTCGTCGCGCACAAGATCGCGCCAGCGCTCGCCGCGGGCTGCGCGGTCGTGCTGAAGCCGGCGTCGCAGACACCGCTGTCCGCGCTTCTTCTCGCGGAGATCGAGACCGAGGCGGGGCTCCCGCCCGGCTGGCTCAACGTGGTCTGCGGGCCGGCGTCCGAGATCGGCGATGTCCTCGTCGAGGACGAGCGCGTCAAGCTCATCACCTTCACGGGCTCGTCCGGGGTCGGGTGGAAGCTCCGCGAACGGGCACCACGCAAGCGCGTGAACCTCGAGCTCGGAAACGCGACGCCCGTGATCGTGGCCGCCGACGCGGACCTCGACGACGCAGCGGCGCGGCTCGCGGCCAACGCGTTCTCGTTTGCCGGCCAGAGCTGCATCTCGGTGCAGCGGATCTACGTCGAACGCCCGAAGTACGACGACTTCCTCGCACGCTTCCTCCCCCGGGTCGAGGCGCTCGTCGTCGGAGATCCGGCGGACGAGGCGACCGACGTCGGGCCCGTGATCTCGGCGCACGAGCGCGACCGCGTGCTCACGTGGATCGAGGAGGCACGCGAGGGCGGCGCGGAGATCCTCACGGGCGGTGGGCTCGACGGCGACCTGATCCGGCCGACCGTGATCGCGAACGCCGCGGCCGAGAGCAAGGTGTCGTGCGACGAGGTCTTCGGCCCCGTCTGCACCGTCGCGCAGTACGACACGCTCGACGAAGCGGTCGCGCTCTGCAACGGAACGCGCTACGGCCTCCAGGCTGGCGTCTTCACGTCCGACGCCAAGGCAGCGCTGGGTGCGGCTCGGTCCCTGGAGTTCGGCGGCGTCACGGTGAACGAGGCGCCGACGTTCCGTGCCGACCAGATGCCCTATGGCGGCGTCAAGGACTCCGGCAACACGCGCGAAGGCCCGGCGTACGCGATCCGCGAGATGACCGAAGAGCGTCTCGTCGTCCTCCAGCTCTAGCGTTTACAGATGATGCCCACGAGCCCGAGAGCAGCACCCGAGTCGAAGACCCCGTCGTACACCACCCCTCCTCCCCGGGAGCTCAAGCGCGAGCGCAAGGCCCTGCTCGCGGTCCGCGAAGAGCGGATGCGCGACCTCGGCGGTCTGACGCTCGAGATGTACAAGCGCGACCGGTTCGTCGCCGAGCTCGTCGTCGAGCGCTGCGCGGAGCTCGTAGCTATCGAGGCACGCATCCAGGAGATCGGCGCGTTGCTCGAGGGCACTTCCGGGCTGCACGGTGGCGCGACCTGCATCTGCGGAGCGCCGCTGCTCCTCGGAGCGCGCTTCTGCGCGACCTGCGGACGCTCGGTCGACGGCTCGGAGCCCATGGGCCCCGGCGCCACGAAGGCATAGCCGTGCACGCCTGCCCGCGCTGCGGCACCTCGATCGAGAGCGGGCAGGAGTACTGCCTCGGGTGCGGATCGAGGCTGCCCGGGCGCGGCATGGTCCGCGGAGCTCGTCCGACTGCGAGTTGGGCACTGCGAGCGCTGGCTGCGCTGGTCGTCGCACTGGCGGGCACCGCGCTCGCGATCGCGGCCGGTGGCGAGCGCTCCGGAAGCCCCCGGCTCGAGACGGCCACGGGCGGCTTCGCGACCGTCCCCGCCACGGGCACGCTTCCGTCCGAGGTCCCCGCCTCGAGCGCCACCGGATGGCCGACGGCGGAGGACGGCTGGACGATCGTCCTCGCTTCCGTCCCGCAGGCGGAAGGCCGCAGATCGGCGGCCGTGAAAGCGCGTGAGGCGCGAAGACGAGGGCTGCGCCGCGTCGGCGTGCTCGACTCGTCCAGCTACGCCAGCCTCCACCCCGGATATTGGATCGTCTTCACGGGCATCTACACGTCGGAGGCGGAGGCACGGAGCGACCTCGAGCGCGCCCGGCGGGTCGCGCGAACGGCCAACGTGCGCAGGATCGTGCGCTAGAACTCGCGTCCCACGTTCTCCTCACGCAAGTTGTGCGTGCGAGGACGCGCCCCGGTCGTTGCCATCCCGGGCGACTTTCGTCCGGACTTTGTAACACGGTCGGAAAGCCGCTACACTCAGGCGAAACAACGCTGGCTCTGGGCGTTTTTCCGCCCGGCAAGGGGATCCCAGGAGAGAGACGAGAGACGGATGGACGACCACGCTGCGCAGCTTCGCTCCTGCATGTATCAATATTCGCGAGCAATCTACCGCTCGGTCAAGGATCTCGTCGATCCCTACGCCGACAGGTTCACGCAACTCTCCTACCGCCGCGCGATCCTGACCGAGTGCGAGCAGACGATGGAGCGGCTCGCCGATGATCCGCACTACTTTGCGCGGCCCGACCGCGCGCTCTTCGCAGACATCCGTCGCTACTTCCCCATCAGGGCGCAGGCGCAGGTCGCGTGGGCGGTGCGAGAAGGCGTCGGCGCGGCGACGACGTTCATCGAGCAGCAGGTCGAGGCCGGCCTGCTCGACGGCGGGGTGTCACGGTGCCATGCCACCACCCGCAAGGGCAAGGCATGCCAGCGCACGCCGCTTCCGGGCCGCGACTACTGCCCGTCGCACCAGCATCTCGAGCGCACGACGACGGTCGCCGCGTAGCTCGTCCCTCCTCGCGCCCGTACCCGCCTCGGCGACGAGCGGTCGCTAAGCTCGCGGTCGAATGTCGCACGACGCTGACAAGCTGATCCGGCAGCTCTCGCTCGTCGCCTTCCTGATGGCCGAGCGGCGCCCGCTGACCGCGCGAGACGTCAAGTCGAACGTCGAGGGCTATAGCGAGATGTCCGACGAGGCGTTCGCCCGGCGCTTCTACAGCGATCGGGCAGAGCTCACGGCGCTCGGCGTCCCGCTCTCGTCCCAGCGCGACGAGTTCACCGGCGAGGAGCTCTACACCCTGCGTTCGGAGAACTACTTCCTCGACCGGCTCGAGCTCGATGACGACGAGCTGGCGGCCCTGCAGACCGCCCTCTACTACCTCGAGGGGAAGTTCGCGTACGCGGAGCCGCTCCGCCTCGCTCTCCAGAACCTCGCACTCGGTCGGGTCGGGTTCCCGGAGCCGCCGACCGAGACAGCGGAACGCGTCCGGGTCAGTGCCCCGGACTACTCGCCCGAGCTCGCGGGCCGCCTATCCAAGCTCGAATCGGCGATCTCGAAGCAGCGAACGATCCGCTTCGAATACTGGAGTCCGCGGCGGACGCGCCCGGGCGAACGAGCCGTGAACCCGTACGCACTCCGCCTGGACGACGGGAACTGGTACGTCATCGGGCACGACGTCGAGAGAGACACGGTGCGGACCTTCAAGATCTCTCGCATTCGCGGAGATATCCGGTTCGCGACGCGGCGCGAGCGCGACTTCCGCACGCCCGCCGACTTCGACGTCGAGCACCATCGCGTTCCACGGCCCTGGCAGATCGGTGACATCGTCGGCACGGCGCGGATCGCGGTGTCCGAGGACACGGCCTGGTGGGTCGAGCGCACCCTGTCCGACGCGGGCTCGGTCGAAGACGGTGTCTTCGAGACCGGCTACGCGTCGGTCGAGCTCCTCGCAGGGTGGGTGCTCCGCCAGAACGGACGGGCCGTGGCGATCGAGCCGGAAGAGCTCCGAGCAGCCGTCGGCGAAGCGCTCGTCCGCCTGGAGGAAGCCCACACTGGCTCACCGCCGGAGCCGGCGAACCCGAAGCGGCGCGATCCGCACCAGCCACTGCCCGAGCGACCAACAGGGCCTGTCGCACCCGAGCGGTTCGGTGTCCTGCAGGCGCTGCTCGCCCAGCTCCTCGCTGCGTGCGGTGACGAGCGCACCGCGTCACTCGATGCCGCCGAGCTCGCCGCGCGCTTCTCCATCCCACTCGACGAGCTGCAGGAGCACCTGTCGCTCCTGAACCTCGTCAACTTCGGCGGCGGCTGCTATGCGGTGTACGCGGAGCACGACGGCAAGGTCGTTCGCGTCGACAAGGAGCTCTACGGCGACGTCTTCCGCAGGCCGCCGAAGCTCACACCGCTGGAGGCACGTGCGATCCGGTTGGCGATCGAGTACGTCGGACCGACCATCGCGGCAGAGGCGCACACGCCGCTCGAGCGGGTTCGACGCAAGCTCGAGGAGACGTTCGGACAGTTCGACCTCGCAGGAACTCCCGAGCCACGGGATGCCACTGACGAAGAGTCGCTCGTGAGAGTGTTGAGCGAGGGCGCGGAGCAGCACCTCCTCGTCGAGCTCGAGTACCTGAAGGAAGGCGACGAGAGCCCGTCACACCGGCAGGTCGAGACCTACACCATCGAGCGCGAGCTTCCGGTCTGGCGCGTTCACACGTGGGACCGCACCGTGGATGCCGCCCGGACGTTCCGCCTCGATCGCATGCGATCCGCGCGCCTGACAGGCGAGGCATTCGAGCCCCGGATCGGGTTCGACCCCTCATACCTGCGGAACCCTCGCGTCGCCCGCCTGCTCCACTCACCGGTCGTCGCGCGCTGGAAGCTCGAGCGTGGCGCCCGCCCGCTCACCGATGGCTCGGCGCTGGCCGACGTTCCCTACAAGACGGAAGAGTGGCTGCTGTCGGAGATCCTCGCCGACCGAGGTGAGACGGTCGTGCTGGAGCCCTCGCGGCTGCGGGAGCTCGTGGCCAAGCGTGCTCGCAAGCTCCAGCGCGAGGCGCGCCGGGTTCCCTCGCGGCGCTGATCGTCACGAGAGAGCGCCAAGAAGGCGCCAACGAGGTCACACGGTCTTGCAACGTGCCGGCGCGCCGCTACCGTTGTCTCATTCGACAACGAAGGAGGCCGAATGCCACGTCATCGCACCCTGGTTCGCCTCACCGTCCCCGCCGGCGCGGTCCTCGGCGTCGCGACGGGCGCCCTGCTCATCGCTCTCGGGGGTGCGACGGCGTCTCGCACCACGACCGGGTCGCCCGACGGCACCTCGCAGATCGAGGCGACGCACCTTCCACAGCTCCTGACACCGCTCGACGAGCGCGTCGAGCTCGGATACGACGCCTACTGCCTGCCGGCGGATGACCGCGAGGGAGAGGAGGCGTGCGACGTCGTCGGCTCGGCCTTCGTCCGCTCCGGTGATCGGGGCGCGTTCAGGGAGCTGCCGCTCCGAGTCGAGCCTGCGCGGTCGGAGGGACGTCTCGTCACCGCCGTCCCGGACGCCGTAGCCCGCTCGCCCCAGGGCTTCTCGTACTACGCCGTGCTCGTCGATCGCGCGACGGGCGCCTCCGTCACGCTTCCTGCCGGCGGAGCGGACGCTCCCCAGCGAAGCCTGCCGCTCGGGAAGTCCGTCGACGTCGACCTCGGCACCCATCGATTCGGGAGCGCACGAGACGCGAGAGCGAGGATCGCCGATGCCAGGTGGGGTGCCGGGCCCCTCGACGCCGGCCTCGAACAGGGAAAGAGCCTTCCGCCGATCGGCGCATCGTCGTTCGACGTCGCGTCCGACGGCTCCGTGTACGTCCTCGACGAGGCGAAGCGGCGCGCTCTTCGGTGGTCACGCGGCGCCGCGTCGCCCACCGCCATACCCCTCGAGATCGACGGCACGATCGCCGACCTCGCCGTCTCCGACACGGGTCACTTGTACGTCCTCGAGACGTCTGGGCCGCTAAACGGACCCGCCCACCTGCGGTCGTTCACGCTCGCTGGGCGGGCGCTGGCTACGACCGCGCTCGCCGACCGCGCGTACCGCGTCGACACCGGCCCGGCCGGAGCCCCGTTCGTCCTGGGACAGACGTCCGGTCAATGGATGCGCGCCGGTGCGGAGGGAGCACGTCTCGCTCCCCCGAATCTGCAACGCCTGTCCGGACGCCCGGGACGCTCGCTCAGAGGTGGAGGCGAGGTGGTCGTCCATCGGATCGGGAACGAGGTCCGCGCCGCGCTCGTCGGGCCGGGCGCCGCTCGACGCATGTGGCGGATCCGAAGCGACACCGCGCTGGCTGAGGTGCAGCTCGCCGAGCCGATCGGGTCACGTCTCGTGCTGGTGACACGCGTGTACGCGGACGCACGCGACGAGTTCCTCGTGCTCGTGCTGGGCGCGAAGGGCCTTGTCGAGCGGTTCTCGGTCGCCTCCGCAGACTGGGCGGAGACTGCGCCGCTCTCCCGCTTCCGACTCGAGGGCTCATCGCTGTACCAGCTCGGCTCGACCCCCGCCGGCCTGTTCGTCGACCGCTTCGACTTGGAGGAGGAGTGATGCGCTTCGCAACGGCACTCGTGGCGGGAGTCGCTCTCGCCGTCTGCCTCGGTCTCGTCGGAACGGCAAGCGGCTACCACACGCGCTTCGTCGCCGACAACTGCAACTACGCGGCACCGACCCCGTCCACGTACATCACCCGCGACGGCTCTGCCACCGTCGCGCTCCGGGCGCGCTACGAGGGCTACCAGTGGGCCGGGGGCTGCTGGAACGACAACGATCGTGACGACTCGCCGGGCGATCCGACCGAGACCGCCGGCACCGGAGGCGAGGGCGGTGACTGCTCCGGCTTCACCTTCAAGGTCTGGCGCGAGTCGGAGAGCACTTCGAACAGCGGCTTCTACCAGTGGGGACGGCTCCGATTCGTCCACGGGCCATACACCGCCCAGAGCTTCAAGAACGGCGTTGGCGCGCCTCACACGACCATGTCCAAATCCGCCCTGATCAAGATGGACGCCTTGGCGAGCAGCGGTCACATCGGGATGATCTACGCGAAGAACGCGGATGGAACCGACCAGATCATCGAGGCGAAGGGCGAGGCGTACGGAACGAACATCTGGACGCGGACGTATCGCGGGAGCTCGAGCTACAGCGGCGTCCGCCGGATCGGCTGGAGCTCCTGACTGCACGATGGGATCGATCGTCGCCGGGCTGGCACGCATCGCGCTCCTCGCCGTCGCCGTGCTCCTCGTGAGCGCCTGCACCGGCGAGGAGCTCGAACGGCCTGCGGCGCTCCTGGACGGCTCTCCGGTGGTCGAGATGCCTGTCGAGCTGGAAGGGATCGACGTTCCCACGGTCCTGACGAAGGTAGAGATCGACACTGGGAGCGAGCAGCGAGAATCGTGCCTGCGGGAGTGGAAGGATCAGGCGTCTGCCACGATCGCCGTGACGCGGGTCGGTGTGCAAGCGGAGAGCGTGACGTTCCGTGATCCCTCCGGCCGGTCGGTGTTCGGATGCGACAACGGGGCCGGTCCGCGCGAGGACGATCGGCGGTGGTGCGGGGGTAGCTACGGGAGGCTCCACGA
The DNA here is from genome assembly GCA_046484465.1 of Gaiellaceae bacterium. Classification (GTDB taxonomy): domain Bacteria; phylum Actinomycetota; class Thermoleophilia; order Gaiellales; family Gaiellaceae; genus GMQP-bins7. The sequence goes on from JAWOIV010000067.1 coordinate 9,559, forward strand.
CGGCCGCCTGCTCGACCCGCGGCTCGACATCCTCTGCGCGACCGCCGACGCGCCAATGGCGTTCGCCTGGGTCGAGCCAGCGCCGAGCACACGGTTCGTCGTCGTCCACCAGGATGGCTACGCCGAGGTCTACGAGCGCGCCGCCTCGCTTCCGGTGCGCATCGCGTCCACCACGGATGTCGACCTCGAGAGCGCATCGGCCTCGTTCTCGGTGACGGAGCACGACGACGCTGGAGCGCTGATCCGCAGCTACGCGCTCGAGGCCCGGGTTGCGGGCTAGTGGTCTCTCCGGGAAGTACGCCACCCCTTCGCGCGGCTGCGAACACATCGCATGCCGTCGTCCTCGGTCGGCCACATACCTTCTGGTATGCGGCCTCCCTGCGTCCTAGGCCTGCTCGGTTCTCGCCGGCGAATGGGCACCGGACTTCCCGGAGAGACCACTAGATTCCTGGCCGACAGCTCACGCGCGCCGTGGCGACCACGACTCGCCGGATCGCGACCCTAGCTAGGAAGAAGGCGACGACAGCGGCAGTGCAAGAGTGAACGCCGCGCCCGAGCCGGCGGTCGACTCCACCGTCAGCGTCCCACCATGCGCTTCCGCGATTGCGCGCGACACGGCAAGTCCGATCCCCGAGCCTGGCCGCTGGTCATCGAGCCGGATGCCGAGCTGGAAGACACGCTCCTGATCGCCAGCCGGAATACCAGGCCCCACATCGACGACGGAGATCAGGGCGAGGCCGTCCCTCGTCGCGACGTGGATGACGACATCCTCGCCCGGTGGGGAGAAGGACATCGCATTGGCCACGAGGTTGTCGAGCGCCTGACGTACCCGGAGCGGATCCGCCTCGAGCGTCAAGGTCGAGAGCTGGCTCGTGATCCGAACGGTCCTCGTTCCCCGAAGAGCCGCGGACGCCGCGGCCTCCTCGACAAGGCCGAGGACGTCGGTCGTCCGGGGCGTGATGGACGTGACGCTGGCGTCGCTCGCGAGGCGGTCGATCGCCGCACATGCCCTGACTGCGAGCCCCAGCAGCCGACGTCGTGCAGACGTGTCCAACGTCTCGTCGGCGAGCGCCTCGCTGACGGCGGCGAGTGCCGCAACCGGGCTTCGCAGCTCGTGGCCAAGGAGGGCGAGCCTCTCTCGATCACCGCTCACGTCGTCCGCTCCGCTATCCGCTCGAGCGCCCACACCGCCGCGTCCCGAAGCACGGGATCTCCTCCAGCGGCGTAGCGCGACACGACCGGGACGAGATCGGGCCCGCCCACGTTGCCGGCAACCACGAGCGCATTGCGTCGCAACCAGCGCGGGTCGTTGCGGGGGACGTAGAGGCGTTCGAGCTCCGCGACGAGCTCGTGACCGTCGCGCTCGAGCCAGTCCCGGAGCGAGACGACCGGAACGGCGCCTACGGGCACTCGGGCGGAGTCCCGGCGCTTCTCGACTCCCCGATTCCAGGGACAGACGTCCTGGCAGATGTCGCAGCCGTACACCGTGTCGCCCAGCTCAGCCCGGTACTCGTCGGGTATCGGCTCCGGCGCCTGCGTCCAATACGAGAGGCAGCGCGTCGCATCGAGCTCCCCTGGCTGGTCGAGCGCGCCGGTCGGGCACGCGTCGCTGCAGAGCGTGCAGGACCCGCAGTCGTACTCCAACGACGGCGTCGGCTCGATCTCGACCGTCGTGACGAGCGTTCCGAGCACGACCCACGAGCCGTGGTGGCGGGTGATCGCCATGGTGTTCTTGCCGTAGAACGCGATACCACCACGTACCGCCGCCTCCCGATCGACGTGATCGTTCTCGTCCACCAGCACCCGATAGGAGCCGCCGAGGAGGCCCCCCAGCGCCTCGAGACACTCCCGCAACTCCGCGTACTCGTTCCGCCACGTGTACCTGGGGAGGCGTGCCTCCCCCACTCCGGGCGCCGGCCCAGGGGTGAAGTAGCACCGGGCGGCACTGACCACCGTGCATGCGCCGTCGAGCAGCCGCTCCGGATGACACGAGACCTCGGGCTGCGCCATCGTGAACCTCATCCGGGCGAACAGCCCTCGCTCTCGCCGCTCGACGATGTGGCGCTCCGTGTCCTCGTACGGCGCCGCCCGAGCTGCGCCAACCGCATCGAGACCGACCTGCGCAGCCATCCGACTCAGCTCAGCGACCGTCATGAAAGGATTCTGCCCGTGAAGGCGATCCGCATCCACGAGGACGGTGGGCCTGAGGTTCTCCGGTACGAGGACATCGACGACCCGGAGCCGGCCCCCGGTGAGGTGCTCGTGGAGCTCCGCGCAGCTGGGCTCAACCACCTCGACGTCTGGGTTCGGAAGGGCCTGCCGTCGGTTCCGAAGCCCCGGATCCTCGGTGCGGACGGGTCGGGCGTCGTGTCCGAGCTGGGAGAGGGCGTCGAGGGATTCAGGGTGGGTGACCGCGTCGTCATCAACCCCGGAATACCTCGCGGCGACCGCATCACGGTGATCGGAGAGCACACCGACGGCACGTGCTGTGAGCTCAAGGCGATCCCGGCAGCACAGGTCTATCCACTCCACGACTCCCTCGACTTCGTGCAAGCGGCGGCATTCCCGCTCGTGTTCGAGACCGCATACCGAATGCTCGTCGCGAAGGCGTCCCTGCGCGAGGGCGAGTGGGTGTTGATCTGGGGCATCGGTGGAGGCGTCGCGCTCGCGGCGTTCGAGATCTGCCGTGCGCTCGGCGCTCGCACGATCGTGACGTCATCGAGTCGGGAGAAGCTCGCACGAGCCCGGGAGCTCGGCGCCGATGTCACGGTGAGTCACGCGGAGGACGACGTCGTCCAGGCCGTGAAGGACGCGACGGGAGGTCGGGGTGTGGAGGTCGTGGTCGAGTCGGTGGGTGAGGCGACATGGGAGCGCTCGCTCGCTGCGGCCGCCACCGAGGGACGGATCGTCGTCTGCGGCGCGACCTCGGGGCACAGCCCACCCGCGCGGCTCTATCGCCTGTGGTGGAAGCAGCTCGTGATCTACGGCTCGACGATGGGCATGCCCTCGGACTTCGAGGGGGCGTACGACCTGATCACGTCGGGGAGGGCGCGGATCCACGTCGACAGCGTCTTCCCGCTCGCCGAGGCGGCAGTTGCCCACGAGCGCCTCGAGTCGGGCGCCCAGTTCGGCAAGATCGTCCTCGCGATCCCGGGCTGACGGCCGCAGCCATGGAGCTCGGCGAACACCTGGCGCTCCGCGGGGGAACTACCCGAAACCGAGGATGAACTTCGCGTCCTCCGACATGCGATCCGGAGTCCACGGTGGGTCGAACGTGAGCTCCGCCTCGACGCTCCCGACGCCGGGCACGGACCGTGCGGCGTCCACGATCCCGTCCTGAATCATCGCCCCGGCGGGGCAGCCCATCGAGGTCAGGCTGTACGTGACCTTCACGTCGGTGCCGTCGACCTCCACGTCGTACATGAGGCCCAGCTCGACGATGTCCATCCCGAGCTCGGGATCCTCCACGCCGTGCAGAGCCTCGACCACGTCCTCTCGCGTTATCACGTCGGCAGTCTAGCCGCGGAGCGCCGACTACCCTGCGGCGGCGACCAGCTGATCCGCACGCCTCAGCACGAGGTCGAGCACGTCCCCGATCGCACGGTCGAGCGAGTCGTTGACGATGACCGGGACGTCGTAGCGGTGAGCTCGCTCCACGAGGTAGTCCTGGATCTGCCGGATCTGCGGAAGGGCATCGAGGTACTTCTCGAGAGGGCGCAGCCCATCGGTGGCGTAGTCACGAACCCAGAAGTGGCCCCGATGGAGGTTCTCGTCGTCGATCGCGACCACGCACTGCACCACGAAGGCTCCCGGGAAGTCCACCGAGACCATCCCCGGGACGAGGTGCACGCCTTCGAGCACGACCGACCAGCGCTCGGTCGCCGCGCGCTCGAGCGCAGCGTGCACTCCCGTGAGGACGTTTCGCGTCTGATCGAGGTAGCCCAGGATCGCAGCGTCGCCGGACTCCTCCTCCTCCGCCCTCGTCAGAGCCAGCCGTGCTTCGAAGCTCGAGTAGTGCACGGAAGGCATGAACTCCTCCGAGAAGAAGGCGCGCATGGTCTGCCGGATGAAGTCCGTGGACGTCACACGGGTGATCCCAAGGCGATGCGCGGCCTCGGTCGCGATCGTCGACTTCCCCGTCCCCGTGGCCCCTCCGACGAGGAGGAGAAGCGGTTCGTCGAGCTGCTGGAGAGCGTCGAGCCTGTGCAGGCGGCGCACGGTCTTCGCAGCCTCGTCCGGGCCGACGATCTCGGCTGCGAGCTCGCCCAACCGGTCGAGGTCGAGGCTCGTGACACCGCGCTCGGTGAGGTCTCGATCGGCGAGGCGGGCGATCAGATACGACCGCTCGGGGTCGAGCCCGGTCACGACAAGGGCGCGGGCCATCAGCCCCTTCGAGAACGGAACTGCTTCCCCGAGGGGCAGCGGAACGGCGTGCCTGCGCTCGCTCATGAGGGAATTCGTGCCATTTCCAGGAGTATCCCGTCAAGGTCCCGCTCCTCGCTGAGAGGCACGACGTCGTTCGCCGCGAGGACGACGTCGAGGCCGCGCGCGTACCCCGCCTCGGCGACCACGTCGACGGCGGCCGCCTTCAGCTCGACCAGGAAGGCGTCCGCGGTGAGCCCGTCGAGCTCGGCACGCAGTGCGCGCCGATCCGCGAGGTTTCCGGAGACATGGACGACATCCAGGCCGTAGGCCTCCACGAGGTGAGCTGCCAGGACCGGATGAGCCGCGGTGGGCGCGGTGCCGAAATAGGCGACGCGACGCCCTTCCAGATCGGCCATCGGGCGAGGTCGAAGAACGGTCGACACGACCTCGACGTCCGGCTGCACGACAGACCGGATCGCATCCCGCACCTCCTCCCACCCCGTACCCACCTCCGCCATGGTCACGACGACGACGTCCGCAAGTAGAAGGCGGAACGCGTTCAGGTAGCCCGCAGCAACCGCAGGTTGCTGGTGACCGCCGACGACCACGACTCGGCGATCGACCTCGACAGGGGGCAGCGCCGCGCCGCTGCCGTCGAAGACGACGATGTCCGGCTCGAGGTCGAGAGCGACGCGGGCGCCTGCGGAGACGTTGGAGGTGAAGACGTCACCTGCGAGACCGCCTCCACATCGGCGACATCCGACCGTCGCGACACCGGTCAGCGCGGCCGTCTCGAGATGGTCGGATGCCGCATGCCGCCCGCCGCGTGACAGCTCGACGAGGGCGTCGACCGTCGGGGGAACAGTGATCGTCTCGGGAGCTCGAGGGCCGCCCCGCCCCATCGCCACCACGACGACGTCGCGCTCTGCCGAGAGAAGCCGAGCCAGATGCCCGGTGACCGCGGTCTTCCCGACTCGCTTGCCCGTACCCGTGACCGCGATGGACGGGAGGGTGAAGCGCTCCAGCGCCGGAGGATCGAGGCGGAAGTCGGCGCCGACGTACGGGACGCCGAGGGCGAGCACACGGCTCGCGAGCGCGAACCGCTCGACAGGGCCGAGAACCGGCTCGTCCGAGAGGTCGACGACCGCCTCGGGCTCGAACCGTGCGATCGCCTCCTCGACGTCGCCGACCATGGGGACGCCGTATTCGTCCCCCCCGCGGAGCTTCTCGGTGCCGCCGATCATGACGGCGGCGACGATCTCGTACGGGAGCTCGGAGATCGCGTCACGGACGACGGGCGCGTAGTGCTCGCCGTCGACGATGGCGATCGCTCTCACGTTCGAGAGGTGACTTCGTCCGCGATCGCCCCGGTGAACTTGCGGTACTCGAGGGTGTCGAGAGAGAAGCTGACGAGCTTGACCTGACCGTGGAATGGGTGGCGCCGCCAGATCTCGACCCTGCGATCCGCGATCTCGACGACGTTGTAGCAGGGCCGTGTGTTGCCCCTCAGCCGTAGCGACGAGACCGTTCCCGCGTTCACGACGAACAGGTCCTCGAGGCGCCACACGTATGGGACGTGCTTGTGCCCGGAGAGCACGAGCCTCACTTCCGACCGCTGCAGGCACTCGATGGCGTCCCCGGCGTCGTAGACGACGTTCCGCTCTCGCCCGGTTCCGGGAACCGGCAGCAGGTGGTGGTGCAGGACGAAGATCCGGAGGTCCGCCGGCTCCTCGGCGTACTGCTCCTCGATCCATCGATACCGTCCCCGGCCGATCTGCCCGTGGTCGAGGTCGGGCTCGCTCGAGTCGACTGCGACGATTGCGACGCCCCCCTTGCGAAGCACCGAGTTGCGGTCGCCGAAGAGCTCTTCGAAGTGGACATAGCCGACGTTGCGGGAGTCGTGGTTTCCGGGAACCACCACGATCGAGTCGCACTCGATGCGATCGAGATATTCCCGTGCGGTCAGGTACTCGTGGCGAAAGCCGAACGTCGTGAGGTCGCCGGAGCAGACGACGACGTCCGGCTCGAGCTCGTTTATCTCGCCGATCGCACGCTCGAGCAGGCTGACCTCGAAGTACGGGCCGCCGCAGTGGAGATCCGAGATCTGAGCAATCCGAAAGACGTTCTTCGACCCGGCCACGGAGACAGTCTAGGGCCTCCGGCCCCGTCCGAGCCGATTGCTACCGTGGCTGCGGTGCGGGCTGAAAGCCCCGTTTTCCAGGCATATCGTGGATCGAAGCCGCCGCGGTTCGTCAACCGTAGTGAACTCGAGTGCGCCAAGATCCTCGACTTCTACGGCGTCCCGTGGGACTACGAGCCCCATTCGTTCGTCCTCGAGCGCGACCACGAGGGCCGTGTCGTCAGCGCGTTCACGCCCGACTTCTACCTCCCCGAGCAGGACCTCTACATCGAGGTGACGGTGATGAAGCAGTCGCTCGTGACGCGCAAGAACAGAAAGCTGCGCGAGGTGCAGAGGCTCTACCCCGACGTCCGGGTGAAGCTCTTCTACCGGCGGGACATCGAGCGGCTGGCACAGCGGCTCCGGCTCCGGCTCGCGTCGTGAAGATGGATCCGGCCGAGATGCGCTCGCCGCACGGCGAGGTCGGCAACGTCTACCTGTCCAGAACTGAGATCGCGACCCGCGTCTCGGAGCTCGGTGCGCAGATCGCACATGACTACCGGGGGCTCGACCCGGTTCTGATCGCACCCTTGAAGTCGAGCGTCGTGTTTCTCGCCGACCTCACCCGCGCGCTGCCGATCGCCCACGTCCTCGACGTCATCGAGCTCGCGCCGTATACAGGTGCCGGCGGAGGCGTGCGGCTGCTCAAGGATGTCGACTCACCTCTCGCGGGCCGGCATGTCCTCGTTGTCGAGGACGTCGTCGACACGGGGCTCACGCTCCACTTCCTGTGCCGGACGCTCGGGCTTCGCGACCCCGCGAGCGTCGGTGCGGTCACGCTCCTCGATCGCCCCTACCGCCGGCTCGTCGAGGACATTCCGCTCCGGTACGTGGGCTTCACCGTGCCCGACGAGCTCTTCGCAGGCTACGGGCTCGGGCTCGACGAGCGCTGGCGCGCATTCCCGGACCTGCGCCTCGTCAACGGGACGGCGCTGCCGGGCGCGGTAGGCCACGCCGCGTAGCCCCACGACCTTCTCCCCGGACAAGGGTCAGCTCGATGATCGTTCGCAACGCGGACCTGCTCGAGGAATCCTCGCCCGGGAGCCCGCGTGACGGATTCCGCAGCGTGCGAGCCGGTGGGACGGGCGAAGCATGCGAGCAGGAGCAGCGAAGCCGCTCCGCCCCGGGGACCTCCACGGGAAGTCAGAGGTAGAGCAGCGGATCGACCGCGGCTCCGTTGATGCGCACCTCGAAGTGGAGATGCGGCCCGGAGGAGTTCCCGGTCGAGCCGACGAGGGCCACGGTCTGGCCCTGGGAGACGCGCTGGCCCTGGGACACGAGGAGCGCGGACGCGTGCGCGTAGACGGTGGAGAGGCCGTTGCCGTGATCGATGATCACGGCGTTCCCGTAGCCGCCGCGCCAGCCCGACCAGATCACGCTCCCGGCCGCTGCCGCTCTGATCGGTGTCCCCGTGGAGGCGGTGATGTCGATGCCCTCGTGCATGCGACCCCAGCGCATGCCGTAGCCGCTCACCACGACCCCGTCCACCGGCCATACGAACCCCGAGGACGAGGGTGCCCCGGCTCCCGTCGAGCCCGAGGGGCCGGTCGACGACGAGCCCGACTGCGCGGCTCGAATCGCCGCGGCGAGCGCTGCGCTCTCCTCGGCGAGCGCGTTGGCCTCCTCGAGGTACTCCTCGCGCGAGTGGCGGGCGTCCGAGAGCGCCTGCTCCTTCAGGTTGCGCGCCGACGCCAGCGTGTCGCGGCCAGCCGCAAGACGGTCTCGCATGCCTCGCGCCTCTCGTGTGCGCGCGTCGATCACGGACACGGTTGCGGCCTGGAGCGCGCGAGTGCGCTGTGTCTCCTTGCGCTCCTGCGCCGTCTTCACCTTCGCCGTCTCGACCTGGCGAGCAATCCGTTTGTCCTGTAACCCAATGCGCGTCATGAGCTCGAAGTTGTCGACCAACTCGTCGAAGCTCGAAGCCGAGACGAGGAACGAGAGGACGTCGGGTGACTCCTCGATGTAGATCTGCCGGACGCGCGCTTCGAGTATCGCTACCGCCCGCCGGAATTCGGCCTGAAGCACGCGAAGCCTGCGCGTCTGCTCAGCGAGCCGTGAGGTCAGCTCGCCGAGACGTGCCTCCTCGGCGGCGAGCTGACTCTCGAGGGTGCCTAGCAGCCCCTGCGCCTCGTCGACCGCCGACTGCGCTTCACGAAGCTCGGATGCGACGGCTGACAGCTGCGAGGTGAGGACGCCCTCCTGCTCCTTCGCCGCGGCGATCTCTGCCTGCAGGGCTGCAATGCGGGCGTCGACGGCGGCCTTATCGTCCTCTGGGCGCTGCCCGGAGGCTGGCGCCGCGAGAGCGAGCATGAGCGCGACCGCGCCGACGATGACGGAACGGCGTCCCATCAGGTGGAGGTTCGCCCACGCGGCGGACGTCCCTCCTCTTCTGTGCGATCGACGGTCTCGCTCTCCAGCCGGTCGAGCTCCTTCAACGTACGCGCCGCCTCCTGGCGCAGAGGCCCGACCAGCGCGCGGTAGTCCTCGTCGGTCAGCGTGCCGGTCCGGTGATCGAACTCGATCTCCTTCAGAGCCGCGAGCGAGCGATCTCGCGCCTCGAGCAGCTCGAGGCGTTGTCGCTCACTCTCGTCGAGCTCCACGAGCGCGTCGGACTCGGGCTCCGGCTCGCGCAGGAACGGAAGCGCGACGTACACCACGACAGCGACGGAGAGAGCCACGGCGACCACCAGCGCGACGGTCACCGCGCCGCGGGCATGCCGATCTCGTACGCCCGCGTCGCCAACCTCCGCTGCTCTCGTGCATCTGGCCACAACGCGATGACGGAGCCCAGCAAGAACACCGCGCCCGCGATCCAGATGAGGTTCACGAGCGGCTTGACGAACACCCGGAAGTAGACGGCTCCATCGGGGTCGATCTGCTCTGCGATGACGAACAGGTCCTCTCCGGTCAGCTTGTCGCTGCGGATCCCCACCTCGTTCGAGACCTGATCCTCGACGGTGTAGGCATTCTTGCCCGCTTCGAGCGTGCCGAGATCTCTGCGTCCGCGCTGGATCTCGAGAACGGCGCGCTGCTCGGTCGCGTTTGCGGTCTGCCGCTCGTCGAGCGAGCGGTACGTGAGCGTGTAACCGCCGATTGCCATCGAGTCCCCACGCTCCAGTCGCGCCTCGGCAACGGAGTCGAACGCGCTCGAGCCGGCGATGCCGATCGCCAGCATCACGATCGACGCATGGACGACGTACCCGCCGTACCGACGCCTGTTCCGCGAGATGAGCGAGGAGAACGCACCCGGCCACGACGCGGCGCCGAGCGCTCTCCGGGCGCGCGTCCCGCGGACGAACTCCAGGACGATCGTCGTCGCCACGAACGCCGAGAACGTGTACGCGACCAGGCCCGGTATCGAGCTGCCCGCGCCAAGGAAGAGCAGCACCACGCCCGTCGCGAGTGCAACGATCGTCGGCCAGCGGAACGTGGTGACCAGGCTTCGGAGCGAGGCGCGTCGCCACGCAATGAGCGGGCCGATGCCCATCAGCAGCAGGAGTGGGAGGCCGAAGATCCGCAGGAAGAAGTCGTAGTACTCGCGACCGAGGACGACCGCCTCGCCGCGCACCGCCTCCGAGAGGAGCGGGTACACGACGCCCCACAGGATGGTGAGGCAGAGGGCGAGCAGGAGCAGGTTGTTGTAGAGGAACGCGGCCTCGCGCGAGACGACGGACTCGAGCTTCGTCGGCGACCGGAGCTGCGGGAGCCTCCAGAAGACGAGAGCGAGCGAGACCGCAACCGTCAGGCCGATGAAAGCCAGGAACCAGGGACCGATCGAGCCCTGTGTGAACGAGTGAATCGAGTTGACGACGCCGGACCGCGTCAGGAACGTGCCGAACAGCGAGAGCGAGAACGCCAGAATGACGAGCAGGACGTTCCAGATACGGAGCATGCCGCGCTTCTCCTGGATCATCACCGAGTGGAGGAACGCGGTTGCCGCGAGCCACGGCATGAGCGCGGCGTTCTCCACGGGGTCCCAGGCGAAGTAGCCGCCCCAGCCCACTTCCACGTACGCCCAGTGCGCCCCGAGCAGCTGCCCGACGCCGAGAGCGGCCCACGCGAAGAGCGTCCACCGGCGCGTCGCGACGAGCCACCGCTCGTCCGTCCGGCCCGAGAGCAGTGCGCCGATCGCGAACGCGAAAGGCACCGCGAGACCGACGTAGCCGAGGTACAGGATCGGCGGGTGCGCGAGCATGTACGGGTTCTGAAGGCTCGGCGTCATCCCGGCACCGTCCGCCGGCGCGACCTGGGTCGCGAACGGGCTTGCGACGACGACGACGAGGAACGCGAAGAAGGTCGAGATCGCCGCGAAGACCGGGACGACCCACGCCATGAGCTCACGCTCCCAGCGGCGCTTCGTCACGACCGCCGCCGTCGAGAGCCCGGTCAGGACGAGCAGCCACAGGAGGAGCGATCCCTCCTGACCACCCCAGAACGCCGAGATCGTGTACGGGGTCGGGAGCGCCCGGCTCGTCGACTTCGCGACGTACGTGAACGAGAAGTCGTTCCGCAGGAGCGCAGCGAGCAGCACACCCGACGCCACGAGCGTGGAGAAGAAGGCCGCGACGAGAGCGTTCTGGGCGGACTGGGCAAGCCGACGCCGTCCGCGATGGGCTGCGATCCCGCCCGCGACGAGCGCGTACGCGGAAAGGCCGAGAGTGACGAGAAGCGCTGCGCTACCCAGCTCGGGCATGGAGCGCGCTCAGGAGGGGTCGTCGCTTGTCTTGGGCGCGTACTTCGACGGGCACTTCGTGATCATCGACCCCGGCTCGGAAACGAAGACCCCGCCGTCGAGCCGACCCTGGACGACGATGTGGCGACCGACCTTGAACAGATCCGGCACCGAGCCCGAGTAGCGCACGGCGACGCGCGCGGTCGACTTCTCGTCGATGTCTTTCAGTGCGAACCGCAAGCCCCCGGCATGGGCGTCGCCTCGCACCGGGCCGACGACGAGCCCCGCGAGGTGCACGGTGTCCGTTCTGCTCCCGAGCTCACTCGGCGCGACCGACGGGTTCCCGCCGCCGGCGATCGACGTATACAGGAGGAACACGGCGAGGATCGCAGCCACCGAGAGCGCGATCACAAGCCGCGCCGGACTCGCCTTGCGTGCCACGTCGACAGTGTAGTCGTGCCCGCGGGGTCAGCTGCCCGAGAAGCGCTACGCCGCGTCGCGCTCGGCGACCCTCTCGGGCGTGCGATACCCGTGCTCGACACAGAGAGCGCCCGGCGACTCCTCGGTCAGCGCGTCGCAGTATCCCTTGCCGTAGGCAGCGCGGATGAAGGCGGCCACGACCTCGAGATTCCACTCCGACACGTCGACGGCCTCGCGCCAGAGATCGGCGAGGCGAAGGTCGATGTCGAGCTCGAGCAGCTCGATCCTGGACGGTTTGCGAAGCACGTTTTGAGCGTACGCCGGGTATCGGACGGACTCCGGCGCATGCGCTGCCACACGACCGGGCCGGAAACAACGGGTGTCCGACTGGAGTCAGGCACCGGGAGGAAGCGCACCGCGGTGCCCCGCTACAGCCGCGAACCCGCCCTGCCAGACGCTGGAAAGACGGGAGCTACCCTTCGTCGCTGCGCACGGTGAACGGCAGGGACCAGTCCTCCCGTCCGTCGCCGTCGATCGTCAGACGCCACTCGTAGCGCCCGGGCTCGAGCGGGAGCGGCGTCGAGTTCACGGCAACGGGGAAGTCGAGCGGCGTCCCGGGCTTGAGCCCCGGTGGTCGGCCTACTTCGAAGTCGCCGCCGAAGGCCACCGGCTGCTCCTCGCCGTCCTCCGTCTCGAAGGCGACGGAGGCACCGTCTGCATCGAGGAGCTCGACGGAGAACGAGTGCACCGTGTTCGCCTGATCCCAGGGCACTTGGATCAGGAGCCCGATCCCGAAGGAGGCCGGCTCCGGCCCGGTCTGCGACCAACCTCCGCCGACGACAGTGAGCTTCCCATCCGAAACGACCGCGTAGTCCGCAAGCATGAGCGTCACCTTCACGACGAGAGCCAATCACATCGGGCGAATAGCATGCATGCGTGCCGCCCAGGATCCGCGTCGGCCCCGCCCGGCTCCCGTCTCGCGAGTCGCCGGAGCAGGCCATCGAGCTCGTTCTCGAACGGGGGTACTCGGCCTGCGAGATCGACTTCGAGAGCGGCTTCTGGATGGACTATCCGTTCGCCGAGCGTCTCGGCGAGCTCGCACACGAGCACGACGTGGCGTTGTCGGTGCACGCTCCGCTCTTCGGGTTCATGGGGCATCTCGAGGCGAGTGGGCGCAAGTTCGCGTCCGCAGTCGGAGCCCTCGACCGCAGCGCCGGGATCGCCGCCACGAGCGGCGCCGCGCCGGTCGTGTTTCACCCCGGGTTCCTGCTCGGTCGGGACCGCGAGGACGCGATCGATGCGGTTGTGGAGCAGGTCGGAATGCTTCGCGAGCGGCTCGAAGGCAAAGGGCGAGCCGTTCCCTTCGGAGTGGAGGTGATGGGGCGCGTTCGCGACCTCGGCTCCGTCGACGACGTCGTCGAGATCTCGAGGCGGACGAGCTGGGTGCGACCGGTGCTCGACTTCGCGCACATGCACGCGACGAGCGACGGGGCGTTCCTCGACGTCGAGCCCTTCGCCGAGGCGCTCGAGCTCGTCGACTCCGTGCTCGCGCCTGACGTGCCGTTCCACATCCATAAGTCGGACTCGACGTCGCCTCACCCTGAAGCGGCGTCAGAAGATCCCGTTCCCTTTCACATCCACGTCTCGGATATCGCGTTCGCGAACCGCAACGAGAAGCACCACCTCCCCTACGGCGAAGGGACGCTCAGAGTCGGGCCGCTCCGCGATGCGCTCGCACAGTTCGGACGCCCCGCCACGATCATCTCGGAGTCACCCGACGAGGAGTCCACGCAGATCATCAAGGACGTGCTGCTCGGACTCAGGGAGGACATCCCAGGCCCGGCTGCCCGAGTGTCGTAGACCGACAGCCGATGTCTTCTGAGAGGAGGCGTCGCTCAGCGTCCTCCCATGTCACGCGCAACCCCCCCGCTCCACGCCGTCGGAGCCGATCACCGTGACGGTTGGAATCTCGTCGTATGCGCCGGAGTCGACGGCGAAGTCTCTAACCGCCCCGCAGAAGTCGCCCTCGGTCTCGCCGTCTCCCGGACCGAGGTCCGTTGTGACTTCGATGTGCGGGCGACCGCTCTCGCGCTCGTCTTCCGTCACCTCCATACCGGTGATGTGCTGGTACCACGGTGCCGCACTGAACTCTTTCTCGAACGCGGCGCGGAACTCCGCTTCGGCGTCGGAGTCTCCGGTGCAGCCGCTCGCGGCGATCGCGATGGCGCTCAGACCGGCAACGACAATGGCTCTTCGCAACACCGGACACGCCTCCTCAACGGTCGTGGGACTCTCGGCTCCACCATCAACAACAGGCTCCGAACGTTATTCGACCTCACGATGCCGGACAACCCGCGTGACAACAGCCATGGCCTTTCGATGCAGACTGACTACCCGATCGACATCCACATTTCCGACATCGCCTTCGCGAACCGAAACGAGACCAGGCATCTTCCCTACGGCCAGGGGACGCTCAGGGTCGGGCCGCTCCGCGACGCGCTCGCGCAGTTCGAGCGACCGGCAACGATCATCTCGGGGTCGCTCGACGAGGAGTCGTCGCAGATCATCCGCGAGATACTTCAGGGACTGCGGAACGACCTACCCCACACCAGCCTGCCGGTCGAATGAGGGCGCCGAGCGGCTGAGGCGCAGCGCGGGACGCCTGACTCTCAGGCGTCCCGCGAAGGGAGTCGTCACCTGTGTGGAGGCAAGTACGTGTTCGTCTCGTAGCTGTGCAAGACCGCAGTCGTGTGCATGCCTGCGTGAGCAATCGGAGCACCGACCGGATTGAGGGTGACCAGGGTCGGGATGCTCCACATGAGGTCGCCGGTCAGAGGCTTGCTCATCTTGTCGGAGCGGAAGTCGCTGTACCCGGCGTGGTACGCGGCGGTCATCGTGAGCGACGCGAGCATCGCGACGATCCCGATGACGACTTTGCCCCTGAACCGCTGGTTGAGCCGACTCCCTGCCATCGCCGCAAAGACGACCAGGATTGGGAAAGCGGACAGCAGCAGTCCGTCGATGGCCCCGTACACGAGGCCACGCCACACGACCGCGCCGATCAACTCGACTCCATCAGGTCGCGCGGTTGCCTCCTCCGTGCGGAGCACGAGAAACGCCATCACTCCCGCGACGGCGAACCCGAGTCCAATGGCCCAGAGCCAGTGACGCTTCATCGCGGCCACCAGGTCGTAGCCAGTCTCGCCCGCCCACACCATGAACAGACCAACCACTGCGACGGCGTAGAGACCGTAGTACAGGTCGCGACTGACGCCGAGCACGTCCGCTAGAACGAACGGGACGACGAACGCGAAGACGAGGCCACCCGCGAGCCAGGCCCAATGCTCAGAGAGGCCGTGCCACACGCGCGCCTCCGACTGCGCACGTCCGACAGCCTGGATGCTCATGTCTCTCCTCCTTTCACCGGCAACGTCGCCTTTCGACGATCGCGGGACATCGGGGCAAAGCCGGGACACGGTGCGGCATTTCACGTAGTGGCTGCCCGAAGGGCCACTTCCTTTGTGCACATGTCCGACATCGCCTTCGCGAACAGAAACGAGACCAGGCATCTTCCCTACGGCGAAGGCACGCTCAGAGTGAGACCCCTCCGCGACGCCCTCGGCCGCTTCGAGCGACCGGCAAAGATCATCTCGGAGTCGCCCGACGAGGAGTCCTCGCAACTATTCGAGCGGTGCTGCTCGGCCTGCAAGCCGACCTCCCGTGACACGCCCACCGCGTGCGCGGGCAACGGGCTGACGCCTCAGTTCGGCGGCGTGCCGCGTAACGCGTCTTCTCGGGCGGCCGGGGCCGTGCGCTCGAGCGGAGCGTCGAGCTCCTCGAGGCGGGCAGTGTAGGGCGCGGCCTCTCGTCCCCGCTCCTGGAGGAACCTGACGAACCGCGCGAGCGGCTCGACCTCGAGCACGCGGAACTCGCTCGCCCTCGCGTGCGCGATCAGCTCCAGAAAGAGCTCCTCCGCCTCGGCGTCGCGACCCTGAGCTGCGCGCACCGCGGCGAGCGCCTCCATCGCCTCGACCCGGCTCGCGACATCGTATGGTGGGGCGGTCTCTCTCGCCTCGAGGGCGAGTCGCTCTGCTTCGTCGAGCTTCCCGACGTCCGCGAGCGTCGTCGCGAGCGCGGCCTGGAGGTCTCCGAGCATGCCCCGGTCTCCGCGCACCTCCACGATCCGCAGTGCTTCACGGAGGAGCTTCTCGGCGCGCCTGTGGTCACCGCGCCGCCGGGCG
Organism: Gaiellaceae bacterium; assembly: GCA_046484465.1. Lineage (GTDB taxonomy): Bacteria > Actinomycetota > Thermoleophilia > Gaiellales > Gaiellaceae > GMQP-bins7. The sequence continues at coordinate 25,436 of JAWOIV010000067.1, forward strand.
ATCCAGCCGAGCTTCGCCAATGCCGCAACGGCGACGGGCTCGATTCCGAGCTCGATGCCCGTTGCCCGAACCTCCTCCAGGAGCGTCTCGGCGGCGTCGAGCTCACCCTTCACGATCAGGAACCAGGCATAGGCGAGGGCAGAGCCCGCCCGTGCGCGAAGGCTTCCGCTCTCCCCGGCGAGCTCGAGCGAGCGCGTCAGCAGGCGCTCGGCCTCGTCGAGCTCGAGCCTGACGATGTGGGTCTGGGCGAGTGCCTGTGAGGCGAGGGTCTGGAGATCCTTGCGCTCGGCGTCGACCGCGATCGCGAGCGCCTTCTCCATGTACGCGATCATGGCCGTGATGTCGCTGTGCCACGCGGAGATCGTCGCGCGGACGACGAGCGCGTCGAAGTGGGCCGCCGGCTCATCGAGGCCGTCGAGAAGCCGGAGCGCGTCGTCGACGAGGATCTTCGCCGTTCCCGGGTCACCGTCCCGCTTGAGCGACGCCTCGCCGAGCCCGATCAGGGCGAGCGCCTCCACCGCCTCCTCACCGCGCTCGCGGGCCAGGTCGCGGACCTTCTCCATCTCGACCTTGACGGCGGACCAGTCCTGCAGCCGCCACGCGGCACGAGCTGCGATGTACCGCGCTCCGAGCGTCGGGCGCAGCTCGATGGCGCGGAGACCGAGCTTCCGCGCGTTGGCGTAGGCCTCGCGGGCGATCGCGCGCTTCGCAGCCTTGACGAGGGCCGCCCCGGCCTCCTCTGCGAGCGCCTCGGGCGCCGCGCCCTCGAGCTCCGTCATGAACTCGACGGACTGGTCGAGGTGGTACGCGCGGATCTCGACGAGCTCCTCGCCGGTGCGATCCGCCAGCCATTCCGCGAACCGCGCGTGGTGCTGGGCGCGCGCGCGCTTCGCGAGGCCCGTGTAGGCGACCTCGCGGATGAGAAGGTGCTTGAACCGGTACGCGGCCTCTCCCGAGATGGACGAGCGCGGCTCGCGCAGCACGAGCTCGCGAGCCAGCAGATCGTCGAGGAGCGAATCAATCTCCTCGATGTCAGGCGAGAGGTACTCGAGAGCACCCTTCCAGAACACCCTGCCGATGACCGAGGCGCGCTGGAGCAGTGCCTTCCCAGCGGGCGCAAGTTGATCGATGCGCGCCGCGATCAGCGCGTGCAACGTGTCCGGGATCCGATCCGAGCCGGAGGCCGGTGACCCGGACTCGACGAGCATGCGGATCGTCTCCTCGACGAAGAGCGGGTTGCCCTCGGCCCGCGCCAGCAGTTCGGCGGGGAGCTCCGGCGGCACGCCGTCGGCGGCCCTGGCGAGTTGCGCCACGAGCTTCTGGACGAGGAGCTCGCTCTCGGTCGTGGAGAGCGGCTCGAGCTCGATTGCGGTCGACCGCACGCGACCTCCGCCCCAGCCCGCACGCGCGTCGAGGAGCTCCGGGCGTGCGAGGCAGACGACCAAGACCGGCGCCCGCACGCGATCCGCGAGGTGCTCGATGAGGTCGAGGAGAGGCTCCTCGGCCCAGTGGATGTCCTCGAACACGAGGACGAGCGGCTGGACGGAGGCGATCCGCTCGAACACCTCGGACGCCGCCCATGCGATCTCCTGCGGGCTCCGCTCGCCCTCGAGCGCTTCCATGAGCCCGGCGGCCAGCCCGAGCACGTCGGCGACCGCCTCTTCGGCGCAGCACTCCTGGAGCTTCGCGAACGCCTCTTCGAGCGGGTCGTCGTCGGAGATCCCGGCGGCAGCCTTGACCATCTCGCCGAGTGGCCAGTACGTGACACCTTCCCCGTACGGGAGCGCGCGTCCGATCAGCGAGCTCGCGCGCTCCACGCCGTCGACGAATTCCCGTGCCAGCCGGCTCTTGCCTATTCCGGGCTCGCCGTAGATCGTGAAAAGGTGCGCGCGGCAGTCGCGCACCGTTCGAGCGAACGTGTTCTCGAGGAGCTCGAGCTCGGATTGCCGGCCGACGAGCGGCGCCCGAAGCCCCGACGATCGCGCGGGCTCGACCGTCACGTCCATCACGCGCCACGCCCGGAGTGGCAGATGGACGCCCTTGAGGTCGAGAGGCCCGGCTTCCTCGGCGACGAGGCTCGAGGCGGCGAGGTGGTGGGCCGTCGGGCCGACCAGGATCTCGCCGGGGCGTGCAGCCTGCTGCAGCCTGGCCGCGAGGTTGACGGCCTCGCCCGTCGCGAACGTGGACTCCGAGCTCTCGACCACGAGCTCGCCGGCCTCGATCCCGACACGAGCCTCGAGCTCGAGCGCGTGGACGGCCTCTCGCATGGCAAGCGCGGCCCGGATTGCGCGCTGCGCGTCGTCCTCGTGCGTGACCGGAATGCCAAAGGCGGCCATGACCGCATCGCCCGCGAACTTCTCGACGATCCCGCCGTGGAGCTCGACGCAGTGCGCGACGCGCTCGAAGAACTGGTTCACACGCCGTCGCACGACCTCGGGGTCGGCTGCGGCGACGAGGCCCGTCGAGTCAACGAGGTCCACGAACAGAACGGTCGCGAGCTTGCGCTCCATGGCTGACTCCATGGCTGCAGTGTAGAAACGCCCGCAAGCGCTCCGAACGTCCCATGCAGTCGAGGAGCACTACCATGCCGTCCGTGCTCGATCCGGCGACGTTCAAGGCGTACGACGTGCGCGGTCTCTATCCGACGGAGCTCGACGAAGCCGGCGGGTATCGCGTCGGCCGCGCCTACGTCGAGCACTTCGAGCCGCGGACGATCGCGGTCGGGCGCGACATGCGGCTCTCGTCACCGACGATGGCGGCGGCCGTGATCGACGGAGCTGCCGACGCCGGCGCAGACGTCGTCGACATCGGCCTGGTGGGGACGGAGATGCTCTACCACGCGGTTACCGAGCTCGGGCTCGAGGGCGGGATCTGCGTGACGGCGTCGCACAACCCGAGCGAGTACACGGGAATGAAGATCGTGCGCCGCGGGGCGCTCCCCGTGGGAGGCGAGTCGGGGCTCGGCGAGATCTGGGCGCGCGCCGTCGCTGACCTCGGACCCTCTGCAGCCTCACGCGGAGAGATCCGCGAGGAGGACGTCTGGCCGAGCTTCGTCGAGAAGGTGCTCTCGTTCGTCGACCCCCCGGCGATCAAGCCGCTGCGCGTCGTCGTCGACGCCGCGAACGGGATGGCCGGCGCGATGCTCCCACCTGTGCTCGAGCGGCTCCCGCAGCTCGATGTCGTGCGCTGCTACTTCGAGCCGGACGGCGGCTTTCCGAACCACGAGCCCAACCCGCTGCTCCCCGAGAACCGCGAGTTCATCGTCGCGAAGACGCTGGAAGAGCAGGCCGACCTCGGCGTCGCCTACGACGGCGATGCCGACCGCTGCTTCTTCGTGGACGACACGGGCGAGTTCGTGCCGGGGGACTTCGTGACCGCCCTCCTCGCGGAGGCCGTTCTCGAGAAGGAGCCGGGCGCGACCGTGATCTACGACGTGCGCGCGAGCCGGGCCGTGCCCGAGACGATCGAGCGCGCGGGTGGAACGCCCCTCGTGAACCGCGTCGGGCATGCGTACATCAAGCACCGCATGCGCAAGGAGGAGGCCGCCTTCGCCGGCGAGGTGTCCGCGCACTACTACTTCCGCGACTTCTCCCAGGCGGACTCCGGGGTGGTGCCGTTCCTGCTCATGCTGGAGCTCCTGTCGCGACGGGGCCGGAAGCTCTCGGAGCTCCTCGCGCCGTTTCGCGAGCGCTTCTTCCTCACGGGCGAGCTCAACACCCCCGTCGCCGACGTCCCTCTCAAGCTCCAGGAGCTGAAGGAGCGGTACACGGCCGAGGGTGGCAGGATCTCCCACCTCGACGGCCTCTCGGTCGACTTCGACGCCTGGCACTTCAACGTTCGCCCCTCGAACACCGAGCCGCTCCTCCGCCTCAATCTCGAGGCGCTGTCCCAGGGCCTCATGGAGGAGAAGCGGGACGAGGTTCTCGCGCTGATCCGCACCTGAGGCGTGCGCGCCGGAGCGACCACCAGGCACCGACCCGGCGGTAGCATCGAGGCAGCCCGACGAGCCCCGAGGAGGACCGACATGCCGACGATCCTGCAGATCGACGACGACGAGGCCTCCGCGCGCGCGTATCTCGAGGAGCACACAGGGCTCCTCGAGGGGTTCGGCATCGGCGACAACCGCGCGCGGGTGTTCGACGTCAACGAGCCGTTGACGGACGTCACGCGTGGCCCGCTCGGGTGACGGACGGCATCACAGCCCCGAGCGCGGGAGCCGTGCCGGAGCTCGGGCGCGTCACGATGCGCAAGCCGCCGTACAAGTACTCGGCTCTCTCCCGGGTCTGGTTCTCCGACACGGATGCGCAAGGCGTCGTCTACTACGGCCGTTACCTGCCGTACTTCGACAACGCACGAACCGAGTACCACCGGCACCTCGGCGGCTCGCCGATCGAGGGTGCAGAGTTCGTCATGCGCGCGTCCGTCGTCGAGTATCACGCCCCCGCTCGCTTCGACGACCTCATCGAGTCCTTCGTCCGCGTGCGACGCATCGGCACGTCGAGCGTCACCTACGAGTGCGCCGCGCATCGGCTGCCGGACGACGCGCTCATGGTTACCGCCACCCAGACGCTCGTCCTGGTCGATCTCGCATCGCGCCGGCCCACGCGCGTTCCCGAGGAGCTCCGACTCCTCGTGGGCTCGTTCGAGGGCCACGACCTCGAGGAATGACGACGCGTGCGCTTGCGGCGCTCGACGACGTCCTGGCTCGCGCCGACGATGCCGACGAAGTCCTTCGCGCGACGGTCGAGATTCTCGTCTCCGAGCCCGGGGTCTCCTGGGCAGGCATCGCGTTCCTGGAGAACGGTGCGCTCGTGCTCGGGCCTATGGCCGGCATCGCCGACGAGCCGTCGCGCCGCGGTGTTCCCATCGCCTTCCAGGGAGACCCGGTCGGCGAGCTCCAGGTCGACGGCGAGGCAGGCCCCGAGCTCCTCGAGCGCGTCGCGTCGCTCATCGCCACGTACGTCCTGATCGGCTGGGACACGCGAGGCGAGCAGTGGACGCCGTGACCGATGGTTTCCGCGCGCCCGCCCCGAGGAGCGAGCGCGCGGGTCCCCTTCCCCTCTCCCCTCTCTCCTTGTAGTGACCTCTTCGGGGGATGCAATCCCTCGTTCGAGGTACCCCACTCGAACGGGGGATGACCTTCGAGGGGTTGGGGCGTTGGCTCGGGGCCGGGCAGCGTTGCCCCGGCACGCGTGCCCGATCCCGCTACGGGCCGGGTCGCTCGTGGTGCCAGGGGCCGCCGCGGAAGCCGGGGCCCCGGTCACTCTTCCGGAGACCGGAGTCCCGCGGGCGCATCTCGGCGTTGACGAGGGCGGTCACGCGCTCTTCGACACGCTGCCTCGCGGCCGCAGCCTGCTCCTCGGTGAGCTTGCCGTCGGCGACGGCCTGGTCGATTCTCGCCGTCGCTGATCCGACCATCGCGCGTATGAGCCCGTCGCCGGACTTGCCCTGGGCCCTGGCGACGTCCGCGAGCGTCTTGCCGTCGGCGAGCTCCGATCGAAGCTCGGCCTCGGTGACGCCGAGGTAGGAGGCTGCCGTGTCGATCCCTCCGAAGGCCGCATGCCAGTGCCCCTTGCCTCCGAAGCCCTTGTGCCCGAAGCTCCCGAAGGGGAGCGGGAGCCCTCCAGAATCGATCCGCTCCTTCAGCGCGCTCCCCTGCTCGCCGGTGAGGCGCCCCGATTCGACGGCTCTGTCGATCTGGTTCTTCAGGGCCTGCTTCAACGCATCAGAGAGATCCGCCGACTCGACGCCGAGCTGCTGGGCCGCATCGTCGATGACCGCCTGGGGCTCGTCGCCCGCCGAGAGCGCGCGAGAGGCAGCGATAGCCCCGGTGGCTCCCAGTGCGATCGCGAGAACGATCGCCCCGGCGATGCTCGCGACGACCTTGATCTTCGCGTTGGAGCTCGACAGGTTCATGACCCTCATGAGACCACGGCCACCTGAGAGGGGCCTGAGAGCCGTCTAAGAATTCACAGCGGGAACGACGGCGCGACCGGCGCTGGCTGGAGGCGGAGCGTGATGCTCGTGCCCCCGCTCTCGGCTCGCTGGGCAGTGACCTCTCCCCCGTGCGCCTCCGCGACCTGCCGGACGATGGCGAGGCCGAGCCCCGACCCGGGCATCCCACGCGCGGACCGCGCCCGGTAGAAGCGGTCGAAGACGTACGGGAGATCCTCGTCCGAGATCCCCGGCCCGTGATCTCGGACGGTGACCGAACCGTCCTCGACGCGGACCTCGACTGTTCCACCAGCCGGGCTCCACTTCGCAGCGTTGTCGAGCAGGTTCCCGATCGCTCGCTCCAGCGCGGCGGGAACCCCGGTCACATGGGACTCGTCGAGAGTCGCCTCGAAGGCGATGCCGGACTGGTTCCGACGTGCGCGCTCGACCGCCTCGGCAGCGACGAGATCGAGTCGGACGTCCTCGGGCTCGTGCACGTGCTGCTCCGCGCGCGCGAGCTCGATCAGCTCGGAGATGAGCGTCGTCATCTCCCCCAACTGCTCCACGACGTCGGAGAGGAGCCTCCCTCGCTCCTCGGGCGGAAGCGCACGATCGCTCGCCAGCACCTCGATGTTGGTTCGCAGGCTGGTCAGCGGCGTGCGGAGCTCGTGCGACGCGTCCGCCACGAGCTGTCGCTGGGCACGGGTCGACTCCTCGAGTGCCTCGAGCATCGTGTTGAAGCTCACGGCGAGACGGCTCAGCTCGTCGCGGCCCGTGACGTCGATGCGCTCGGACAGGTCTCTCGTCTCCGTGACGCGCTCTGCCGCGCGCGTGAGGCGGCGAACCGGAGAGAGCGCAGCCCTCGCAACGACGAGACCGAGCAGCGCGGCAATGGCGACGCCGCTCACCGCGATCAGGAGCAGGAAAAGGCCGAGCCGGTCGAGTGACGCGTCGACCTCCGTGAGCGGGCGGGCGACCTGCACCGCGGCGTCAGGGCCGTACGCGAACGCCAGCACGCGGAGGTGCGCGCCGTCGACGCGGACGTCGCTCCACGAGGAGCCCCCACTGCCTCCTCGGGCGAGTGCGAGCACCTCGTCGCCGACGGGGAGCTCCGTCCCCTGCCGTGACGGGACGAGCACGGAGCCGTCGGACTTCACGAGCTGGACGTAGCCGCGCGCCTCGCCGAACTCGGGGCGGACGGCGAGGTACGCGGTTCCCCCGGGGCTCGTGTAGATGCCCAGGGGCGTGCGCGCGATCTCGGCGGCCCGCCGCTCGAGCGCCTGGTCGACGGGAGAGCGCAGCTCCTCGCGCGCGATGACGTACACGAGCGCCGAGGCCACGACCACCGCGAGGGCGACGGCGATGGCCGACGCCACGGCGATGCGCACGCGGAACGTCATCGCTCGCGCAGCGCGTAGCCCACGCCGCGCACCGTGTGGATGAGACGGGTCTTCCCGCTCTCCTCGGTCTTGCGTCGCAGGTACCCGATGTACACGTCGAGGGAGTTCGAGCTCGGCCCGAAGTCATAGCCCCAGACGCGCTCGAAGATGAGCGAGCGAGTGAGCACCTGACGAGGGTTGCGAAGGAAGAGCTCGAGGAGCGAGAACTCGGTTCGCGTCAGCTCAATCGGGTCCCCACCTCGCAGGACTTCGCGGGTGCCGAGATCCAGCTCGAGATCGGCGAAGCGCAGGATCTCGCTCCCGGTTCCGTTGCCTGCACGCCGCAGGAGCGCGCGAATCCGCGCGAGCAGCTCGGCAAGCGCGAACGGCTTCGGCAGGTAGTCGTCGGCTCCCGCCTCGAGCCCGGCGACGCGGCTGTCGACCTCCGCGCGCGCTGTGAGCATGAGCACGGGAACCGTCACCAACTCGGCTCGCAGGCGCCGACAGACCTCGAGACCGTCCAGGCCGGGCATGAGAACGTCGAGGATCACGACGTCGGGCAGGGGCGCGCTCCGTAGCCGCGTCAGCGCCTCCTCGCCGTCGGCCACGAGCTCGACCTCGAACCCCTCGAGCTCGAGCGCGCGCCGAAGCGACTCACGAACGGCACGCTCGTCGTCGACGACCAGGATCTCCACACTGTCCATTGTGCGATCTCGCGCCACGCCGCGGCGGCAGTCTTAGCGACTTCTTAGAGCGCTCTCAAGCGATGCTTACGTTGCTCCGGTGCCATTGAGCGGAACACCCACCGAAAGGAACCACGTGAAACTCCCAGTCGTCATTGCAGGCTTGGCCGCGGCGCTCGTTCTCGGCGCCGGAACCGGAGCCGTCACCTACGCCGTCCTCGACGACGGGAGCTCACCGGTCGTACGGCAGGTGACCGTGACGAACTCGGAGCCCGTGGCCGAGGCAAGCGGACTCTCGATCGGTGAGATCTACGAGCGATCCGAGGCGTCCGTCGTGAAGATCACGGTTCAGGGCGCGACCTCCTCCTTCGGCGGGCAGCGGCGCGGCGCAGTGGGCTCCGGCTTCGTGATCGATCGCGACGGCCACGTGGTCACGAACCAGCACGTCGTCGACGGTGGCGGCACCGTCACGGTGCTCTTCTCCGACGGCTCCACACACTCCGCCACGCTCGTCGGCAGTGACCGCTCGACCGACCTCGCGGTGATCAAGGTTTCGGCCCCCGCCGAGAAGTTGGAGCCACTCCGGCTCGGCGACTCGAGCGATGTCGCCGTCGGCGACGCCGTCGTCGCCCTGGGAAGCCCGTTCGGGCTCCAGGGGACGATTACGAGTGGCATCGTCAGCGCCCTTCACAGGCAGATGACCGCCCCGAACGGCTTCACCATCAACGACTCGATCCAAACGGACGCAGCGATCAATCACGGCAACTCCGGAGGGCCGCTCCTCGACTCGAGGGGTCTCGTGATCGGCGTCAACGCGCAGATCGAGAGCGACTCCGGAGGCAACGACGGAGTCGGGTTCGCGATCCCGTCCAACACGGTGCGCTCGATCGTCTCGCAGCTCGTCGAGAGCGGGAGAGCGGAGCACGCGTACCTCGGCGTCACGCTCGTGACGACATCCGACGGCGTCGCGGTCGCCGAAGTCCGCAGCGGAACGCCGGCGGAGGAGGCCGGCATTCGTGGGGCGACGGGTTCGCGATTGATGGACGGTCAGGAGATCCCCGTCGGCGGAGACGTCATCGTCGCCTTCGACGGCAAAGCGGTCTCCTCCGCAGCCGCGCTGCAGAGCGCAGTGGACGCACGAAGGCCCGGCGACACCGTCAGCGTCACGGTTCTCCGGAAGGGTGAGCGAGTCACGATCGAGGTCACGCTCGGCACAAGGCCTTCGTAGGAGGCACTCCAGGCACCCTCGCGCGCCTCTCGCGCCGCCGCGGTTCACGGCCTCGGCGACAGAGAGGAGCGATCGCTGGACACCCGACCTTCGTCCAGTAGCGTCGGCAGCCGAAATGCGTATGCTGTGCGCGGGAGGAAATGTGAGAGGAGGAGGAATGGGTCGAGCTCAAAACTCGAGGTTCGCCTTCGCGGCGGCCTACATCGTTCTCGTTGCGGGGCTGTTCCTCGCGCTCGGGGGAGCTGCATACGCGCAGACCTCGGCTACCGACCAGTACGGAAACACGGACAAGGTCGCCGGAGTCGTCGTGTCCGAGACGACTGCCACGCCTGTCGCCGAGACGGCTCAGGCACTTCCGAACACGGGCCTTTCCCTTCTGGGGATCGCCCTCATCGGTGGCAGCCTCGTCGCGGTCGGTGTCGCACTCCGCAGGCGCGAGCGCCGTCAGGACGGCTAGGGCTCGGTCTTCCGGGTCTCGCCGGGGAGGTTCTCCTCGAGCGGGTTGAGTGCGCGCACGCGGGCGTACGCTGACGCCCGCTCCGCTCCGCGCGAGACCTGGGCGAGCCGTAACCACGCGACCCAGTTCTCCGAATCCCGCGTGGTCGCATCACGGTACGCCGCGATCGCGCCGGCTCGATCTCCCAGCCCGGCGGCCGCGTCACCGCGCACCACCATCGGCTCGAACGACCACGGGAGAAGCGCCTCGGCGCGGCGCGCGTGATCTCGTGCCTCTCGCCACTCCTTGCTCCGGACGGCATCCCGCCCCGCGAAGAGCGCCTGGTTCCCGACCAGGCTCACGACCGCAACCACGCTCAGGCCGATCGATCCCGCTAGGAGAGGCCGCCGGGCGTGGTCACGGAGCAAGGCGCCGCGGTGCCTCTCCGCGGCGAGCATGCACGCGCCCGCGGCGAGAAGCGCCGTCAGAGTGACGCCGACGATCTCCCAGTGCCAGTCCATCGCGCTGTGGGCGGCCCACGCCGCAAACACACCGAAGGCCGCCGGGGCGACGCGCGACCGTCGGGCACGCGCCGCCGCGACAACGGGCACGATCAGCGCCAGGAGGAGCAGTGCGAGCCCGACGATGCCGACCTCTGCGAGCATCTCCGCATAGAGAGAGTGCGCGTCGCGCACGTCGAAGACCATCGGGCGCTCGACGTACCAGAAGTACTCGAACGTACCGGCACCGTTGCCAACGATGGGTCGATTGGTTGCGGCGTCCCATGCGACCCGGATGTGCTCGGCACGGAACGTTCCGTAGAGACTGAACAAGCGCTCGTTCAAGTTGTTCGGGTCACGCACGGTGACCTCGGTTTGGAAGCGCTCGCGGAGCTCGCCAACGACGGATGACGGCCCTCCGACTGCCGCGATTCCCGAAACCAGGGCGGCGACCACGGCACACGCAAGCACGACGTCGACGACCCGACGGACGAAGCGTGACGCGGGGAGGCGCTCTGAAACGAGGCGAGCGCCGAGTGCGAGGGCGGCGGACATGACCGAGAGCCCGACAAGCCACACCGCAAGGCGATGGCCCTGCGTGACGGCAGCGGCAGCGGCCGCGGGTGCGTCCTCGGTGGTCAGCGCTGCCTGCCGCGAGGCGACACCGACGGCGAGCACTGGGGCGAGCGAGACGACGAGCGCTGTCCAGAGCAGCCGCAGGCGTCGTGCATCCGCGACGACCATCGCAGCGAGCCCGATCACGAGAGCCGCCCAGGCTCCTCGGCTGAACGTGAAGTACACCGTGCATGCGAGCACGGGAAGCGCCGCCGCGGCGAGCGCGGCGATCGACGATCGCCGCCCGTGCGCTGTGAGCCCGATTGCGAGGAGGACGCCCATCACCGCGAAGAGGCCGAGTGAGTTCCAGTAGCCGATCGGCTCGGACAGGCGGTACGGCAGATCCGGATCGTCGTAGGTGTCGAACACGTCCTGGAACAGGCGAGTCGCGAGGGAGTAGCTGCTCACCGCGACGACGCCGACGAGCAAGCCGCCCGTGAGTCCGGCGGCATCTCCCCTGCGAAGGACGAGAGCCAGTGCGAGGGCGAGTGCCACGTAGACGAGCATCCGCTCGACCTCGCGAATCGAGCCGGCGGGGCTGAGCGACCAGAGCGCCGAGAGCGCGATCCACACGCCGAGCGCCGTGAAAAGGGCAGCGAACGCGATCCGAAGAGGCCCGGGGACCTCGGCCACCCCGAGGATGAGGGCGAGCGTGGCGGGGATCAGGAACGCGAGGGCGACCCAGCCCCACGACTGCGAGAAGTACGCACCCTGGCTCGCATTCGCCGCCGTCACGAGTGCCGCGACCGCCACGGCGACGACAACCGTCCGACGCGACCTCGTCATCGGTCCCCGCACTCGGCTCCGTCCCTCTCCCTACTCTATGTCCACGCCATGGGACATCGCCTCGGAACGCTCCTTCTCGTCATCGGCATCGGCGTCCTCGCCTGGGTTGCCACCGTGTACTTCTGGAAGGACCCGTTCACGACGGCCTACACAGCGTACGAGCAGCGGCGGCTCGCGTCGAACCTCGACCGCCAGTTCGATTCGTTCGTGCCTGTCCGCCAACCTGTCGATCCCGGGCCGAAGCCGACGAAGTCACCGAGACCGAGACTCGAGGACATCTCGCGTGACGCGCGGCGCTTCCGCCTCGCCACCGAGGAGGGTGACGCGATCGCACGCCTCCGCGTGCCGCGGCTCGGGCTGAGCCTGGTCGTCATCGACGGCACGAGCCCCAGTGACCTCCGTCGTGGGCCAGGAAGGCACCGCGACACATTCATGCCGGGCGAGGGCGAGCTCGTGTACATCGCCGGACACCGCACGACGTACGGCGCGCCGCTCTCGGACATCGACCGGCTCCGGCCCGGCGACCCGGTCTCGGTCGAGCTTCCGTACGGGACCGTCGAGTACCGCGTGACAACGCACCGGATCGTCGACAACAACGACCTCTCCGTCCTCGAGTCGCGTGACCGCGAGGAGCTCGTCCTGCAGGCGTGCCACCCGCGCTTCTTCTCGAGCCAGCGCTACCTCGTGTACGCACGACCTGTCTCGATCACCGCGCGCAGCTGAGCGCTACGACGGCGTGACGCGGTAGGCGTCGAAGACGGCCTCGAGGTTGCGGAGAGCCGTCAGGAGCGAGCGGAGCTCCTTCACGTCGCCGACCTCGGCCGTGTACCAGTTCCGCGCCATCCCGTCCTCGACGACGCCGCCGTAGGAGACGATGTTCGCGCCGTGCTCGGCGAAGGTTCGGGCGACGTCCTCGAGCAGGCGCGAGCGATCCCAGGCGTCGACCGAGATCTGAACGAGGAAGCCCGACGTGGCGCCTCCCTCCCACTCGACGGACGTGAAGCGCTCGGGGTTCCGCTGCAGCGCACGCACGTTGGGGCAGTCCTCTCGGTGGACGGTGATCCCGCGGCCCAGCGAGATGTACCCGACCACCGGGTCTCCGGGGACCGGCGTGCAGCACTTCGCGAGGCGCACGAGCACGTCCTCCACGCCCGGAACGGTGATGCCGACGCGGTCGCTCGAGACCGCGGTTCGCGCACGCGACGGCTTCGTCGTGACGAGAGGCTCCTCGGCGACCTCGTCGGTCTTCAGCCGCTGGATGACCTTGTTGACGATCTGCCCGGGCTGGAGCTTTCCCGAGCCGAGTGCGACGTAGAAGTCCTCCGCCTTCTTGTAGCCGGCCTCGCGGATGACCTGGGCAAGAAGGCTCGAGCCCTGGAGCTTCCGGTAGGGCAGCTTCTGGGCCTTGAGCGCCTGGTCGAGCAGCTCGCGGCCCTTCGCCTCGGTCTCTCCACGCGTCTCGCGCTGATACCACTGGCGAATCCGATTGCGTGCGCGCGACGACGTGACGAGCGAGAGCCAGTCGCGCGAGGGGCCGCGACCGGACTTCGAGGTCAGGATCTCGACGAAGTCGCCGCTCTTCAGCCGGTAGTGGAGCGGGACGATGCGGCCGTTGACCTTCGCGCCGACGGTGCGGTGGCCCACGTCGGTGTGCACGGCGTAGGCGAAATCGATCGGCGTCGCTCCGGACGGGAGCACCTTCACCTCGCCCTTCGGGGTGAAGACGTAGACCTCGTCGGAGAAGAGGTCGGTGCGCAGGCTCCGCATGTACTCGCCCGGATCCTGCTCCTCCGCCTGCCAGTCCATGAGCGACTTCACCCACTGGAGCCACTCGTCGTCGGCCTTCGCCTTGCGCCCGCGCTTGTAGAGCCAGTGTGCCGCGACGCCGTACTCGGCCTCCTCGTGCATCTCGCGCGTCCGCACCTGGATCTCGAGCGGCTTGCCCTCCGGCCCGATCACGGTCGTGTGCAGCGAGCGGTACCGATTCAGCTTTGGCATCGCGACGAAGTCCTTGAACCGGCCGGGCATCGGCTTCCAGAGGGAGTGCACGAGCCCGAGCGCCGCATAGCAGTCCCGTGTGCCGTCGTCGCCGGATCGCTCGCAGATCACCCGCATGGCGGTGAGGTCGTAGATCTCGTTGAACTCCCGGCCGCGCTTGGCCATCTTGCCGTAGATCGAGTACAGGTGCTTCGCGCGGCCGATGATCTCCGCGGGAACGTCCGCCTTGGCGAGCTCGTCTCCGAGAACCTCTGCCGCCTTCTCCACCTGCGACTCGCGGTCGGCGCGGTGGTCGGCGACCATCGCCTTCAACTCGGCGTACTTCCTCGGGTGCAGCGTCTGGAACGCCAGGTCCTCGAGCTCCCACTTGAGGGCGTGAATCCCGAGCCGGTGCGCGAGCGGCGCGTAGACCTCGAGGGTCTCGCGCGCCTTCTGCGCCTGCTTCTGGCGCCCGAGGTACTCGATCGTGCGCATGTTGTGCAGGCGGTCGGCGAGCTTGATGAGGATGACGCGCACGTCCTGGGCCATCGCGACGATCATCTTGCGGTAGTTCTCCGCCTCGGCCTGCTCGCGGCTCTGGAAGCTGATGCGCGTCAGCTTCGTCACGCCCTCGACGAGCTGCGCGATATCGGGGCCGAACTCCGCGCGGATCTCCTCGACCTCGACTCCGGTGTCTTCCAGGACATCGTGGAGGAGGGCCGCCGCGATCGTCTGCTCGTCGAGGTGCAGCTCGGCGCAGACCCTCGCGACGCCGAGTGGGTGGTGGATGAACTCCTCCCCCGAGCGCCTCGTCTGGCCCGCATGCGCGCGCTCTGCGAGCTCGAAGGCACCCCGGAGCAGCGACTTGTCGACGTCAGGGTTGTACCCCTCGACCTCCGCGATCAGTTCCTCGACGAGGTCCTGGTGGTGGCTTCTGGCGTCGACGACGGTCATCCGATCAGTGTACTGAGCCGCCTCTCGCACCCCCGCCCGCGGAGGAGCCGTGCTCCGCACGTCGAAACGCGACACCCCATGCGCCTGCTTCGCGACAGGTTCCGGAGGCGCCGTGCACGCCGACTCGCCCTGGCGATGCGTGATGCACTCGTGCCCCGTGCGTGAGCTCTCACGCAGCGCGCAGTAGCGGCTCGCGCTCGAGCAACGCGCGGAACGTGTCCGACTCGAGCAGCTGCCTCCGTCCCGTGCCTGCCACCGTCAGCCCGAGCTCGTCGAACACGCGGCGCGCCTCGGGGGTCCAGGCCTCTTCCCCCGCTCGCCAGAGCTGCACCAGGCCTGCGCGGAGCGCCTCGTAGCGTTCGTCCGTCTCGAACAGCTTCCGGACGACGAGCTGCGGCGCGACGGTGCCGTTCCACTGGTTCTCCTTGAGTCGGAAGGCGATGTCGAAGAGGCCCTCGGCACGAACGCGGTCGAGCTGACCACCCTGCCCGAACGCGATCGCGGTGCCGGCGTCGCGATCGCTCTGGTGAACCCGGAAGCGGAGATGCTTGCCGTCTCCGACCGTGGCGGGGGTCACGACCCGGGCCGCGGGCACGAGCAGCGTGACGTCCGGGTTCCCGAGGCCGAACGGGCCGAGGCGGTCGAGCTCGTGCGCGAGATCGAGCGTGAGATCGCTCGCCGAGACCACGGCGTCGATGACCGTGACGGGTAGAAGGTCGTCGTCCGTGAGGACGGAGTCGGCGTGCGCTGCGAACGCCTCGGCGAACGCCTCGATGCGAACCGGATCGACCGACAGCCCGGCGGCCGCGCGGTGCCCTCCGAAGCGTTCGAGATGGTCCGAGCACGCGTGCAGAGCGCCGTGGAGGTCGAAGCGCGGAACGGAGCGACCGGAGCCCTTCCAGCCGTCGTGCGACTTCGCAATGAGCACGACGGGCCGCTGGAAGCGCTCGACGAGCCGCGAGGCGACGATGCCGATCACCCCCTCGTGCCAGTCCTCACTCCAGAGGACGTACCCACGATGCCGCCGGGCGCGCGGAGAGAGTCGCTCCACGAGCGCGGTCGCATCGCGGAGGATCCGGTCCTCGACGCCCTGGCGCTCGCGGTTCAGCTCCTCCAGCTCGGCCGCGAGCGCTCGCGCCTCGCCCGCGTCGTCCGTGAGGATCAGCTGGAGCGCAACGTCCGGCCGGCGCAGGCGGCCCGCGGCGTTGATCCTGGGAGCGAGCCGGAATCCGACGGCGCCGGCGTCGACCGTCGCCGGGTCGACGCGGGCGCTCCGCATCAGCGCCTGCAGCCCCGGACGGCGCGTACATGCCAGCGCGCGCAGCCCTGCGACTGCGAGCGCGCGGTTCTCGTCCGCCAGAGGGACGACATCGGCGATCGTCGCGAGGGCGACGAGGTCGAGGTGGCTCTCGAGCGCCCGATGCTCGCCGCCGAGCAGCGCTTCCCCGAGCTTGTGGACGACCCCCGTGCCGCAGAGCTCGGGGAACGGGTAGTCCGAGGGGCGCGTGGACACGACAGGGCAGTCGGGGAGGGACTCACCGGGGCGGTGGTGGTCGGTCACGACCACGTCGAGACCGCGTGATCGCGCCTCGGCGATCTCCTCCACCGCGGTGATGCCGCAGTCAACCGTGAGGACGAGCCCCACCCCGTCGTCCGCGAGTCGGGCAAGCGTGTCGCGCGAGAGGCCGTACCCCTCCTCGAACCGGCTCGGGAGATGCCAGGTGACATCCGCGTCGAGCTCTCGCAGGTACAGGACAGCGAGTGCCGTCGCGCAGATCCCGTCCACGTCGTAATCACCGTGAACGCAGATGCGCTCTCCGCGGTCGACGGCGCGCCGGACGCGCTCGATCGCTGCCGCCATGTCGCCGAGGAGGAGGGGATCATGACCCGGCAGCTCTGCCGCCAGGAAGCGCGTCGCATCGGCCGGTTCGCCGTACCCGCGACGAACGAGAACGGACGCAGTGACCGGGCTCAGCTCGAACTCGGCTGCCAGCGCGGCGACCGCCGCCGGCTCGGCGGCCTCGATCCTCCAGATCCCCGTCACGCCGATGACGGTACGGACGCCGTCGGATGGTCTCGCCGGGCCGATCAGCGGTCGCGCCGGGCCCTGAGCGAGTCGAGGACGATCTTCACCCAGAGCAGGACGAGCCCGATCGTGAGGCCGACGACCACCACCGCGATCGGTGCGTAGTACGCCATCTGCGAGAGCGAGTACTTCGTCACGGCTGCACCGACGAGCCAGATCACGAGCACGACGCCCGCCATCGCCACCCACGCGTACCGGCTTCCCATGTCGGAGAGCGTAGATACGCTGAGCGAGGTGCTTGCGGCGAACTATCGATCGGGCGACGACTTCGTCGTCGAGTTCCTCGGTCACCGGTTCGAGTTCAACGCCGAGGACTTCGAGGAGCGCGTCACCGCGGCTGCGATCAAGCTCTGCCTGATCGACTCGAACGAGCTGGATGACGAGGAGCGCGCGGACCTCGTCGAGCTCGTGGCCGACGGACGGATCGTCGAGCCGCAGAGCGGCCTCGGCGCATACGTCGTGCGCCACTGGGAGCGCCTCGCGCTCGTCGACGGCGAGTCACTCGTGTACTGGCTCCGCAAGCTCGTCTTCCGCGGCGCCTGGCTCGACCACCGGGTCAAGGAGGGGCTCCTCGACGTCTCGTGGATCGAGGACACCGGCGACTTCGGCTACGCCGAGCCGCAGGGGGGCAGGGCGCTGCTCGAGCTCGCGCCGGTGCCGTCCTGGCGCGAGTACCAGTACCGGCCCTGATCGGGCGATGGTCTAGAAGAGCCCGTCAGGGGACGGGTCGGCGCCCAGATGCTCGCGGCCGAGGGCCGTGATCACACGGCCGCGGGGAGTGCGTTGCAGAAAGCCGAGCTGGAGCAGGAAAGGCTCGTAGACATCCTCGATCGTGTCCGGCTCCTCGCCGAGCGAGACGGCGAGCGTGGAGAGCCCGACGGGGCCGCCGCCGAACTTGTGCAGGATCGCCGACAAGAGCTCGCGATCTGTTCGCTCGAGCCCCGTCTCGTCGATCTCGAGGAGGTCGAGTGCCTCGCGCGCGACGTCGAGCGTCACTGCCCCGGCGTGACGCACCTCGGCGACGTCCCGAACGCGGCGCAGGATCCGGTTCGCGACGCGCGGGGTGCCCCTCGCCCGGCGCGCGATCTCCTCCGCCGCGGTGTCGTCGATCTCCACGCCGAGGATCCGTGCCGAGCGGCGCACGATCGACGCCAGCTCCTCGGGCTCGTAGTAGCCGAGCCGGAACGTCATCCCGAAGCGATCGCGGAGCGGCGTCGTCAGGAGGCCCGTGCGCGTTGTGGCGCCCACGAGCGTGAAGGGCGGCAGGTCGAGGGTCAGCGTCCGCGCGCCCGCGCCCTGGCCGACGATGATGTCCAGGCGGAAATCCTCGAGCGCCGGGTAGAGGATCTCCTCGATGGCGCGGTTGACGCGATGGATCTCGTCGACGAAGAGGACATCCCTCGTCTCCAGCCCGGTGAGGATCGCTGCCATGTCGCCCTTGCGCTCCAGCGCAGGCCCGGCGATCGAGCGGATCCCGACTCCCAGCTCCTCGCGGATGATCGTCGCGAGCGTCGTCTTGCCGAGCCCCGGCGGGCCGACGAGCAGCACGTGATCGAGTGCCTCCTCGCGTCCACGAGCGGCGTCGAGCGCGATCTGGAGCTGTTCTCGGATCCGCTCCTGGCCGACGAAGTCGTCGAGCCGGCGCGGACGGAGAGTCTGCTCGACCTCCTCGTCGCCCTCGCTCAGCACCGGGGCCAGGAACTGCGAGCTCATGCTGCGGCGCCCCGCAGCGCCTCGCGCACGCGCTCCTCCGGCGCGAGGTCGGGATCGACCCGCGCGAGCGCCTGCTCCGCCTCGGACAGCGAGTAGCCGAGCTCCACGAGCGCGTCACGTGCGACGAGGTGGGAGGACGACGCTCCTGGCGCGGCCGGAAGGGCGACGACGTCGTCGTCGCCGAGCTTCTCCTTCAGCTCCAGGACGATGCGCTCCGCGGTCTTCTTGCCGATGCCCGGGATCGCCTGGAAGCGCGCGGTGTCCTCGAGCGCGATCGCGCGCCGGAGCTCTGACGGGTGCGCGCGCGACACGACGGCGAGCGCGACCTTCGGCCCGATGCCGCTCACCGCGAGGAGGTGCACGAACAGCTCGCGCTCGGCGGCCTCGGCGAAGCCGTAGAGCTGGAGTGTGTCCTCGCGCACGTGGAGGTACGTCTCCACCGTCACCTCGCGGGCGCCATCGGCCCGCCCGAGAACACTCGGGGTCGCGGCGACGAGGTAGCCGACGCCGCCGACGTCGAGGACGAGCCCGTCGGCCGTGCGACCCACCGGCGTTCCGCGAAGACGCGAGATCACCGCACCACCGCCGAGAGCCTCGGTGCCAGCGCATGGCAGATCGCCACGGCGAGCGCGTCCGCCTCGTGCGAGGCTCGGGGCTCGGAGTCCAGCCCGAGGACGAGCTTCACCATGCGCTGCACCTGCGCCTTGTCGGCCCTGCCGTAGCCGCAGACGGTCTGCTTGACGTGCGCCGGAGCGTACTCGGCGCATTCGACCCCGACGGACGCGGCCGCGACGAGAACGGCGCCGCGCGCCTGTCCGACGGAGAGCGCGATGCGGGCGTCGGCACCCACGTAGGACTCCTCGACTGCGACGGCGTCCGGCGCGTGCTCCGCAATGAGCTCCTGCACGCCCGCGAAGATCCTGAGCAGCCGCGCGTCCGGCCGCTCTCTCGCGGACGTCCGCCAGACGCCGGACGCCACTTCCCGCAGGCGCCCGTCGCTTCCGTGGACGATCCCGTACCCGCACGCAGCCGTTCCTGGGTCGATGCCGAGGACTTTCACGTGCAGAAGGTATTCGCGACTCCGGACATCGCTCCTGGGCGGGCAGGTCGTTCCGGTGGATACCTCGCTACGGCACGTGCAGTTGGAGAGCGACCTCGATCACGGGCCGCGCGAGCGGCTCTGCGATCTCCGGGCTCAGCAGTTCTCTTCAGTCCAGGCGCTGACGCGCTCGCCGGCCGCCGTGACGTCGGCCGAGCCGACCGACTGCAACGCGTCCTGGAGCTGCTGCGCCTGCGCGGCCGACGGAATCTCGCCGGGCTCGAGGCCGGCGTCGGCTAGCACGTCGGCGTACTGCGAGTAGGCGCTGGCAAGCGTCTGCATGTCGGCCCGGATCTCCTCCGGAACACGATCGGCGAACCTCTGAAAGATCTCCGCCTGCTCGTCGATGTCCGAACCGCCCGACGTCGATCCGAACGCCTGGCCGATCGCAACGTACGCGGCAACGAGCTCCTGGCAGTCCCCCGACACGAAGTCGGGCACGTCGTCATCGGTTCCCGACGTGTCGGTCGTCGAGTCGTCGGTGGTCGTCTCGGTGAGGATCGTGTCCGCGTCGCCCGAGGCTTCGTCATCGCCGCCACCGCACCCGGCGCCCACGAGAAGCAGGGCCGAGACGAGGAGAGCGAGCCAGGCGATGCGCACGGGCGCGACCATACATCACGCTCGGGTGAGGTGTCGCCCGAAGAAGCCGACGATCTCGTCGTAGCAGCGAACCCGGTTTCCGAGCTTGAGCACGTCGTGGCCCTCGTCCGCGAACACGAGGTACTCGACGTCGCGCCCGGCGGCGCGCAGCCCCTCGACCAGGTCGCGCGACTCCTGCTCGACGACGCGAGGGTCGTTCTGCCCCTGGATCACGAGCAGCGGACACGCGATGTCTTCGATGTGCGTCTTCGGCGAGCGCTCGACGAGGAAGTCACGGTCGCGCTCCGGATCCCCGACGACGATCGCGAAGAGCGGCTTCCAGGTCTCGGGGAGGCGATCCATGAACGTGAACAGGTCGTACGGCCCGAACATGTCGACCGCCGCCCGCCAGAGCTCCGGGTGCCGTGCGGCGAGCATCAGCGTTATGTAGCCGCCGTACGAGCGACCCACCACGCCGGCTCGCGAGACGTCGACGCGGTCGTCGCGCGGGAGCACCTCGGTCATGGCGTGCACGTGATCGAGCCGATCCTGGCCGCCCCAGTCGCGGTCCACGTGCTTCATGTAGCTCTGCCCGTAGCCGGTCGAGCCTCGCGCATTCGGGACGAAGACGGCGAACCCCTCGAGCGTCAGGATCTGGACGAGCGGCATCGAGAACCACGCGAAGTCCGGCCGCTCCTGGCTCTGCGGGCCGCCGTGTACGTAGTAGACGAGCGGTCTCGGGCCTTCGTGCCCGAGCTCGTCCGACGGCAGATAGAGGCGCGCGGAGACGCGGAGCCCGTCGTGGGACTCGAACGAGGCATCCTCGCCGGCCGAGAGGAGCTCCGGGTGGATGCCGAGCGCGCGCTCCCGCGTCCTGGCCGCAGGCAGGGTGCCCGGGCTCGCATCGACCACGTAGAGCTGTGTGGGCGTCGTGGCGGTGCAGAAGGAGAGTGCGAACCGGCCGCTCTCCTCGTCGAGGTCGAGGCCGTGGAGGACGCCTCCCGCGAGCTCGCCCTCGCCGACAAGGACGCGCTCGACGACGAGCGAGCGTCCGTCCTCGTCGAAGCGGGCGTCGTAGGCCCAGGAGCAGCCGTCGATGTTGTAGAGGAGCGCGTGGCGATCGCCCTCGAGGTGCTCGATGCGCTCCAACTCACCCACCCCGTCGTGAGCGAGCCCCTCGACGGAGACAGGCTCGATCTCTCCCGGACGCTCCAGGTCGATGAAGCCCGGGCTACCGCCATCGTCGAACAACGTCGTGCCGACGAGCAGCCCGCCGCGCTCGGTGAGGTGGGCGGACCGGAACCCGCCGAGTGGGTACTGGGTGTCGGCATCACGCTCGTCGATCGGCGTCCCGTGCACGACGCGGCGTCCGCCGCCCGCAGCGGGCTCGTACAGGATGGTGTCACCGGCCGAGTACCCGTCCGCGAGCACGAAGCGCGAATGGTCGGGGCTCCAGGCGACGGGGAACGCTCCGAACGGGCTTCGCGCGAGCTCCGAGACCTCGCCCGTCGCGAGTTCCGCCTTCAGCGCGTGGAACATGCTCTCCTCGCGTGACTCGGCCGCGAAGTACGCGACGCCTGCGCTCGGGTCGATCTCCGTCAGGTGCGAGCGGAAGCCGGAGAAGCTCTCCGAAAGTGGCTCGGGGAACCCACCCTCGACAGGAATGACCATCGGCTCGTAGTTCTCGTCGCCGTCATGATCCATCATCACGACGATCCGGCCGAGGCTCGGAAGCACCTCGAACGAGCGCCCGCCGACGAGCTCCGGGTTCTGCAGGGCGACCTGCGGCGGCAGGAGCGGCTCGGGAACGCCGCCCGCCGCGTCCATCGCGTAGAGGCTCAGGTGCCCCGAGAGGCTCGAGACGAAGTAGAGCCGCCCGCCGACGAGCTGGGGCTCGACGAAGAGTCGCGCGGAGAGGAGCGACTCGATTCGCTGCGCTGTAGGTACGGGAGCCACCAAGCGTCAGGAGGCTACAGCCTCGAGCACCTCCTCGGGGATGTCGAAGTTCGCGTAGACGTCCTGGACGTCATCCGACTCCTCGAGCCCCTCGATGAGCCGTAGGACCTTCCGTGCCGTGGACTCGTCGGCGATTCCAACCGTGACGTTCGGAACCATGGCGAGCTCGACGGACTCGACGCCGATGCCTGCTGACTCGAGCGCTTCACGCACCGCGGGGAGCGCGTCCGGGCCGCTCGAGACGACGAAGCTCGAGCCGTCCCGCGCCACGTCGTCGGCTCCCGCGTCCGCCGCCACGAGGAGAAGCTCCTCCTCGTCGACACCCTCTGCGGGGACGAGGACGACTCCTCGGCGCTCGAACTGCCACGCGACGGCGCCCGTCGTCCCGAGATTGCCCCCGTGCTTCGAGAAGGCGTGGCGCACCTCCGAAGCGGTTCGGTTGCGGTTGTCGGTCAGCGCTTCGACGAGCACGGCGACGCCCTCGGGCCCGTACCCCTCGTACACGACCGTCTCGAAGCTTGAGGCGTCTGCATCAGTGCCCGACCCCTTCGCGATCGCACGCTCGATGTTGTCCTTGGGCATCGAATACGAGCGCGCCTTCTCGATCGCGTTCTGGAGTGCGAGGTTCGCGCTCGGGTCCGCTCCTCCCTCGCGCGCAGCGACGATGATCGCCCGTGAGAGCTTCGAGAACAGCTGGCCCCGCTTCGCGTCGGCCGCCCCCTTCTTGTGCTTGATCGAGCTCCACTTGCTATGACCGGACACTCGTGGCCTCCTCGACGAGCTCGAGGAACATCTCGTGGATGCGCGGATCGTCCGTCAGCTCCGGATGGAACGACGCGAGCAGGAAGCGCCCGTCGCGCACGAGCACGGGCTCGCCGATGCGCTGGCCGAGCACGTGAATCCCTGCGCCGAGCTCCCGGATACGCGGAGCCCGGATGAAGACGCCGCGGAGTGGGTGCGGATCGTCCACGAGGTCGACGTCCGCTTCGAAGCTCCAGACCTGACGGCCGTAGGCGTTCCGGTCGACGACGATGTCCGCGAGGTCGAGATGCTCGCGGTCGAGCACGATCATCCCGGCGCAGGTGCCGAGGATCGGGCCGGCGAAGTCGCGAATCGCTTCGTCGAGCCCGTATAGGCGCGCCAGCCGCATGATGGTCGTCGACTCGCCCCCTGGGATGACGAGCCCATCGAGGCCCTCGAGATCCTTCGGGAGCCGCACCTCGACGACCTCGGCGCCGAGCGACCGGAGCGCGCGCGAGTGCTCGCGGAACGCTCCCTGGAGCGCGAGCACTCCGATGCGCATCGACTTCCCCATGGGCCTGAGTGTAGATCCGGCCGTCGCACCGGAACGTCCTCCTGCAGGAGGACGTGGGCTTACCAGCCGCGTACTTCGAGCCGCTCGCTCTCGGGGAGCGTGCTCGCGGAGATGCCCACCATCGGCTCGCCGAGTCCACCCGAGACGTCGGCGAGAACCTTCGGATCGTCGAAGTGCGTCGTGGCCTCGACGATCGCCCGTGCCCGCGTCTCCGGGTTACCGGACTTGAAGATCCCGGATCCGACGAACACCCCGTCGGCCCCGAGCTGCATGCACAGCGATGCGTCGGCGGGCGTCGCGATCCCTCCGGCCGTGAAGGTCACGACGGGCAGGCGCCCGTTCTCCGCAACCCAGCGAACGAGCTCGATGGGCGCTCGGTGCTCCTTCGCCGCGGAGTACAGCTCGTCGTCCCTTGCCGACTGAAGCTGCCGGATGGCGCCGAAGACCGCACGCATGTGGGTCACCGCGTTCACGATGTCGCCCGTGCCGGCCTCTCCCTTGGTGCGGATCATGGCGGCACCTTCGGAGAGCCGGCGAAGCGCCTCGCCGAGG
The DNA here is from genome assembly GCA_046484465.1 of Gaiellaceae bacterium. Taxonomy (GTDB): domain Bacteria; phylum Actinomycetota; class Thermoleophilia; order Gaiellales; family Gaiellaceae; genus GMQP-bins7. The sequence goes on from JAWOIV010000067.1 coordinate 49,228, forward strand.
TTCGTCGCGCCGCAGACGAACGGCACGTCGAAGCGCCACTTGTCCACGTGGTGCGAGAGGTCAGCGGGCGTGAGCACCTCCGACTCGTCGATGTAGTCGACTTCGAGCGCCTGCAGGATCTGCGCCTCCGCGAAGTGCCCGATTCGGCACTTCGCCATGACGGGGATCGTCACGGCCTCCTGGATCTCGCGGATCCTCTCCGGGTCGGACATGCGGGCGACGCCACCGTCGCGGCGGATGTCGGCCGGGACGCGCTCGAGCGCCATGACGGCACATGCGCCGGCCTCCTCGGCGATGCGCGCCTGCTCGGCGTCGACGACGTCCATGATGACGCCGCCCTTCAGCATCTCCGCGAGGCCCGTCTTGATCCTCAGAGTTCCGCGCTCGGCCACGTGCGGAGTGTAGCCGCGCGCTGGTGCTCGAACGCGCACGCGCGTTTCCCCAGGCCCTGTGGACACGCGGCCGATACTTCACCCAATTTGCGCAATTCGAGCTGTGGAAATCGCCGGGGATAGCTCGCATCGAGGGGCTGGATGTGAAACGGATACCGCCTTCGGCGCGACTCCTCTCCCCTCAGGCGATACGCCTGGCCCGAAGTTGCGCCACGACTGCAAGGGGCCCGCCCACCCGGGCCCCTTGCTTTGCGCAAGACGGGAGTCCGCCGAGCGGACTCCCGTCGCGCAGGAAGACCCCTGAAGGCGTCCGCTTCGCGGCCGCTGCCGCTCCGTGCACTCGACGCCGCTCCTCATGCTTTGCGCAAGACGGGAGTCCGCCGAGCGGACTCCCGTCGCGCAGGAAGACCCCTGAAGGCGTCCGCTTCGCGGCCGCTGCCGCTCCGTGCACTCGACGCCGCTCCTCATGCTTTGCGCAAGACGGGAGTCCGCCGAGCGGACTCCCGTCGCGCAGGAAGACCCC
>JAWOIV010000112.1:0-8308 GCA_046484465.1 Gaiellaceae bacterium
CGGGACACGTCTCGGGATTCACCGACCCGCTCGTCGACTGCCGTACGTGCAAGCTGCGGTTTCGCGCCGATCAGCTCGACCAGATGCAGTGCGGGCGCAAGCCCAGCAAGCACCCCGGTGAGACGGAGCAGTGCGATCTCACCGAGCCGCGGCACTTCAACCTCATGTTCCAGACACGCATCGGCCCAGTCGAGGAGACGGGGATGGACGCCTACCTGCGCCCGGAGACGGCGCAGGGGATCTTCGTCAACTTCAAGAACGTCGCGCAGATCGCCCGCCGCAAACCTCCGTTCGGGATCGCGCAGGTCGGCAAGGCCTTCCGCAACGAGATCACGCCGGGCAACTTCATCTTCCGCACGCTCGAGTTCGAGCAGATGGAGATGGAGTTCTTCGTCCCGCCCGCCGAGGCGGAGGAGTGGTTCCGCTACTGGGTCGAGGAGCGGTTCGGCTGGTACACGCGGCTCGGCATACGCGAGAGCCATCTCCGGGTCCGCCCGCACGAGCAGGACGAGCTCTCGCACTACTCGTCGCAGACGAGCGACATCGAGTACCTCTACCCGATCGGCTGGTCCGAGCTCGAGGGGATCGCGAACCGCGGGGACTTCGACCTCACCGCCCACACGGAGGCGTCCGGGACGAAGCTCGAGTGGGTGGACGGCGACGAGCGCTACACGCCTCACGTGGTCGAGCCTGCGGCGGGGGTGAACCGGTCGATGCTCGCCTTCATGGTGGACGCCTACGACGAAGAGGAAGTTGCCGGGCGCGAGCGGACGGTGCTCCGCCTTCACCCCGCGCTCGCGCCGGTCAAGGTGGCGGTGCTTCCCTTGATCCCGCGCAGCGAGGACATCACGTCCAAGGCGCGGACGCTCTACGAGGAGCTTCGGCGCGCCGTCGTCGCCGAGTACGACGACTCGGGCCAGATCGGCCGCCGCTACCGCCGTCAGGACGAGATCGGCACCCCGTGGGCGCTCACGATCGACGAGCAGACGCTCGAGGACGAGACCGTCACGATCCGCGACCGCGACTCGCTCGCCCAGGAGCGGATCCCGATCTCCGGCGCGCGCGCCGTGATCCAGGACAAGCTCGCAGAGGAGTGGACGACGCCGAAGGCGAGCTGAACGGGTTCAACCACACTGTGCTATAAGTAGCACATGCCGCTGTCGATCGGGATTCGCGAGCTCCGCCAGAACGCGAGCCGCTATCTCCGGCTCGTCGAGGAGCGCGGCGAGCCCATCCAGATCACGGATCGGGGAAGGCCGGTGGCCTACCTGACGCCCGTGCCTACGACGCAGAGCCGGATCGAGCAGCTCCGAGCGAGTGGGCGCATCCGGCGCGGACGCGGTGGGGCGCTCCAGCCCCCGCTGCCTTCGAAGCCTGGCGAGAAGCCGCTCAGCGCGATCCTCGAGGAGTTGCGTGCCGACGAGCGCTAGCACGTCCATGTACCTCGACTCGTCTGCGCTCGTGAAGATCATCGGCGAGGAGGACGAGAGCGCCGCACTTCGCGCCGCGATCGACGGCTCGTCGATCGTGTCGTGCAATCTGGCTCGCACCGAAGTGATTCGCGCAGCGCGGCAGAAGAGTGCGCTCGTCGTTACCACGGCTCGGAAGCTGCTGGCCCAGATCGACCTGATTCAGCTCGACGACGAGCTCCTCGATCTCGCGGGCGAGCTCGACGGGCCGCTGCGGAGCCTCGACGCGATCCACCTCGCCGCGGCGCTGGAGCTCGGCGAAGAGCTCGAGGCGGTCGTCACGTACGACGTGCGGATGACGCGAGCAGCGGAGGCGCTCGGCCTTCGCGTCGCCGCTCCCGCGTAGCGACGTCAGGCGGAGAGCGTGCGCAAGCGGAAACCGCCGTGGAACTCGTACGCGGCGACGACGACCGCCAGCGTGTCTCGCACGGCGCGCTCGCCCAGCCCCAGGCCGTGCGCGTCGGCGAGCGGGCTCGTGAGGAGCGCGTGGATCGCACGGAAGCCCTCTGGAGACAGAGGCACTGTCTCGGTGGGGGCGCACGCAGCGCACACCGCGCCACCGGCGCTCGGGAGGTAGCCGACGAGCTCATCCACACCGCCGCACTCGACGCAGGCCTCGAGATGCGGGACATACCCGGAGAGCCAGAGGAGCTTCAGCTGGAACGCAAGCCCGAGCGGATCCAGTGCGGCCCGCCCGCGACGTCCTCCCGGGATCGCGTCGACGGCGTCGAGGAAGCGCGTGATCGCCTCGAACGCGCGCTCGCTCTGCTCCTCCTCGACGAAGAGGCGAAGCATCGCCTCGGCCCCCACGAGGGCGACCGAGAGACGATACGGGTCCTCGCGCGCAGGCCGGTGGGCGTCGACGAGCGAGACGCCGGTGACCGTGTAGAGCTCCCCGGAGCCCTGGTGGAGCAGGAGCTCGACGTGCGAGAGCGGCTCCAGCCGGGCGCCGAAGCGTGACTTCGTCTTGCGGACGCCCTTCGCGACGGCACCGATTCGACCGCGGTCGCGCGTGTACACGTGCAGGATCCGGTCGGCCTCGCCGAACCGGAACGACCGCAGCACGACGCCCTCCGTCTTGACCGTCCGCCCCACGCGGACAAGTCTAGGCCGGACAGGGGTCGACCCTAGGGACGCGTTCCGGCGGTGACGAAGACGGTGAACGCGTACAGGAAGCGACCTGCGGCCACCGCGTCGTCGAGATCCTGCTCCCAGGCCGCAACGTCCTCGCCGGGAACCAGGCCTCGCTCGTGTGCGACCGCCGCCCAGTCCCGAAGCCCCATCGCGTTGTCGAGCGCCGCGGGATCGCGCAGGACGACGGGCACCGCCTCGACGGCGACGTCCACGAGCCCAGCGCGGGTGAACAGCCCACCCATGCGATGGGCGAGGGTTCCGTTGCGAAGTGCGTGGTCCGCGCGAAACCGCAGGATCCTGCGGGCAAGCTCCTGGTCCTCGAGCTCCAGGACCTGCGTGTCGTAGTCCGGGTCTGCGACGACGAGACGGCCGCCCGGGCTCGTGACCCGCACGATCTCGCCGAGAGCGGCTCGCGGATCCTGGAGGTGCTGGAACACACGATCGGCCCAGGCTCCAGCGAACGTCCCGTCCGCGAAGGGCAGGGCACAAGCATCTGCAACGTGCGCCTCCGTCAGACCTCGTCGTCGAGCCTCCTCGACCATCGTCGCAGAGCGGTCGACGCCCACGATCGCGATCTGAAACCGCGAGGCGACCGCGAGCGCGTCGTCACCGGTGCCGACGCCGACCTCGAGGTACCGCTCGCCTCGCACGGGACGGAGCAGGTCGCTGATACGCGCCTTGTACGCAGCATACGCGGGCTCGCGACGAACGCGGTCGAGCACGCCGATCCACGAGGACGGGTCTTCCTGGTCGTCCACCGCGGTGAAGCCGTGCTCGCTGCCCGACACGGTCTCAGGCTACGCGACGTCTGGCGTCCACGGCTGGCAGCGGGGGCAGTACCAGCTGCCGCGCCCGCCTACGCGTGTCTTCGTGATCGGCGTGCCACACCGGTCGCACGGCGCGCCCTCGCGCCCGTAGACGTGGAACTCGTGCTGCATCGACCCAGCGGAGCCGTCCGGGGTCGCGTAGTCGCGCAGGGTCGAGCCCTGCCGCTCGATGCCGACTCGCAGAGCTGCACGGATCGCGCGATGGAGCCTCGCGACCTCCTCCGAGCACAGCTCGTTCGCCGGACGGAGAGGACTGACGCGGGCGCGCCAGAGCGCCTCGTCCGCGTAGATGTTCCCGAGGCCCGCGACGACGCGCTGGTCGAGGAGCACCGCCTTCAGCGCAGCTCCTCGCCTCGCGAGCTGGGCTGCCAGCCAAGCGGCGGTGAAGCGCGAGCCGAGCGGCTCGGGGCCGTTCTTCGCAGCGAGGTAGTGGTCGAGATCAGCGACGTCGAGCACGAGCCACGTCCCGAACCTGCGGACGTCGCGGAACACGAGCCGCGAGCCGTCGTCGAGCTCGAGCACTGCCCGCTCGTGGCTCACGGGCGAGAAGCCGAAGCTGCCGGTCATCCGCAGGTGCACGAGCAGCGCCAGCCCGGTGTCGAGGCGGACGAGGAGGTACTTCCCTCTGCGCTCGACCCCGACTGCACGCGCGCCCTCGAGCTCAGCGGCAACGACAAGCCGGTCGTGCGGCCTCGTCAGGCGCGGGTCGAGGATCTCCACGCGCCGGAGCGTCCTTCCCTCGAGACGCGGCGCGAGCTGCGCTCGGATCGTCTCGACCTCGGGGAGCTCCGGCACGTCGGCGGCGCTGGCTACCCCAGGACGTCCAGCAGGATGCCATGCTCGCGCGTGGTCTCGTGGCCAATCTCGTACGCGGAGACGACTGTGCCGACCGCTCGCTCCGCCGACGCGTCGTCGCGCGCGTGGACCTCCGCCAGCACGTCGCCCTGCCCGATCGCTGCACCGCGCTTCGCGCGGCAGACGACGCCGACCGCGTGGTCGATCTCGTCGTCCTTCGTCCGACGGCCACCACCGAGCTCGAGAGCGGCGTTGCCGACGGCAAGTGCTCCGAGCCGGCTCACGACGCCTTCTCGGGGGGCGAGCACCTCGCGCACGACGGGCGCCGTCGGGAGGACGGAGAGGTCGGGATCTCCTCCCTGCGCCCGGATCCAGCGCTCGTACGCGGCCGTGGCGGATCCGTCCACCATCGCCGTCTCCGTGCGGCGCCGGCCCTCTTCGACGTCGATCCCGAGGTCGGAGAGCGCAAGCAGGCGAGCACACGCGTCGACGACGAGCTCCGTGAAGTCGGGAGGCCCTTTTCCACCGATCGTGTCGACTGCCTCCCGAATCTCGAGCGCGTTCCCGACCGCTGCACCGAGCGGGTGATCCATGTCGGTGAGGAGGCACACGACCTCGAGGCCCGCCCGCCGTCCGAGGTCGATCATCTGCTCACCGAGGACGCGCCCCTCGTCGAGCGTCCTCTTCCCGTGGGCGCCGTCGCCCACCTTGACGTCGAGCACGGTCGCATCGGCGCCTGTCGCGATCTTCTTCGACATGATCGACGAGGCGATCAACGGGTTGATGTCCACCGTGGCGGTGACGTCGCGGAGCGCGTAGAGCTTCTTGTCGGCTGGCACGAGGTCATCGGTCTGCCCGACGATTGCGACACCGACGTCGCGGACCTGTGCGATGAACTCGTCGATCGAGAGCTCGACCCGCATGCCTGGAATCGACTCGAGCTTGTCGAGCGTCCCGCCCGAGTGGGCGAGGCCGCGCCCGGACATCTTCCCGATCGGCACGCCGCATGCCGCGACGATGGGAGCGACCGCGATGGAGGTCTTGTCGCCCACTCCGCCCGTCGAGTGCTTGTCGACCACTCGGCGGCCGAGAGCGTGGCCGAGGTCGATCGTGTCGCCCGAGCGGACCATCGCGTCGGTCAGCGCGTACGTCTCGCGGCCGTTCAGGCCCCGGAAGAAGACGGCCATGGAAAAGGCGGCCATCTGGTAGTCCGGTATCGCTCCGCGCGTGAAGCCGAGGACGAGCTCGGAGATCTCCTCGTCGGAGAGCTCCTCCCCGTCGCGCTTCCGCTCGATCAGATCCGATGCGCGGATCACAGCTCGATGCCTCGGCCGGGGAGCTTCTTCCCCGGGGCCTTGCCGCCGAGCCAGGCGTTCACCGTGGCGCCGACGTCGGCGAACTCGCCCTCCTCGTGAACCCGGCCGGCGGCGTTGCGACCGGCCGCGTAGGCCAGGAGCAGGGCGTGCTCGCGCGAGTGGTCGGTCGACGGCGTCGTCGGGTCGCAGCCGTGGTCCGAGGAGAGGACGAGCAGGTCGCCGGGACGGAGCGCTTCGAGGATGTCGGGCAACCGGCGGTCGAAGTCCTGCAAGCAGCGGTGAAAGTTCACCGGGTCGTTCCGGTGGCCCCAGAGCATGTCGGTCTCGACGAGGTTGACGAAGACGAGACCCTCGTCGATGCCCTCGAGGAGCTCGATCGTCGTGGAGATCCCCTCGACGTTCGACTTCGTCGGATGCGACTCGTCCACGTCCTGGCCGGCGAAGATGTCGGAGATCTTCCCCACTCCGTGCACCGTGCCCCCCGCTGCGCGAACGGACGAGAGGTAGTTGGGGCGCGGCGGCTCGAGCGAGAAGTCGTGCCGGTTCGGCGTCCGCTCGTAGTGCCCGGGCTCGCCCACGAACGGCCTGGCGATCACGCGTCCGACCGCATGGCGACCGCTCAGGATCTCGCGTGCGACACGGCAGCCCTCGTATAGCTCCTCGAGCGGGATCGTCTCCTCGTGAGCGGCGATCTGGAAGACGGAGTCGGCCGACGTGTAGACGATCCACTTCCCGGTCCGCTGGTGCTCCTCGCCGAGCTCCTGGATGATCTCCGTCCCCGAGGCCGGCCTGTTCCCGAGGACGGCCCTCCCCGTGCGGTTCATGAACGGGTCGATCACGTCGTCGGGAAAACCGTGCGGGTAGGTCGGAAAGGCCGTCGGAGTGACGATCCCCATCAACTCCCAGTGCCCCGTCGTCGTGTCCTTGCCCTTGGAGCGCGCGACCAGGCGCCCGGCGACAGCGGGCGCTCCGGGCTGCGGTGGGCAGCCGTCGAGCGGCATCACGTTCCCGAGCCCGAGCGCCTCGAGATTGGGCAGGTCGAGGCCTCCGACGGCGCGGGCCACGTTGCCAAGCGTGTTGGAGCCTTCGTCCCCGTACTCCGCCGCGTCCGGCAACTCACCTGCGCCGACGGCATCGAGCACGATCACGCACGCCCGTGGCACGGGGGTATTGTACGTCGGCTTTGGATCGCGCCCTCGGCATCCTCCTGCTCGTCGCGTACATCCTCGCCATCGTCGGGCTCGCGGCGCTCATCACCTGGGCCGTGATCAAGATCTTCCCGACCGTGCGGACACCCAAGAACCCCGAGGGGAACGGCACGCACGAAGGGCCCTCGAACGGTGGGAAGGCGAGCGACGGCAGTGTCGGCGGGCGTCTCTACCGCCGGGCCAAGCGCGGTACCGCCTGACGTCTCAGGCGCCGAGGGCGTCGTCGAGCGGCGAGTAGTCGAGGCCGTGCGCCTCTGCAACGGCCTCGTAGGTGATGCGCCCGCCCAGCACGTTCACCCCCCGTGCGATCTCCGCGTTCTGCCGAATCGCCGCGCGTGATCCGTTGTCGGCGATCTGCTCGACGTACGGCAGCGTGACGTTCGTCAGCGCGCGGGTCGAGGTGATGGGAACCGCGCCGGGCATGTTCGCGACGCAGTAGTGGATGACGTCCTCGACGACGTACACGGGATCGTCGTGCGTGGTCGGCCCAGAGGTCTCGGCGCAACCACCCTGGTCGATGGCGACGTCCACGAGCACGCTGGCCGGCTTCATCGCGGTGAGCATCTCCCGGGTGACGAGCTTCGGCGCGAGCGCGCCCGGGATGAGCACGGCGCCGATGACGAGGTCGGCTTCCTTGAGGGACTCCTCGACCTGGAGGCTCGAGGACATCAGCAGCGTGACGCGCCCGCTCAGGATCTGCTCCAGGTAGCGCATGCGGTCGACCGAGCGCTCGAGGATCGTGACCTGCGCTCCCATCCCGATCGCGATGACCGCGGCGTTGTAGCCGACCATGCCGCCGCCGATGACGACGACGCGCGCGGGCGAGACGCCCGCGACGCCGCCGAGAAGGATCCCGCGGCCGCCCTTCGGCTTCTCGAGGTAGTGCGCCCCGGCCTGGGACGCGAGGCGTCCGGCGATCTCGCTCATCGGCGCGAGGAGCGGGAGCCCACCCGAGTCGGTCTCTACCGTCTCGTAGGCGATCGCCGTGATGCCGGAGGCGACGAGCGCACGAGTGAGCGGCTCGTCGGCCGCGATGTGGAGGTACGTGAACAGCGTGAGGCCCTCGCGCAGCCTCGCGTACTCGGGCTCGATCGGCTCCTTCACCTTCAGGAGGAGATCGGCCTTCGACCAGACGTCGTCGACGGACGCGAGCCTCGCGCCTGCACGCTCGTACGCCTCGTCGGCGAACGCGCTGCCGACGCCGGCTCCATGCTCGACGAGCACCTCGTGCCCACGCTGGACGAGCTCACGCGCGCCCGCAGGGGTCAGCGCGACCCGGTGCTCCTGCGGCTTGATCTCCTTGGCGACTCCGACCAGCATGGCCGCGGAAATCTACCGTGATTCCAGGGGCGATAATGGATTCAGGCTACGAGAGGAGAGGCCGTGTATACGACGGGGACCTGGATCGCCAAGAAGGGCAAGGAGGAAGAGTTCGCTCGCCGCTGGCAGGAGAACGTCGATCGGATGGCGCTCGAGCATCCGGGAGTCACCTTCCGTCTCCTGCGCGACACCGACGACGGTCGCAACTTCGCAAGCATCGCAGGACCCTGGCGCGGCGC
>JAWOIV010000004.1:0-6108 GCA_046484465.1 Gaiellaceae bacterium
CGTCTTTCCCGCACCGGTCTCACCTGTCACCGCATTCAAGCCAGGCGCAAGCTCGAGCTCCGCCTCGCGGATGAGGACGAGGTTCTCGATACGGAGCCTACGAAGCACGACCGGCAGCATGACAGCAGGCGCCACTCACGCGGAAACCGCCTCGTTGGGCGGCCGGGTGCGTGGTCTATAGCCGCGCGGCATCTCCTCGGACCAGAACCTCGGTTCGGCGTGGCCTCTCCGGCAGACCTCTATTACGGTGAGCGCACCGACTAACAGGAGGTTCCGGATGCGTCGTCCCTCTCCCGCACTGGTCGTTGCCGGTCTCGGCCTGTTCCTCGCGCTCTCGGGAACCGGTGCCGCCGACATCGCCCAACTCGCACGGAACAGCGTGGGGACACCCCAGCTACGAAACAACGCAGTGACGACTCCCAAGATCCGCAACAACGCAGTAACCGCGCCGAAGATCCGTAACGGCGCGGTCACGCTCGACAAGCTCGCTCCGAACGCGCGGACCCCGGGGCCTGCGGGCCCGCAAGGCGCCCAGGGACCCGCCGGCCCGCGGGGACCGGCGGGTGCAGCGGGACCCGCCGGGCCAACCGGCGTCAGTGGATACCAGATCGTCACGGCGACGAACAGTGTCACCGGCGCGCTCTTCAACACCTTGACCGTGAGTTGCCCATCCGGGAAGAGGGCGCTCGGAGGCGGCTCCACTAACGACGCGACCAGTGCGGCTGGTCCGTACGTCTTTCGCAGCAGGCCGACAGTGAATGGCGGCGGCTGGGACGTGGCGACCGTTCGAAGTTCAGCCGGAAGCTGGACGATGACCGGATACGCCGTCTGCGCAACCGTGACCTGAGCGTCACGCGGATTGGGTCGACGGGGGGCTGCTGGCATGGCTCCCCGTCGCCGCGCGCCCAGTCACCCGGCGTCGTTCTCGGCCTCGAAGCTCCCGAGCGCCGCCGCGTTTCGAGAGCTCGACAGCCCTCTCGTCGAGCCCGTAGCCGGCGGCGAACTCTTCGGCGAGTAGCGCAGCGGCTTTGGCTTCGTCTTCGCCCGGAGCCAGCAAGCCGACGAAGAGCGTCTCGGCAGGAGTCATGCCGCGTCGCATCAGGAAGGCGTCGTGCGCCTAGGTCGTCGCGGACGAGTAGCTCGAACCTAGCCAACCCCTAGCCAGACGAGGCCTGCGAGGTCGGAACCCCGCACGGCTACAGCGTTCTGGGCGAAAGCCGGCGGAGCCTACGAAGCATCGGTCACGCGGCGACAGTACCCGACTCGAGCTGACATACAAGCGGCTCGATCGCACACGCCGGATGTGATGGGACCACGAAAATGCACCGAGCCGGTGGCGACTTCGTCCGGCTCTTCGATCGACCTCCGCCGAAGCGGTTGCCTCTCGGAGAGCCATCGACCTCAGACGCTCCGTACTCGGTGCATCGACGACTCTAGGGACACGGGTCTCGTCGGTCAAGCACCGCGCTCGACGAACTTGGCGCAATTTGCGGTACTTCGTCTTCTCGCTCGCCCGCTACGCACCGACGCGAGCCGCTGACCCGCCCATCCGACACCGCAGGGCGTTGCTCGACCACCGTCGTGCTACGACGCGAAGGCCTGGCGGTAGCGCCGCACGAAGGTCGCCTCGGGGAGCGTCGCGAGCAGCGACCGCTCGGCACCGATGCGGATCACGGCGCGCTCGGCCTTTCCGAGCGTCGACACGCGGTGCCCGTCGACGAGCACTCCCGCGTCGACATCACGTGTGCGGTTCCAGACGATCACGTCGGCGCCGGGTGGAAGCACGAGCGGTCGGGCGCGCAGGGAGTGAGCGGCGATGTACGTCAACGCCATCGCCTCGAGGCCCCAGACGAGCACCGGGCCGCCGTTCGAGAGGTTGTACGCGGTCGAGCCCGAGGGCGTCGAGCAGATGATCCCGTCGCACGGCTGCCGGCCCAGCTCCTCTCCTCCGACGACGAGCTCGAGCTCGACCATACGGCCGAGCTCCGCACTCGTGACGACCACGTCGTTCACGGCCCGGCCGACCCCGTCCGGGTGCTCCACCTCCAGGGTCGGGAGCTCGACCACGTCGTACTCGCCGGCGAACACCCGTGCCATGCCCGCCTCGAGCTCCCGCCGCCCCATGGAGCTGAGGAACCCGACCCGGCCGAAGTTGACACCCACGACGGGCGTGCCCGTTCCGAGGAAGCGCATGAGTGCGCGGAGGACCGTCCCGTCGCCCCCGAGAACGACCGCGATGTCGGCACGGTCCACGTCGTGTGCCGGGTCGGCCCCGTGCTTCTCGGCCCCGTGCTTCTCGGCCTCGTCGGGCGGCAGCAGCAGCTCGACGCCGTGCTCGTGCGCGACCGCCTGCAGCCGTGCAAGCCCCGCGCCGATCTGGCCGGGCTGGCCGTGTGTGACGACCGCAGCGCGGGCCACCTTCTCAGGGCGCGTCGACTGCATCCCGGATCCAGCGGTCGATGTCATCGGGGCTCGTGGCGTCGGTGCGGTGGACGAGATGGACGAAGAACTCCCGGTTCCCCTTCGGTCCCGGCAGCCCTGAGTCTACGACCCCCACCGTCCGACCACCCCACCCTCGCGCGGCGTCGACGACACCTTCGATCGCCTTTCGCTGCACGTCGGGGTCGCGCACGACGCCCTTGCGGACGAGCGCCCGCTCTGCCTCGAACTGCGGCTTGACGAGGACGAGCGCCTCCCAGGCGGGCGTCGCGAGCGCGAGGACCGGGGGAAGAGCCTTCCGAACGGAGATGAACGAGACGTCGCAGACGACGAGATCGGGAGCGAACGGGAGCTCGCGCAGCTCTCGCACGTTCGTGCGCTCGAGCACCGTCACCCGCGGGTCGGCACGCAGCCGCGGGTGGAGCTGCCCGTAGCCGACGTCGATCGCAGCGACACGGGCGGCACCCGCCTGCAGGAGACAGTCGGTGAAGCCCCCGGTCGATGCTCCGACGTCCGCGCACTCGCGGCCGGAGACCTCGACCCCGAAGGCGTCGAGCGCGTTTTGCAGCTTCACGCCGCCGCGCGATACGTAGGGAGGCGACGACCCGACTTCGAGCTCCGCGTTCTCGTCCACCTGCTCGCCCGGCTTCGAATGCCCGGGCACGAGCCCGGCGAGGACGAGCGCCTGTGCCTTGCTCCGCGTCTCGGCCAGGCCCCGCTCGACGAGGAGCACGTCGAGGCGCTTCTTCATGTGCGCAGTCTGTCGGAAGGTGATCGTGCTCGGCAGGCGCCGCTCTCACGCCGGAGCGACGCGGCGCACGCCGACCAGGCGCGCGCCGTACCTCTGAAGGTCGAGCCGTACGACCTCGACCCGGCGACCCGACTCAGGTGCGTGCACCATTCGCCCGGCGCCCAGGTAGAGGCCGACGTGCCCGAGCCCGTCGAAGAGGAGAACGTCTCCGGGCCTGGCAGCGCTCCGCGGAACGCTCCGCCCCTCCCGTGCGAGCGCGTACGAGCTGTGCGGCAGGTCGATCCCGAGCCGGCCGTACGACCAGCGCACGAGCCCGGAGCAGTCGAACCCGCTCGTCGGCGAGCCGCCCGTGTAGCGGTACGGCGTGCCAACCGCGGTGAGAGCGATGCGCGCGGCGCGCTCACCGGAGCTGGGTGCAGCCGATCGGAGGACGCGGCCGTTCGGGCGCTTCCGCTCGCCAACTCCTCCCGGAGCGGCGACGACCGGAGCGGCGTGGAGCCCGCCGGCAAGAGCGGCGAGCGCGAGGACGAGCAGCGATCTGCGGCGGAGGTTCGACATGAGGTGAGACGCGACGGAGGGCGCGCAAGAGTGAGAACGCACGCGATCCTGTCTGTTCGAGGACGTCGGATGGTAGCCGGCGATCGCCGGATGTCCATCCCTCAGCCGGTGCGAACGGCGAGCTCGTCGACGAGAGCGGCGAGGATGGACGTGTCCACCGGAAGCGCACCGAGCTGCGCCGTCGCCCTCTCCGCTGCAGCGTCGGCCAGGCCGCGCGTCGTGTCGGCGCCGAGCCGCTCCACGAGCCCGTCGCCGTCGAGCAGGTCGTCCACCAGCTGGAAGAGCAGCCCGAGCTCGTCGGCGAACGCACGCCAGGGCTCCTGCTCCGCGTCGGGGACGCCCGCGACGAGCAGCCCGAGGCCGACGGACGCACGGAAGAGACGCCCCGTCTTGAGGCGATCAACGGCGATCAGGTCGGCGTCCGGGTCCGTGATGTCGAGATGCTGGCCGCCGATCATCCCGAGCGTCGCTTCGACGAGCTCTCGGGCGATGCGCCGGTCGTCGTAGGAGAGCGCGAGCCGAAGCGCCTCCGCGAGCAGGGCATCACCGGCGAGCAATGCCACTCCCTCACCGAAGGCGACGTGCGCGCTCGGTCGACCGCGCCGCTCGTCGTCGTCATCCATGCATGGCAGGTCGTCGTGCACGAGCGAGAAGGTGTGCACGAGTTCGACAGCAGCGGCTGCAGGGAGCGCGGCATCGACGTCGGCGCCTGCGGCCTCGGCAACGGCGAGGCAGAGAACCGGCCGCACGCGCTTGCCGCCCGACTCCAGCCCGTAGCGGAGAGCTGCCTCGAGCTCTCCGAGGTCGGGCAGGAACCGGAGTGCGCCGAGGTATTCCTCGACCCGTTCGCGCAGCTCGTCAGCCGGCCGCATCGGCGATCGTCCGGGCACGGGTGAGCTCGGCCTCGATCTCCTTCGCGAGCTCCGCGAGCTCCGAGACGAGCTCGACTACCGCGTCGCCGTCGACGTCGTCGGCTGCGGCCAGGCGCTCCAGCTCCTCGCGACGCTCGTTGAGCCGGCCGAGGAGCTCCTCCGCGCGGCCCAGAGATTGTTCGACGTCGCTCATCCTCGGGGACCTCCTGCAGCCGCAACGTCGCGTGCGATGGTGCCGAGGATGCCGTTCACCAGCCGCGCGGCGTCCTCCGACGCATATCGCTTCGCAAGAACGACCGCCTCGTTGATGGCCACCTCGGGTGGCACCGTCTCTCCCTCGATCTCGTACACGCCGATCCGCAGCACGTTCCGCTCGAGCGTACCCAGGCGGTCGGCCGGCCAGTCCTCGGAAGCCTCGGTGATGCGTGCGTCCAGCGCGTCGGCGCGCGCTGCGACCGCCTCCGCGAGTGACTGCGCGAACTCGTCCGGCTCCTCGCCGAAGAGCGACGCCAGCGGCTGCCACGTCGAGATCCAGGTTCTCTGCGACGCTGAGGGCGGCGTCCTGACGATGGGCGAAAGGGAGTGCTCGATCCAGCGGCGTCACCAGAAGCTGATCGAGGAGTCGCCATCAGTGGCACTCGACCCCGACCTGCGCGAGAAGATGGAGAGCGCGGTGGAGCAGGCGTGCGTGGCCATCGGGTACCGGAACGCCGGAACGTTCGAGTTCCTGCTGGGCCCGGACGGCGCGTTCCACTTCATCGAGGTGAACTGCCGGCTTCAGGTCGAGCACCCCGTGACGGAGATGGTCTCCGGGATCGACATCGTGCGGGAGCAGGTGCGGATCGCCGCGGGGGCGCGCGTTTCCGTGACCGGGCGCGCGCCGCGCCGCGGCCATGCGATCGAGGTGCGCATCAACGCCGAGGATCCGACTCGTGCGTTCGCTCCTGCCCCCGGCACAATCGTGACCTTCCGTCCGCCGCTCGGCCCCGGCGTGCGGGTGGACACCGGGATCGTCGAAGGCCTGGCCATCCCTCCGTACTACGACTCCCTCGTCGCGAAGGTGAGCGTGTGGGACGAGACGCGACCCGCGGCGATCCACCGCATGCGGCGTGCGCTGTCCGAGCTCGAGGTCTCCGGCATCCCGACGACGCGAGAGGTCTCGCTCGACGTGCTCGCATCTCCCGAGTTCACCTCGGGTGACTACTCGACCTCGACGCTCGCCGCACTCGAGGGCCGCGTCCCGTCCCTCTCGGCCGCATGACGACGGGACGGCGAGCGGGACGCCGGCAGGCGCTCTTCCTCCTCTACCAGTGGGATCTGACGGGGCAGCCGCTGGCGTCGCTCTTCGGCGAGGAGCCGGACGAGTTTGCGCAGTCACTCGCGGAGGCGGTCTCAGCGCGCGCCGACGCGCTGGACGCACGCATCACCGAGGCTTCCGAGGACTGGCCGGCCGACCGCCTGGGTACGCTCGAGCGGAACGTGCTGCGG
>JAWOIV010000061.1:0-4707 GCA_046484465.1 Gaiellaceae bacterium
GTTCCGCGCAGCTGCGACGGGAACGCCTCCTGCACACGCGGGTAGAACCAGCGCCAGAAGGGGAGCGAGCGTCCGACGACGTTCTCCCAGAGGCGGCTCTGCGATTCGTGCAGGGTCGCCGAGTAGCAGCCGCAGAGCGGCGTCCTGTCGAGCGTCGGGCTCGAGTCCCACTCGTAGAGCCCGTGCCCGCCCTCGTGCATGGCGGTGAAGAGCGAGAGGACGTCATCTTCCGAGTAGCGGGTCGTGAGCCGGATGTCGCCGAGCCCGAACGCGGTCTCGAACGGGTGCACGGTGACGTCGAGGCGAAACTGATCCCACGTCGCGCCCATGCGCTCGACGAGCTCGCGCGAGAGCGATTCCTGCGCGGCGATCGTGAACGGGCCGCGGAAGGGATCCTCCTCGTCGTCCGCCGCGTGCTCGGCGACGAGCGCGACGAGCTCCGGCTGGAGCAGCGCGAAGATCTCGCGCACATCGGCCGTCCGCATGCCCTCGTCGTAGTCGTCGAGGAGCACGTCGTACGGGTCGTCGTACGGCGCGAAGCACTCGACGTAGCGGAGCCGGAGCTCCAGTATGCGCTCGAGCCACGGCCGGAAGGAGGCGAAGTCGTCGCTCTCGCGCGCCTTGACCCACGCCTCGTACGACTCGGCCTGCGTCTTCGTGAACTCGGCAACGAGCTCGGTCGGGACGCGGCGCGTCTTCTCCCAGTCGCGCCGCGCGACACGAACGAGGCACGCGTCGTCGGAGTCGGGCGCGAGCGATGCCGCGTACGGCTCCAGCGCGCCGAGCAGCTCGCCGATCCGGTCGTCGATCATGCGCTCGTGGATGACGGAGGAGAGCGTCGCGAGCTGCATCGCACGGGAGCTCCCGCCGCCGGGCGGCATGAAGACCTCCATGTCCCAGTAGAGGACGGCCTGCGTGCGCCCCAGGTCGATGACCTCGCCGAGGCGCTGCTTCAGCTCCGTGAGCGCGGGATTCACGGGCGCGGACTCTAGCCGCGGAATGCGTTTCACCGCCGGGCGAGGGGGTACACTCGCAACGTGTCGAGCGACGCGCCCGAGCTCTTCGACGACATCTACCTCGGCCTCCAGGCCGGGGGCGCCGCGCGCAAGCAGCGCCGTGGCGAGCCGTTGTCGGCCGAGGAAGCGGAGGTTCTCGGTCGCTGGCAGCGTCTCTCCGTGTGGCGCAAGTTCATCGCCGTCGGGGCATTCGCGCTGGGAACCTTCGGGCTCGGGTTCACGGTAGGCGGCCTCATCTTCGGCCGCTGGCGCACCGCCCGGCGGTAGACGCACGAACCCGCGGAACGCCGGAGTGCGCGAGCGGCATGCGCTCATATGTGCGCATGCCGCTCGCTCGTGAGGTCCTAGGCGAAAGCGCCGACGGCTTCCGTGTACCGCTCCATCAGGCGCTCGAGGCGCGCGGCCGTGCTCGCGCCGACGACGCCGACGTTGTCGGCGATCAGCCCGGCGCGCATGATCATGGCCGCGAAGTCCTCGTCGACCCGAAGCGTCGCGAGCTTCTCCGCGTCGCCCCGGAGGAAGAAGAACCCCTGGAGATCGCCCCCGTGCGGCTCGAGGAAGACGGGCTCGAAGCTCTCGATCGCCCCGTCCGCCTGCAGGCCGGCGAGGTACTCGATCGTCTCACCGAACGTCCTGACCGCCTCGCCCTCGCGGCCGCGTACGGTCTCGCCCCAGCCGATGAAGAGACCGGCATCTGACATGTGCCACCTCCTGCTCGCTTCGATCCAGCATAGCGCGGAACGAACATCTGTTCGACTGGGTAGAATGTCGCCCTCATGAGCCAGGCCGATGCGCTCGTCGTCCACGGTGCCCGCGAGCACAACCTGAAGAACGTCACCGTTCGCATCCCGCGGTACGCGCTCGTGTGCATCACCGGGCTCTCGGGCTCGGGGAAGTCGTCGCTCGCGTTCGACACCATCTACGCCGAGGGACAGCGCCGCTACGTCGAGTCGCTCTCCGCGTACGCCCGGCAGTTCCTGCAGATGATGGAGAAGCCGGACGTGGACTCCATCGACGGGCTCTCGCCGGCGATCTCGATCGACCAGAAGACCACCTCCCGAAATCCGCGCTCGACGGTCGGCACGGTCACGGAGATCTACGACTACCTGCGCCTCCTGTACGCGCGCGTCGGGCGCCCGCACTGCCCCATCTGCGGCCGCCCGATCGCGGGGCAGTCGCTCGACCAGATCGTCGAGCAGGTGCTCCGCCTGCCCGAGGGGACGAAGTTCACGGTCAACGCGCCGGTCGTGCGCGACCGGAAGGGCGAGTTCAAGGACGTCCTCGAGGAGCTCCGCCGCGACGGCTTCACGAGGGTCAAGGTGGACGGCGAGCAGCGGCTGCTCGAGGACGAGATCGAGCTCGACAAGAAGTTCAAGCACACGATCGAGGTCGTGGTCGACCGGCTCGTGATGAAGCCCGACCTGCGCCAGCGGCTGACGCAGTCGGTGGAGACCGCGACCTCGCTCGCGGAGGGGCTCGTCGTCATCGACGTGCTCGAGGGCGACAGCATGACCTTCTCCGAGAATTTCGCCTGCCCCGAGCACGGCGTCTCCCTCCCGGAGCTCGAGCCGCGCGTCTTCTCCTTCAACTCGCCGCACGGGGCCTGCCCGCGCTGCACCGGCCTCGGCGCCCAGCTCGAGATCGACCCCGACCTGCTCGTCCCCGACCCGTCGCTCTCGATCGAGGAGGGCGCGCTCGTCCCCTGGACGATCGGCGGGCAGGGGTACTACGAGAGCATCATCGAGGCGATCGCCGAGCGGTACGAGACGCCGCTGGACGTTCCCTGGCGCGACCTCACCGCCGAGCAGCAGGGCAAGTTCCTCTACGGAACCGACGGCGAGAAGCTCTTCGTCACGTACCGCAACCGCATGGGGCGCAGGCGCCAGTACACGGCCGCCTTCGAAGGGCTCGTCAACAACCTGCAGCGGCGCTACCGCGAGACGGACTCCTCGCAGCAGCGCGATCGGATCGAGGAGTACATGAGCTTCCGCGCCTGCCCGGAGTGCGGCGGGGCGCGCCTCAAGCCCGAGGTGCTCGCGGTCACCGTCGGCGAGAAGTCGATCCACGAGTTCACGCGGATGTCCGTGACCCGGGCGCTCGCGTTCCTCGACGAGCTCGAGCTCACGACGACCGAGGAGCTGATCGGCCACAGGATCGTGAAGGAGATCCGCGAGCGGTTGACGTTCCTCGACAACGTCGGCGTCGGGTATCTCCAGCTCGACCGCGCGGCGAAGACGCTCTCGGGCGGCGAGGCGCAGCGCCTCCGGCTCGCCACGCAGATCGGCTCGCAGCTCGTCGGCGTCCTGTACATCCTCGATGAGCCGTCGATCGGCCTCCACCAGCGCGACAACGGGAAGCTCATCGCCACTCTCGAGCGCCTGCGCGACCTCGGCAACACCGTGCTCGTCGTCGAGCACGACGAGCAGATGATGCACGCGGCCGACTGGCTCGTGGACATGGGGCCGGGTGCAGGCGAGCACGGGGGAGAGGTCGTCGCGGAGGGGACGGCCGAGCAGATCGCCCGCACCGAGGGGTCGGTGACCGGTCAGTTCCTGAGCGGCGAGAGGCGCATCGTCATCCCTCCCAGGCGCGGCGAGGACGGGCGCGGCTGGTTCTCGGTGCGCGGCGCCTCGATGCACAACCTCAAGAGCATCGACGTCGACTTCCCGGTCGGGCGGTTCGTCGCGGTGACGGGCGTCTCGGGATCGGGCAAGTCGACGCTCGTCAACGAGGTGCTCTACAAGGCGCTCGCGAACCAGCTCAGCCGGATGCGTGTCAAGCCGGGCGACCACGAATCGGTCGAGGGGATCGAGTGCTTCGACAAGGTGATCGACATCGACCAGAGCCCGATCGGGCGTACCCCGCGGTCGAACCCGGCCACCTACACGGACCTCTTCACGCACGTGCGCGAGCTCTACTCGCTCACGCCCGAGTCGAAGATCCGCGGCTACAAGCCGGGCCGGTTCTCGTTCAACGTGCGGGGCGGGCGCTGCGAGGCGTGCAAGGGCGACGGGACGATCAAGATCGAGATGCACTTCCTGCCCGACGTCTACGTCCCCTGCGAGACGTGCCACGGCCGGCGCTACAACAAGGAGACGCTCGAGGTGCGCTTCAAGGGCAAGTCGATCGCGGACGTGCTCGAGATGTCGGTCGAGGAGGCGCTCGCGTTCTTCGCGAAGATCCCGAAGATCCGCCGCCGCCTGCAGACGCTGCACGACGTCGGGCTCGACTACGTGAAGCTCGGCCAGCCCGCGACGACGCTCTCCGGAGGCGAGGCGCAGCGCGTGAAGCTCGCCGCCGAGCTGTCGAAGGTGGCGACCGGGAAGACGCTGTACATCCTCGACGAGCCGACGACCGGTCTCCACTTCGCCGACATCGAGAAGCTGCTCGAGGTGCTCCAGCGCCTCGTCGACAACGGCAACACCGTGCTCGTCATCGAGCACAACCTCGACGTGATCAAGCAGGCCGACTGGATCGTCGACCTCGGCCCCGAGGGCGGGGACGACGGCGGCGAGGTCATCGCGACCGGTGCTCCCGAGGACGTCGCCCTCGTGGAGGGGTCGTACACGGGCCAGTTCCTGCGCTCGGTGCTCGCCGAGCCGGCCGCCGCGGCCGCCTGAGCAGACACCTCGCCGACGAAAGCCGCCAGGCTCCCGAGCCGGTGTCCGCTACAGGATGCTCGTCACCGGAA
>JAWOIV010000069.1:0-5231 GCA_046484465.1 Gaiellaceae bacterium
TCAACGAGTGGCTCGAGCTCAAGTACTGGGCGGTCGGCGGGATCGGAGAGCCACTGTGATCGTCGAGCAGCGCGACTACCACGTGTACACGGGCAAGCTCCCCGAGCTCGTCCGGCTGTACGAGACGGAGGGCACCGCGCTCCAGCAGGAATTCCTGGGCAGGTTCGTCGGTGCCTTCACGACCGACGTCGGGGAGCTCTCGACCTACACCCACATCTGGGCGTACGACAGCTTCGCCGACCGCGAGGAGCGCCGCGCGCTGCTCCAGGCCGACGAGCGCTGGAAGGTGTTCCTCGCGAAGATCCAGCCGCTCATCCACACCCAGCGCAACCGCATCATGGTCCCCACGTCGTTCTCCCCCCTGAAGTAGATGAGCGCGCTCGACGGCAAGGTCGCCATCGTCACCGGCGGCGCCCAGGGGATCGGCGCCGCGATCGCCCGCGGGCTCGAGGCCGAGGGTGCGGCCGTCGTCGTTGCCGACCTGAATCCGCCGGAGGGAGGCATTCGCGCTGATGTCGCCTCCGAGGAGGGCGTGGCCGCGATGGTCGAGGAGACGCGGGCGCGCCACGGCCGCATCGACATCCTGATCAACAACGCGGGTCTCTATGCCTCGCTCGCGATGCGCCCGTTCACGGAGATCCCGCTGGAAGAGTGGAGCCGCGTGATGGAGGTGAACGTCGCGTCGATGTTCCTGACCTGTCGTGCCGTCGTGCCGGTGATGCGCGAGCAGGGCGGTGGGAAGGTCGTGAACATCTCCTCGGGGACCCCGTTCCGCGGCGTGCCGTTCCTCCTCCACTACGTCACGAGCAAGGGCGCGATCGTCGCGTTCACGCGCGCGCTCGCCAAGGAGCTCGGCAAGGACGGGATCCACGTGAACTGCGTCGCGCCGGGGTTCACGATGTCGGACGGCGTGATTGCGCAACCCGAGGTGGTCGAGAAGCTCCGCGACGTCTCGGTCGCCTCGCGCACGATCCAGCGCGACCAGGTGCCCGAGGACGTCGTCGGTGCGGTCGTGTTCCTCTGCACGCCCGCGGCCGACTTCATCACGGGCCAGACGATGGTCATCGACGGCGGCCAGTACTTCCATTGATCTTCGCGTTCCAGGAGCATCCCGAGGGCGTGGAGACGGGAGAGGGCGCACATGTCGTCTACGACCTCGAGCGGAGCTCGGCGTACGTCGGCGCCGCCGCCGTACGCGGCCCTGCGCTCGTCTGGGCCGTGCGCGCCGACGCAGACGACCCAGGCCTTGTGGCTCTGAGCCACAAGGCTCGAGGTGCGTCCCTCGCGATCGATGTCGAGCTCGACCCGGCGGCGAGCTGGGTCGTGCGCTGCGATCGCGTCGACTTCCCGCCGGGCGGCGTGGCGTACCGGCACGCGCATCCCGGACCGGGAATCCGGCGGATTCTCCACGGCGAGCTGACGATCGACCGCGGCCAGGGCGAGCCGCAGACGTATCGCGCCGGCGAGGCGTGGCTCGAGGCTGCGGACGACCCCGTGCGCGCGACCGCCTCGGAGACCGAGGACACGGCCTTCGTGCGGGTGCTGCTCCTCCCCGCCGAGTGGGCGGGGAAGCGGACGATCCGCTACCTCGATCCTGCCGACGAGGAGAAGCCGAAGCTGCAGCGCGCGACCGTTCTCCTCGAGGAGTCGCTCTCGTCGTGACGCGCACCGGCGGCAAGATCCTCGTCGACCAGCTCGAGTTGAACGGCGCCGACCTCGCGTTCTGCCTGCCCGGGGAGAGCTTCCTGCCGGTGCTGGACGCGCTCTACGACTCGTCTATTCGGCTCGTCTCGTGCCGCCACGAGCAGGGGGCGGCGAACGCGGCCGAGGCGTACGGAAAGCTGACGGGGCAGCCCGGAATCTGCCTCGTGACACGGGGGCCTGGGGCGACCCAGGCAGCCGTCGGTGTCCACACTGCGAGGCAGGACTCGACGCCGATGCTGCTCCTCGTCGGCCAGGTTCCGCGCGCCTTTCGAGGGCGCGAAGCCTGGCAGGAGCTCGACTACGCGGAGGTCTTCGGTGGGATCGCGAAGGCTGCCTGGGAGATCGACAGCGTCGAACGGATCCCCGAGCACATGGCGCGCGCGTACTCGACGGCGCTCGGCGGGCGGCCCGGCCCGGTCGTGCTCGCGCTGCCGGAGGACGTTCTCGCCGAAGAGGCCGAGGTCGCGGACGGCGTGCCCGTCGAGGTGGAGAGCTCCGGGCCACGCGGGGAGGATCTGGAGCGTCTCGGGGAGCTTCTTGCGGCAGCGGAGCGGCCCCTCGTGGTCGTCGGCGAAGGCGGGTGGACAGCTCGGGCCGGGGAGGACGTCATTGCGTTCTGCGAGGCGAGTGATCTCCCGGTGGCGTGCGCGTTCCGCTGCCAGGACTTCGTGGACAACCGGTCTCCGTCGTATGCAGGCGTGCTCGGCGTCGCAATGGACGAACGGCTCGCGACACGGCTCGCGGAGGCGGATCTCGTCCTCGCGATCGGCGGACGGCTCGGCGAGGTGCCGACGCGGCGCTACACGCTGCTCGAGCCACCGCGGCCGGCGCAGAGATTGATCCACGTCCATCCGGATCCCGACGAGCTCGGCCGCGTGTACGAGCCGGAGCTCGCGATCGCGTCGTCGCTGCCCGCGTTCGCCGCAGAGCTGCGCGAGATGGGGGCGACGGCGCCGCGCTGGCGCGAATGGACGCGCGCAGCTCGGGCGGACTACGAGGAGAACCTCCGGCACGAGCAGATGGAAGGCCCGGTCGACCTCGGCGAGGTCATGGCGTTCCTGCGGCGGAGGCTCCCCGGGGACGCGATCCAGACCTGCGGCGCGGGCAACTTCACCGTCTGGGCGCACCGCTTCGCAGAGTTCACGCAGTTCGGCACGCAGGCGTGCCCGCGGTCGGGCTCGATGGGGTACGGCATCGCTGCCGCGATCGCCGCGAAGCTCGTCCACCCCGACCGGGTCGCGATCTGCTTCACGGGCGACGGTGACTTCGTGATGAGCTCGCCGGAGCTCGCGACCGCCGTCCAGTACGAGCTCCCGATCGTCGTGCTCCTCGTGAACAACGGGATGTACGCGACGATTCGCATGCACCAGGAGCGCGTCTTCCCGGGCCGCGTGATCGGCACCGACTTGGAGAACCCGGACTTCCCCGCGCTCGCCCGCGCATACGGCGCCCACGGTGAGCGGGTGGAGCGGACACAGGACTTCGAGGCGGCGTTCGAGCGCGCGCTCGCCTCGGGGAAGCCCGCCGTGCTCGAGCTCCCTGTCGATCCCGAGCGGATCAGCCCGCGCGTGAAGTTGAGCGAGCTGCGGGCGAGGGCGACGTGAGGGAGGAGATCCGCGTCCAGGGGCTCGCCGAGCCGATCTCGCACTTCACCGACGCGGTGCGTGCGGGCGACCTGCTGTTCGTCTCGGGGATCGTCGCAGTCGACGGCGAGGGGCGGCTCGTCGGCGGCGACGACGTCGTGGCCCAGACCCGTCAGGTGCTGGACACCATGCATGCTGTCCTCGCAGCGGGCGGGTGCGGCGTCGAGGACGTCGTCAAGGTCACGATCTTCCTCACGGACGTCGACGACAGGCCGAAGATCAACCCCGTGCGGCAGGAGGTCTTCGGCTCGACGCGTCCCGCGTCGACGCTCGTCGAGGTGCCCCGCCTCGCGGTCGAGGGGGCGAAGGTCGAGATCGAGTGCGTCGCGCTCGTGCCGCGGTGAATCCGCGCACGGAGCTCCGCGTACCTGGGCGACCGGAGCTCTCCCATTCGGCCGACGCGGTCCGCGCTGGCGACCACGTCTTCGTCGCGGGGATCCTTCCGGTGGACGCCACGGGCGAGCTCGTGAGCGACGACACGGTCGAGCAGGCCCGGTTCGTGCTCGGCGAGCTCGGGCGGATCCTGGATGCGGCCGGGTGCGCGCCCGCGGACGTCGTGAAGGTGAGCGTCTACCTCACCGACGTGGACGACCGGCCCCGGATCAACCCGCTCCGGGAGGCGTTCTTCGGGTCTGCGCGACCCGCCTCGACGCTCGTGGAGGTGAGCGGCCTGGCCGTTCCCCGGGCGAAGGTCGAGATCGACGCGGTCGCGCTCGCGTCGTGAGCATCACCCCGCTCGACATGCCGCCCTGCGCGCCTTCGGCCCAAGTTACAACTTGTAACTTGGGGGCCCTCCTTGCCCGCGCAAGCCGTGCGGCAACCGGACTTCGAGGCGCGCCGTTCGTCTTCCTCAACAAGTTACAAGTTGTAACTTGGCGCCTGTGCTCGGCATGACCGGTGATCCCTGGAATGCGTTCATCACGCGCGTCGGGCGCGGGCCCGAGCCCGCGCCCGACGCATCGAGAGCAGGCCCGCTCGCGGGTCGGACGCTTGCGGTCAAGGATCTCTTCGACACCGCCGGGATCCGGACGACGTACGGCTCCCGCCTCTACGCCGAACACGTCCCGGACCGAACGGCACTCGCGGTGCAGCGCCTCCTCGACGCCGGTGCCGTGCTCGTCGGCAAGACGCATCTCCCCGAGTTCGCGTGGAGTGTTCTCGGCCAGAGCCCCTGGTACGGCACCTGCGGCAACCCGACCCATCCCGGAAAGACGACCGGCGGCTCGTCGAGCGGCTCGGCGGCCGCGCTCGCTGCCGGTCTCTGCGAGCTGGCGCTCGGGACCGACACGGGCTGCTCGGTCCGTCTGCCGTCGGCCGCCTGCCAGACGGTCGGGCTCAAGTCGCAGTGGGGGCTGATCCCGCTCGACGGGGTGTTCCCGCTCTGTCCCACGCTCGACACCGTCGGGCCGATGGCGCGGAGCGTCGAGGACGTGGCGGGGATGTGGTCGGTGCTCACGGAGCGACCCGTCCCGGAGCCGCGCCTCGCGGGGCTCACGGTCGGCCTCCTGAGGCAGCCCCCCGGGATCGGCGACGGGCGCGAGACCGAGACGAGCGACGCCGCAGAGGAGTGGGTCGTGGACCTCGAGCGGCTCGGCGCCCGCGTCGTCGAGGCGCGCGTGCCCGAGCCGACGGTGAACACGTGGCCGCAGTTCCAGCACGAGGCGCTGCGGTCGCACGCAGGGACGTTCCCGAGCCGGGCGGACGAGTACTCGGACGTCATGCGGATCAAGCTCGAGGCGGCGCAGCGCGCGACGCCGGACGAGGTCGGCGCGGCTTACCGCGCGATCGACGAGTGGCGCCGCTACGAGCCGGACGTCGATCTGTACGTGAGCCCGTGCTACGCGATCGACCTTCCGCCCGAGGACGCGGACGAGCTGGAGATCC